>DAIMYL010000030.1:0-18200 GCA_036734505.1 Steroidobacteraceae bacterium | reverse complement strand
TGTGGCTGCGCAGCCGGGTGTACCTCGGCGATGGACTGGTCGCCGAGATGACCCTCAACCAGGCCTTTTTGAAGGCCTCCTCGCCGCTCTACGCAGGACCGGGCTAGAGCGCACCCGGCTGACGGCCGCCGCGCGGTGGGGTCGGGCGGGGCTTCGGCGCCTCGCCGCGCGCCGCCAGCTTGGCGCGCACCGCCGCCGCAAGCGCTTTCTCCTCGTCGCCGGTGATCTCCCGGTCGCCGTCCCTGTCGAAGGACAGCACGAAGCGTACATGGGCATCGCTGCGCGCACTGCGGTTCTGGCCGGCCTTGAACGCCTCGTCGGTGGCGTCATATCCCGCCTTGGGGATGTCATCGGAGGCCGCCGCGAGCGACGCCTTCGTCTGGCCACGCATCGACTCGACGATGCGGATGGTGGCACGGGTCATCGGCACGAGGTTGCGGCGATGGACCTTGTCCACGCCGTCCTCGGCGCCGAAGTAGTAGACCGGCACGCCGATGAACGACACCACCGGCAGACCCGCCCCATGCCAATGTCCGGCCGCCGAGCGCGGATGACCGCCGAGCACATCCGCCGGCAGCACGATGCCGCGGTCGACATCCTCGCGCTTGACCGCATCGATCACGGCCGAGGTCAGCACCGGCGCCATGCTGGTGAAGACGCGCATCGGTTCGCCGCGGTCGAGGTCCACGAGCTTACGGTCCGCGCTGATGGCGAACTCGCGCGCGGGGCTCTCGAGGTGGATGTCGAGCATGGTGCGCGCCAGCCTGTCGGGTTCGTTGCGGATGATCACCTGCTCGCCGACGGACCCCTGGATGTGCGCCGAGGTCAGCAGGAACAGCAAGGTGAAGGGTCGCTTCTCCCGCGGCACCTGCGACCAGTACTTGGCCTGTGCGAGCACCAGCGAGATGCCGGCCGCGTCCTGGAAGGCGCCGCTGAAATTGCTGTCGGTGTGGGAGACGATCTGGATGATCTCGGGCGAGGCGCCAGGCAGGTACCCCTGCACGTTGTGCGTGGTGACCGCCCGGGTCTCGGCGGAGGCGCGCAGCACGCCGCTCGCACCGCCGCGCGCCAGGATCGCGTCCAGACGGTCCCCGACGCTCGGCGAGACGATCGCCACCGGCACCGGCATCGCCGACCCCGGATCGGTGAACCGCGTGATCGGCGAGCCCCAGATGTAGGGCGAGTCGAAGTAGTTCTTCATCACGACGACGATGCCGGCCGGGTCCGCCTCGAGGATGCGGTTGACGATCGCCGCCGACGCGCCGACACGGCCCCGACCGCCCAAGATGCCGATCTGGTGCTTGGTCTCGTAGAGCGAACCGGCGGGGTCGTGCACCCCGAGCGAGGCGGCCATCAGGCTGATCGCGCTCTCGTCGGCGAGCAGGTAGTCGAGCACGACGATCCGGCCCTTGATCGCCTCCGGCGTCATGCCGTCGGTGTACTTGACGAGCGGCGCGTCGGCGCGCAGCGAGCCGCGCACGAAGGCTGCCGGATAGGCGTTGAAGTCGTAGCTGCGGCCGCCCGCCCTCACCTCGAGGCCGGTCTCGCCCTCGAACCACGCCGTCACCGGCACCGGCTTCTTGGTGATGTCCTCGAGACCGAAGCGTTTGAACTGATCGACGATGTAGTCCTCGACCCAAAGATTGGCGGGATGGCCCGCGCGACGGATGCCCTGGGCGGTGATCTCCTCGATCCAGCCGAAGATCTCCTCCTCGAGGGGCACCGCAGCGGACAGCACCGCGTTGGTCGTGCCGGAGGCCTGCTCGGCGGTGGGTGCGGCGGCCCGCGCGGCCACCACGGCAGATGCCACCACGATCGCTGCGAGGATGCCGCTCAGCCGCGGGTGCCGCGGGTGCGGCGGGCGGGAGGCCACGGTCGGCCTTCGGGTCGGGGTTCCGGTTCGGGTCATGGTGTCCTCCGTCGGGTATCGCGGGCCTCGATGTCGGCGAGCCGCGCGTCGATGTCCTTGCGGTCGAGGTAGCGGCCGGCGGCCATCACGCCCGCGATGCGGCGCGCATTCGAGATGTCGACGAGCGGGTCGGCGTCGAGCAGCACGAGGTCGGCGCGCGCACCCTTGACGATGCGGCCGTCGATCGGCGAACCGTCGATCCACTCGGCGGCGCCGACGGTCGATGCGCGGAGGATGCGTGCCGGCGCGATGCCGGCCCCGGCCCACAGCGCGAACTCCCGGTGCAGCGAAAATCCCGGCACCAGCAGCAGCGTCCCGGTGTCGGTGCCGGTCAGGAGGCGCGCACCGCGCCGATCGAGGTCGGCGAGCACGCGCTGGAACCCCGCGACATCGATGGCCTCCGGCGCCTTCGCGCGCCGGCCTAGGGCGCTGCGGGAGAGCCCCGCCGACAGGTACTTGGCCTCGGGGAAGGGCTCGCGCAACAGATCCTCTTGATGGAGATTGGTCCACAGCACGATCAGGGTCGGCGAGTTCCACACGCCGCTGCGCACGGTGAGTTCGGCGAGCGCGGGGTCCACCTCGGGCTGGTAGCCGTAGAAGTGCTCGATGCAATCGAAGCCGGCGTCGATGGCGCGCGCCGCGCCGAGCGTCCGCGGGATGTGACCCACGGCACGCAGACCGGCCGCCTTCGCGGCCTCGATACCGGCGAAGAAGATGGCCTCGTCCTCGATGTTGTGCAGTTTGATGGCGTCGTAGCCCGCGGCGGCGTACTCGGCGACGCGTCGGCGGATCTCCTCTACCGAGGACACCACGGTGATGAACCCCGCCGGCCGCGGCAGCGTGGTGAGCAACGGGCCGGTGACCACCATCCTCGGACCTGATCGCAGGCCGTCGGCGACATCCTTTCGCAGCGCCAAGGCCCGCGGCGTGCCCGCCATGACGCGCACGGTGGTGACGCCGTTGGCGAGGTAGAGGAACAGCTGGTCGTCCATGTCCATGGGCATCAGGTGCACATGCATGTCGGAGAGCCCCGGCATGAGGAACTTGCCGCGCGCATCGATGCGCCGAGCGCCGGCCGGGATGCGGATGCGCGGGCCGACCGCGGCGATCCTGCCGTCCTCGACGAGCACGGTCACGCGCGGGATCGACCGCCCCTCCTCCGGACGCACCACGGTCGTCTCGACGAACGCGAGGGTCTCGGCGCGCGTCACGGATCCTGTGACCGACCCCGACAGGAAGGCCACCAGCGCGGCGAGCAGCGACGTCCGCGCCGACCGCGGTCTGCGCTGCATGCCGCCCTTCCCGACCATGACGGACATCAGAAGGCCAACTCGACGCGCTGACCGGCGATCTCGACGACATCGCGCCGCGGCGCCCAACGCGGCGGCACGTTGCCGCCCTCGAAACCCTCCAGCAGCGTCGTCAGGCGCGCCACCACAGCAGGCTGGGCGGCCGCGACGTTGCGGGACTCGCCCGGATCGGTCTCCAGATCGAACAACAGGTCGACACGTCCATCCTCGGGCGTCTTGGCCTTCCAGAGTTTCCAGCGCCCGTCGCGGACGACCTGGTTGTCGCCGGAACGCCAGAACAACGGGGTCGATGGCGGCTCCTTGCCGGCGCGCAGCGCCGGCAGCAGGTCGCGACCGTCGAGGCGCGGCGCAGCGGCGAGGTCAGCGCCCGTCACCGACAGCGCAGACACCATCGCATCGAGCGTGGTCATCGGCGTCCTGACCGTGCGACCGGCCGGGAGCGTATCCGGCCAGCGCCAGAGCATGGGGACACGCAGGCCGCCCTCGCGCAGGTCGCGCTTGAAGCCGCTGACATCGCCGTTCGAGCAGGTGCCGCGCAGGTACTCCGGGCAGCCGTTGTCGCTGAAGAGCACCACCAGCGTGTCGCGTCCGCGGCCGGAGGACTCGAGCGCGCGCAGGATCGCACCCACGCTGTCGTCGAGCGAGGCGATCATTGCGGCGTAGGTGCGCAGCGCCGGATCCCGGATCGCGGCGACGCGCTGCATGACCGCGGCGGGGGCCTCGATCGGCACGTGCGGTGCGTGATGCGTGACGACGAGGAAGAACGGGTCCGCCGAGTGCCGATCTATGAAGTCCACCGCCTCGCGGGTGACGATATCCGTCAGGAAGCCGCTCTCCTCAAGAGGCTGTCGGCCGCGCATGAATCCTTGCCTGCGCTGCGCGCGCTCGCGCTCGCCGGGTACCAGATGACGGCCGTCACCGACCGCGAGCGTCGGCAGGTACACGGCGCTGGAGGCGAAGCCGAAGTACTCGTCGTAGCCGCGGTCCAGGGGGTGGTAGCCCGCCTGCGTGCCGAGATGCCACTTGCCGATGAGGCCCGTCACATACCCCTGCGTGCGCGCCCGCTGCGCCAAGGTGACCTCGTCGGTCGGCAGCGACACCTCCGGGGTCTCGCGCAGCGCCGGATTGAAATCCTGGCCGAAGCGCGCTTGGTAGCGTCCGGTGTGGAATCCGGCCCGTGACGGGCTGCACACCGACGCGGTGGCGTAGCCCGCGGTGAAGCGGATGCCCTCGCGCGCGAGGCGGTCGATGTTCGGCGTGGGGATCGTCTTGGCGCCGTAGGCGCCGACATCGCCGTAGCCGAGGTCGTCGGCGACGATGACCACCACGGAGGGTCGCGGCGCTGCCCCCGCGGTGGACGCGTACAGCAGCAGCGTCGCCGCCACGACCGACGCGGCGATGGACCGGGAAACCATCAGCGGAACTGTGTCTTCAGGAACTTCAGGATCTCCGCGCGCGCTCGCGCCTCCTCCTCGCGCTCGGCGGGCGATCGCTCGCCGCGGCCGACACGGGCCATGGCGTTCTCGCGGCCCCAATAGAATCCGTGCGGGACCTGCTCCGCGACGAACAGCGTGAGCGGCGCCTTCGCAGCCTTCATGCGTTCGATGGTGCCCTGCAGCAGCACGTAGGGCACCTGGTCGTCGCCCTTGCTCGCGAGCATGAGCGTCGGGATGCGCACCTTGCCGGCATGGGTCTCGAACGAATTCGCCTCGAGCTCCTCTTTCGTCCGTCGCGATCCTTTGCCCATGCGCGAGCGGATGTCGAGCAGGACCTGCCGCGCCGAGGGCGTCAGCGCATCGAGCGGCGGCGTATCGATGTCCTGCACCAGCGAGACATAGGCGTTCGGCTGGAAGGGCGAACCGGCGATGGCGCAGCGGAACTCGTCGCGTCCGACGGTGGTCAGGACCTCCATCAAGAGCTTCCCGCCGTGGCTACCGCCCATCGCGCAGACGCGGTCGGGGTCCACGCCAGGCAGAGTCTTGGCGAAGCGGATGCCGGCGAGCGCGTCCTTCCAGATGTCTCCGCCGCCCAGCCGGTAGTCGATGGACAGGATCGCCCACGGCTGCTCATTGAACATCGCCACGGTCGGCGAGGAGGTCATGGCGCCTTCCTCCGGCGGCGTGGCGAGGGTGCGCAGATACCCGAAGTCGCGGTTGCCCTGACCGCCGTGGATGGTGACCACGAGCGGGATCCTCTTCTTGGGCATGTTCTCGGGGACGCTCAGCACGGCGCGCGTCTGACGGCCATCGTGCGACGGGAACATCATCTCTGTGATGCGGCGGCCGGCGATGATGTCGAAGCCAGGTTTGGGTTCCTGACGACCACGCGACGCCTGCTCGCGGACCCGTGCGCGGACCGCGTTCTTCTCATCGGCGTCGATCACCCCGTCGCCGTTGGTGTCGAAGCGCTTGAGCCGCGGGTCGGTGGCGGGCGTCTGCTGGGCCGCCGCTATCGCGACGAGCAAGAGTCCGCCGACGAGAAGGCTGAGTTTCGCGCTCTGCATGGTTCGATGCTCCGGAAAGGATGGGGGTCGAGTCTGCTAAGGGCGCCGGTCGGTCGCGGCCGTGGCCGCGGGGGCGCTGCGCACCGGGACGAGGCGCGGCGCGGGTCCGTCGACCAACAAGGCACGCGCATCGCCGGGCGAGGAGTCCGACCACGCGGCCTTGCCGTCGGCGACCGGCCGACCGTCGCGCATGAACGAGACCCAGTACGCCAGCAAGACATCGGCCACGGCCTGCCGGTCCGCCGCCATCGCCGGCGGCACCTCCGCGGATGGGCGGCGGCGGCGCTCCCCGCGGCCCTCCGCGCGTTCGCGGTTGCCGGCGATGACCTGGCCGCTGGTGGGGCCGGTGCGCGCGAAGACCTGCGAATCCGCGTTGCCCTGCGCCTTGCCGAGGTTGCCGAAAGTGTAGGGCATCGCGGCGCCGTGCGGCGCCGGCCCACGGCCCGGTGAATAGGTGAAGTAGTAGAGCCAGGCCTTGCCGCCCGCTCTCGCCACGCCTTCGGCGCGTCCCAAGGCGGCAGCCATCGCGCCGCGCGCCTCGATGCGGTCCGTTGCGCCGCCCTGCCCGCCCGACTCACCGTTGGTCGCGCCGATGATCATCCTCACCGATGCGACCTCCGCCGCGCCGTAGGCCTCGCCGAGGTCCTTCACCAACACCTTGCCGTCGACGAAGGGCTTGGTCGGCATGCCCTCGGCACCGCCGCGGCTCTGGACGGCCTGGTACTGCCCGCCGAACTCGTTGCCGGCCAGCATGCGCTGGCGGCGCTCGGTCATCGGGAAACCGCGCTTCGCGACGATGTCTTTGGCCGAGATGCCGCGCAGCTTCGCGGGATCGCCGGCCGCATCACCGAACTCGGCAGCGAACGCGACGCCGGCGGCCTCGGCCTGCGCCAGCGTCTGCACGCCCTCGGTCCCGCCCGCGCTCTGCACGATGGCCTTGGTGAACAGCCCGCGCGCCAGCGGCGATTGCACGAGGATGAGGCTGCTGGTACCGCCGGCGGACACGCCCGACACGGTGACGTTCGACGGGTCACCGCCGAAGCGCGCGATATTGTCGCGCACCCACTTGAGCGCCGCGATCTGGTCGAGGATGCCGAAGTTGCCGGTGGGTTCGCCGGCCGCGGCCGCTTCACGCGCGAGCGCCGGGTGCGCGAACATGCCGAGCGCACCCAACCGATAGTTGGCGGCGACGACCACGATCCCGCGCTTGGCGAGCTCCGTGCCGTCGGTCGCGGGCTGCGTCGAGGAACTGTTGATGAAACCACCGCCGTGGATCCAGACGAGCACCGGCGCCTTGCGCGCGCTGGGCGCCGCCCAGATGTTGAGCGTCAGGCAGTCCTCGCTCTGCGGCACATCGTAGAAAAGGTTGGGCTGTGGGCAGGCCGGCCCGAACTGCGTGGCATCGCGCACGCCCTGCCACGGCACGACGGGCTGCGGTGCCCGCCAGCGCAGCGGACCCACCGGCGGCGCGACGAACGGGATGCCGCGCCAGACATGGACACCGTCGAGCGCGAGGCCCTGCACCTTGCCGCCGCTGACGCTGCGGACGGCGGGCGCTGCGGTCGACGACGCCGCCGCGGTCCCGGGAGCCCCGGCTGTCGCGACCGACGCTGCAGAGAACGCGGCGATGGACGCTGCGAGCAGCGCCGCTGCCGCGATCGATGCGACGGGCCGCGGTCGGCAAGCGGTCATGCGCGTCTCCGGATCAGGCCCTCGAGCGGCTTCACCGCACGGCTGTCCGGGAAGATCGTCTCCAGCGCGCCGTCCGCGATGCTCAGGTGCTCGCGCAGCACGCCCTTGCACAGCGCGCGCAGGTCGGTGGTGGTGAGCAGGTCGCGGTCCTCGAAGAGCTTGCCCTCACCGAGGCCGGGCCAGTCGGCGATGATGCGACCGCCCGCCACCGCACCGCCCAGCAGGAAACCGGCGCCGCCGGTGCCGTGGTCGGTGCCGCGGTTGCCGTTGATGCGCACCGTGCGGCCGAACTCGGTGATGACCATCACAGCGGTGTTGGCCCACTCGGGACCGAGCCCTTCCTTGAGCGCGGCGATGCCGCGGTCGAGCGCGATGTAGAGCTCGGCGAAACGGCCTTGGTAGCCGCCTGCGGACTGCTGGCCCGGCATGAAGCGCACGTTCTGCGAGGCGTGGCTGTCCCAGTTGCCGAAGTCGATGGTGACGACGCGCGGGCCGGCCGGGTCGCGCAGGAACCCGGCGGCGGCGCGCGCCTGCTTGATGAAGCCGCGCGCCTGCGCGCTGGTGAGTTCGTCCTTGCCGCCGTCCGCCATCGCGCGGCCCATGGCCTCGGCCTTGAAGCCCTTCTCGAAGTTCGGCCCGAGCTCGGCATCGGGACGGTAGAGCTCCGCGAGGCGCACGATGGTGTCGGGGTCGAGCCCCTCGCCCTCGGCCGGCACCCACGAGGCGATGGCGACATCGCCGCGCATCGACAGCGGCGGCGTCGGCCCGATGGCCATGGCGAGGTCGCCCTCCTTGCGCGGCGGCAGGTAGGCGAGCGCACGGTTGAGCCAACCGTCGCGGAACGTTTTATCGACGGTGCCGCGGTCGAACGCGTCCTGCGCATCGAAGTGCGAACGGTCGCGATAGCCGTGGCAGGCCGCGTGGACGACGGTGAGCTCGCCGGCGCCGTAGAGCTTGTGCAGCGTCGGCAGGTCCGGGTTGAGCGCGAACAGCCCGTCGAGCTTCAGGGCGTCGAACGGCGTGCCCTCGCCGGGGCTGCCGTCGGCGAGCTCGCCGCGCAGCGCCTTGAAGCGCGGCTCGCCGTAGGCGGGTACGGCCGACAAGCCGTCCATCGCACCGCGCAGGAAGATGAACACGAACCGCCGTTCACCGCCCGTCATCGCGACCGCGAACCCCGGTGCGAGCGTGAGCAGCGTACCGCCGGCGACCATGCCCTGGACGATGGATCTGCGAGTGACCATGCTCACCTCCTCTGGAATTCCGCACTGGCCAGGATCAGGGTCAAGGCCTGCTCGCGTGTCGCCGCGCGCTCGACCGCACGTCGCAGCTCCGCGGTGGCGGACCCGCCCAACATGGCATCGAGCATCCGCGGACCTTCGGGCAGGTCGTTCGCGCGCGACTGCGCGAGCTCGGCGGACCATTCGATGCGCTTCACGAGCGATGCCGCTCCCGACCAATCGGAGACGCGGTCGTACCAACCCTGCGGGCCCGGTGCGCCGAACGGCTTCTGGCCCATCTTGCCGAGCTCGTCGTAGAGCTCGGAGGGCACGAGGGCCGTCGTGCCGCCCGTCGCCGTGCGCCGTCTGCGTTTCGGCTCACCGGCCGCATCGGCCATCGCGGGATCGCGCGCAGCCATCCCACCCGCCATGCCGCCCGCCATGCCGCCGGCCGGCGCGACGCGGTCGCCGCTCGGCAGCCGCGCGCCCGGTGGCGGGCGGTAGGTGTCGAAACGATACGCCGGGTACGGCGGCAGGGCCGCGACCTCGGCGCCGACACCGCGCAGCGCGGAGATCACGAAGTCCTCCGGTTGTTTGAGCTTGCGCTTCTCCGGCGTCCAGGCCTCGCGCGACTCCACCAACGCCCGCGCCATCGCGCCGATCGAGGTGTCGTGGGCGAGATAGACATCGGCCAGCCGTTTGACCAGCGACTCCGGCGGATCGTCGCTGACGAAGTGGCGCGCGAACTTCCGGGCGAGGAAGCGCGCGGTCGCCGGATGCTTCGCGAGGTCGTCGAGCATGGTCTCGGCCTGGCGCACGCCCTCGTCGGGGTAGGTCTTGCCCAGCATCTTCACCGGACCGGGTTCGTGCCAGTCCGGGTAGAACGCGAATGCATACGGTCCGTCCGGCGCACGCTGCGGCAGCGGCAGTGCGCTGGCGTAGACGGTGTTCGCGCGGAGGATCGCGGGCGCGGTGCTCCATCCGGTCAACGCCGTGGCGAGCGCGATGACATCGGCCTGCGTGTAGCCGCCATCCACGCCCATGGTGTGCAGCTCGAGGATCTCGCGGCCGAGGTTCTCGTTGAGCCCCATCTTGCGCTCGCGGCCGAACGGCGAGTTGGGACCGATCGAGGTGTCGTTGTCGAGGAAGGTGAGCATCGCGGCGTGCTTCGCGGAGGCGGTCAGCATGTCGCGGAACTTGCCGGTGGCATGCGGACGGATGACCTCGCGCTCGTAAGCGCCGACCAGGATGGTCGCCGGCACCTTGGCCGTGGGCACGACCAGATGGTTCGACCAGAACCGCACCAAGCGCTCCTCGAAGGGCCGGTCGGTGCCGAGCGCGTGGCGGGTGCGGGCAGCGAACTCGGTATGCGCGACCTGCCCGGCCCACATGACGTAGCCGCCGAGCATGCGTTGGACATCCTTGGAGGCGGCCTCGACGGCCGCGGCATCGCCCTTGGCCTGCAGCGACTCTAGCCTGCGGTTGAGCGTGGGACTCGCCTCGCCGTAGCGGTGCCAGTGCGCCGCGCGGATCTCGGTGCTGGACGGCAGACCCTTGAACTCCGCGGACAGCGCGCGCCGCGGCTCGAGCTGGCCGAGCAGCCAGCCCCGGGGGTCGCGCCCTGCCCGTTCGATGTCGCCCGCGCCTGCGCCCATCCCGAACCGGTTCGTCGCCGTGGCTGCTTCGATGGACATCGCCCCTCCTGAAGATCGAGTCGTCGCCGGATGCCGTGGTCGCCCGGTCCCGCGGGACCGGTGCGCACTCCCATGGATACGCACGGTCGCCGGAATTCCGTCGCGGGCGACGGCGGTTCGTCGGACATCGACCGACGACCGTGGAGGACGGCGGGCCGCGCACGCGACGGGGGCTTGCACCGCAGGACGAAAGGATTTAGGTTGTCGACATATCTTCACGAAGTGTCGACACTTCTACATCAAAAATATCACGCCAATCCCGGAGGGACTCCCATGCGCACCAAGGGCTCGCTGAACCTCTCGACCACCCTCATCACCGCCGCCGCGGTCTGCCTCACGGGCGCCGCCGCAGCGCAGACCACGAGCGGCACCGACGCATCCGGTCTCGACGAGGTGGTGGTGAGCGCGCGCAAGCGCCAGGAGGCGCTCAAGGACATCCCCGGCTCCGTCTCCGTGATCTCCGAGGACATCCTCCGCGAAGTCGGCGGAATCGTCGATCCGTTGCAGCTCGGCGACCTGCTGCCCGGTCTCACGGTCGACGACGAGAACCTGCCCGAGTACAAGGCACGCGGCGCCGGCGTCGCGACCAACACCAACGCCGAAGCGTCGGTCCTGCAGCTGCGCAACGGCGCCAGCATCGCGGCGGGCTTCGGCGGGCGCGCGTTCACGCGCATCGACCAGTTCGACACCAAGCAGATCGAGTTCTACCGCGGCGCGCAGGGAGCGATGTTCGGCCGCAACGCCGTCGGCGGCGTGCTGAACGTCGTCAACAACCTGCCCAACGAGAACTTCGAGTGGAACGGTCTCGCGTCGCTCGGCTTCGACAAGGAGCAGGTCCGCGCCGAGGGCGTCCTGAACGTGCCGCTGGTCGCCGACCGGCTGTTCCTGCGGACCGGCGTGCAGTACGCCAAGGAGAACGGCCTCTACTGGAACGAGTTCCTCAACAAGCCGGCACTGCCGCTCGACTCGCTCGGCGTGCGCGTCGGCCTGCGCGCGCTCTTCTCCGAGGCGACCGACGCGACGCTGTTCCTCGACTGGGAGGACTACCACCACGAGGACTTCATCGATTCCGGCACCCGCCGGACCGGCGTCTCCCCCGAGACCTACATGACCATCGGCGCCGTCGACGACCGCGGCAACCCGCTGCCAGCGGCGAGCGGCTATCAGGCCAATTCGCCGTACGACGAACGCCGCAGCGCGGTGGACACCGACGGCTTCTATCGCCTGAAGACCAAGAACCTCAACCTCACCGTCAACCACAGCCTGTCGTTCGCCACGCTGCAGTCGATCACCAACTACCGCGACCGCAGCTTCAACACGCTGGTGGACGCCGACCAGAGCTACATCGGCGGTCCAGCGGCCACCGTGACGGTGTTGCGTGCCGGACAGCTGCCCGGCGTCAACTCGACCACCAACTCCGTCTGCGTGCGCACCGTGACCAACGCGCAACGCCAGTTCACCTCGGTGACCACCCAGCGCGCCTGCACCAACGCGAACACCACATCCTCCAGCGACTTCTCGCAGGAGTTCCGTCTGCTGTCATCCTCCGAGGGCCGGTTCAAGTGGTTGGCGGGCGTGGACTACCGCGACTTCAGCAACCCGATCCTCGAGGTGCGCGATGGACGCTTCCCGAACCTCACCGGCACGGGCCAGTTCTACAACTACTCGTCCGACTCGGAGATCTTCACCAAGAGCTACGGCGCCTTCCTCAGTGCCGAGTACAACATCACCGACAGCTTGATGGTCGCCGGCAGCGCGCGTTACACCAGCGAGGAGAAAGGCCTCAAGCTGCGCGTGCTGCAGCTCGACAACACGCCGCCGCAGCTCGAGACCGCGGCCGACGAGAGCCTGCGCGTCGACGGCGTCGATCCGACGCTCACCGTCAGCTACAAGTTCGGTCAGCAGATGGTCTACGCCTCGCTCGCGCGGGCGAACCGGTCAGGTGGCTACAACCGCGCCTCGGGCACGGCCAACGCGCCCGCCAACATCGCCGGCATCGCCGTGCCGCTGCGCTACAAGGACGAGAAGGCGGACAACGTCGAGCTCGGGCTCAAAGGTGAGTGGTCGCTGTTCTCGTTCCCCTTCCAGTACGGCATCGTCGCCTATCAAGCCGACTACACCGACATCCTGCGCAATGCGGTCGTGCTCGCGGGCGGTGGGTCCGGCGATGCCGACACCGTGGTCCTCGGCTCGCAGCTGGTGAACATCGGCGACGCGGAGGTCCGAGGCCTCGACATCGAGCTGCAGGGCGTGATCGAACGCTTCCTGTGGACCGCCGGCTCGCTGCGATGGAGCCTCGGCTACACGCGCACCGACAGCGAGATCCTGAGCGGACCTGCTGCCGGTGAGGCGCTGCAGGACGTGCCGAAGGACAACTACAACGCCAACCTCTCCTATCGCCGCGGCTTGGCGGGCGGTCCGAACGCACTCGGCGGCTTCTTCGTCCGCCTCAACGGCGAGTACGAGTCGCCGAAGACCCCCTCGACCAGCACGCTGCAGGTCGATCCGCGGCGCCGCCTCAACGCCAACATCGGCATCGACGGCGATGCGAACGGTCGGCCGTGGCAGCTGACACTGTTCATCGACAACGTGCTCGGCTTCGACGACATCCTCTCGCGCGGCAACCTGAACACCTACGAGGGGCAGCTCTCGGTGAGCCGGCAGCTGGTCCGCCGCTCCGAACCGCGCACCATGGGCATCCGGTTCACGATGTCGAGCGCGGGTTCCCGCGGTCGGCGATGACGGGGAGCGGCTCGGACGGCGCGCGCACCGCGAGGATGTCAGCGCTGGCGGCCGCGGTGTGCGCCGCTCTCGCGGCGTTCGCGGCGTTCGCGCCGACCGCCGGCGCTCAAGCGCCGCGCGAGACGGCCGTGGTCCGCGTCGAGAGCGGTAAACTGGTCGGCGAGGACCTCGGCGCTGTACGCGCCTACCGCGGCATCCCCTACACTGCACCGCCGGTCGGTGAGCGGCGCTGGGCCGCTCCGCAAGCGCCCGAGGACTGGAAGGGCGTGCGCAAGGCGCTGGCCTTCGGCAAGATCTTCCCCCAGGTCGACCGCCGCGCGGGGCCCGAGAACCAGAGCGAGGACGCGCTGCTGCTCAACATCTGGGCGCCGGCGAAGGCGAAGGACGCCCCGGTGCTGGTGTGGTTCCACGGCGGCGGCTTCATCCAGAACTCGGCCGCCGACCCGAGATCGGATGGTCGGGCGCTCGCCGAACGCGGCGTGGTGGTGGTCTCGATCAACTACCGGCTCGGCGCTCTCGGCCTGTTCGCGCACCCGGAGCTCACCGCGGCGGCGAAGCCCGGCGAGCCGCTCGGCAACTACCTGCTGCTCGACATGATCCAGTCGCTGCGCTGGGTGCGGAAGAACATCGCGGCGTTCGGCGGCAACGCGCGCAACATCACGATCTCCGGATCGTCCGCCGGCGCGACCGCGATCCTCTACCTGCTCGGCGTGCGCGAGGCCGATGCTTTCTACGACAAGGTGATCATCCAGCACAGCGGCGGCTTCGACAACGTGCTCACGCTCGCCGAAGCCGAGGCCGCAGGCGTGCGCCTCGCCGAGGACCTCAAGGTCGACCCGCCCGGCCTCGCCGGCCTGCGCGCCCTGCCCGGCTCGGCGTTCGCTCTCGGACCTGAGCGCACGCGCCGCCTCGAGCTTCCGGTCAAGCCGTTCGTCGATGGTCGCCTCGTCACCGCGCCGGTCGCCGAGGTGTTCGCCGCGGGCCGTCAGCGCAAGGTGCCGCTGCTCATCGGCTCGGCGAACGGTGAATCGGGCGCGCGCGGCTACGGCGACGACATCGCCGTCGGCGGCGGATTCGCGTTCCAGCTGCAGCTCGCCGATGCGATGGTGCGCGCCGGTCAGGCGCCGTGGGTGTTCCACTTCACCTTCGTGCCGCCCGAGCGGCCACGCACCGCGCAGCACGGCGAGGTTGTCGGCTACCTGTTCGGCACAGTGCGGAGCGAGGCCGGCACCCCGGCGAGGGCGATGACCGAGGCGGTGATGGACTACTGGACGACCTTTATGCGCACGGGCAGACCGGATGTCGCCGGGCGTCCCGCGTGGACACCGTTCGATGCGGAGCAGCGCAACGTGATGGTGTTCGGCAACGAGGCGATCGCGGTCAAGCCCGCTCCGCCGACGCCGACCGCGTCAGCGCGTCCATCACGCCGCGCGCCCGGCGGTCAGGAGCCCTGGCAGCGGCTGCGCGAGCGGACGCAGACTCAGTAGCGGACCTTGACGTCCTGCCCGGCGATGCGGCTGTCGTGCAGGCGGCCCTGCATGCGCGAGGGGACATTGCCCTTGTCCCAGACCGCGAAGGCCTCGGCCAAGCGCCGCACCCGCGCCGGCTCCCTCGCCGACAGATCACGGGTCTCTTTCGGGTCGGCCTTCAGGTCGAACAGGAAGGTCGCAGGACTGCCGTCCGGACGGCTCGTGACCACGAGCTTCCAGTCCCCCTCGCGCACGGCGTAGTCCGTTCCGGCGCGCCAGAACATGCGCTCGCGGGGCGTACGGCCGCGGCGTACGGTCGGCAGCAGGTCGACGCCGTCGAGCTCGCCGAGCTGCGACGACAGACCCGCCGCGACCACCATCGAGGCCACCGCATCGAGCGACGAGACGGGCTGGCCGACCTTGCGACCCGCCCATGCCTTGTGGTCCGGCCAGCGGATGAGCAAGGGCGTACGCAGCCCGCCCTCGCGCAGCTCGCGCTTGAACCCCGAATACGGCGCATTGGAGCAGGCTGCCGAGGCGTACTCGGGACAGCCGTTGTCGCTGAGGAAGACGACCATGGTCGGTCGCCGTGACCCCGACGCGTCGGCGGCGTCGAGCACCTTGCCGAGACCGTCGTCGAGCGCCGTCACCATCGCAGCGTAGACGCGATGCATCGGGTCCGCGACATTGACGACGCGGTCGAGGTACTTCTTGGTCGCCTCGAGCGGCACATGCGGTGCGTGGTGCGCCACGACCAGGAAATACGGCTCGTCGGCGCCGCGGTTCGCCTCGATGTAGCGCACGGCCTCGTCGGTGATGACATCGGTCTTGTAGTCGTCGATCTCGACGCGCGTACCCTGCCGGCTGAAACCCTGCGAGCGCACCTCGCGTTCGCGCTCGCCCTCGACCTTGATGGTCTGGTCGCCGTCGCGCAGGTTGAGGATGTAGTTGCCACCGCTCGCGAAGCCGAAGTAGTAGTCGAAACCGCGGGCCAGCGGGCTCGACTGCCGCTGGCTGTTCTCGAGATGCCACTTGCCGATGAGACCCGTACGGTAGCCCGCCGCCTTCATGCGTTCGGCGATGGAGCGCTCCGATGCGGGGAGCGCCATCTGCACGATGTCCGCCGCGCTGCCGGGGTTGAAATCGTGGCCGAAGCGCGCCTGATACCGCCCGGTGTGCAGCGCCGCGCGGGAGGGACTGCAGACGGCCGCCGTGACATAGGCCTGGCTGAAGCTCACGCTCTGCGCGGCGAGCCGGTCGATGTTGGGGGTCTCGAAGTAACCGTCGCGCAGGTGGCGCACATCACCGACACCGAGGTCGTCGGCGATGAAGAAGATGATGTTCGGCCGCTCTGCCGCGTCGCCCCGTGCCATCGCCGCAGGGGCGGCGACGATGACGGGGACGACCGACAGGACCGCGGCCAACAGGCGCGCCCGTAAGCGCGCCGATGGCCTGCCGTCCGCGACGCGGGTGGACCGGTCAGGGACGGACGGGATCACTCGCGGCCGCCACCGCCGCCGCCACGGGCCTGACGCATGCGCTCGCGACCGGCCTTGATCTCGTCGGCATCGGCCTTGCCGTCGCCGTTGGCGTCGAACGCCGCGAACGCCTGTTCCGGAAGGCCCGCGGCGTTCCACTCTTCCTTGGTGAGGATGCCGTCGTTGTTGGTGTCGGCCGCCTGCAGCCGGTTGCCGCCACCGCCCCCGCCGGCGCCCGCGCGACCTGCACCGCGGCCTTCACCGCGGCCTTCACCGCGCCCCGCGCGCTGGCCCGCGCCATCACCCGCGGGCGGCGCCGCGGCGTCGGCGGCCGCCGGCGGCGTGGCCTGGGCGGCAGCGGTCTGCGCTGAAGCGGTGTGCGCCGCGGTCGCGACGGCGACGAGCGCCAGCAGAGCGACGAGCTTGTTGTCGATGATTTTCATCGGGGGTACCTCAAGTGAGCCGGTTCGGCGTGGATGGATGGGCAAGCGTCCAGTGAAGGTAACGCGAGGGACCACACAATCCGTCGACCTCAGCGGGGATCGGGCGTCATTCGGGCGGAGTCGAGCATCCTGCGCCCGGGGCGGACGGTATCGCCGACCAAGACCCGACGCTCCGGCGGCAGCGTCGCTGCGTAACCGAGGATCGCGCGGTCGACCTCCACCTTGAGTCTGCCCTCGACCTCGCGCGAGCGTGCGAGCGCTGCCTCGACGGCGGCGCGGTCGAGCACAGGGGCGCGCAGCAGCTCGCGCGACGCTTCACGCGCGCTGCGGGCCTCGTCGAGCAACGGACCGATCCGCGGCGCGGCGGCGCGCAATGCGCCGCGCAGACCGTCCCGCTCCGCGGCCGTGAGACCAGGGTGCAACGCCGACGATGCGCCACCGAACGGCCAGACCCCCGCGCTACGGTAGACGAGCGCCACGAGCGCGACCAACGCCGTCGCGAGGAAGACGTTCAGCACCAACGAGAGGAGGAAAACCCGACGCCAGTCGCGCTGCGAAGACTCGCTCATCGATGCACCTCGGGCGACGGCACCTCCAGGGTCGGGTCGTCATAGCCCTGCAGCACGGCCAGTGCCGCCGCTTCGTAGCGGCGGGCGGCGAGGTCCGCGTCGAGCACGGCGGCGAAGGAATAACCGCCGACACAGGCTGCGGCGAGACCCGCCACCAGACCCCAACGCGGCGCCGACCGCAGGCCGCGGCGCGGCCCTGTCGTCCCACCGTTGGCGGCCCGATCGGCCGCGGACAAGGCGGCCACGACCCGGTCGCGCAGCGAGGCGTCCACGACCGGCTCGGTCGACCGTGCGAGCGCGGCATCGAGCGACCGGGCTTCGGCTCCGATGCCGCCGATCTCCTCCGCCAAGCGGGCGCTCGCCTGCAGCGCCGCCTCGCGCTCGTTCGCCGGCCAACGGCGTGGGTCGGCGCCGTAAGCCTCCAGGATCGATTCCAACCGTTGCTTGTCCATGACCTCTTCCTCAGCCTTCCTCAGCCATCCTTTGCCGATAAGCCTGCCGATCAAACCATCAGGTCGGCAAGCAACGCCCGCAGGGCGCGCCGACCGCGCGACAGCAGGCTTTCCAATGCTTCAACGCTGATGTCCATCATTTCCGCCGCTCGGATGTTCGAGATCTCCTGGAAATGGCACAGCACCACCGCCTCGCGCTGCCGGGCCGGCAGGCGGGCGATCGCGGCCTGCACCCGATCGGCATCCGATGCCGCCTCGAGGCGCGCCACCGTACCCGGGCCCTCCTCGGGCAGGTCGGGCACCACCTCGAGGTAGGTCTCGCGCCGACGCCGCAGGCGGTCCCGGCAGAGGTTCATCGCGACAGTATGCATCCAGGCGTCGAGCGGTGGCCCACCCGGCTCGCGGTCCGGCGCACGCTGCCAGGTCCGCAGCAGGGTTTCCTGCGCGACATCCTCGGCGTCGCCGGCATCGCCCAGCATGCGGCGCGCGAAACCGAGTATGCGGGGCAGCTTCGCGTCGACCAAGCGCTGCAACGCCGCAGGGTCGCCGCGGCGGATGCGCGCTGCGAGGTCATGGTCGGGATCCTGCTGCTCAGGCTCCGGATGCATCCGTCGGCGCACGCGTCGAGCGCATCACGGGCCTCGCCTGCCAACCGGCGTACATGGTGTCCATGGCCCTGCGGGCCCAGGCGACGAAGTCGTCGTCACGGGCAGCGTCGCCCT
>DAIMYL010000029.1:0-18372 GCA_036734505.1 Steroidobacteraceae bacterium | reverse complement strand
CCTCGGCGAGCAGCAGCTTGATCCAGTCGAGCAGCTCCGAGGTGGAGGGCTTCTTCTTCAGGCCCGGCGTCTCGCGCACGCGGTAGAACGCGCCCAGCGCCTCGGCGAGCAGCTCGCGCTTTAGGCCCGGATGGTGGACCTCGACGATGCGCTGCATGGTGTCGGCGTCGGGGAAGCGGATGTAGTGGAAGAAGCAGCGGCGCAGGAAGGCGTCGGGCAGCTCCTTCTCGTTGTTGCTGGTGATGATGATGACCGGCCGGTGCCGGGCCTGCACCAGTTCGCGCGTCTCATGGACGTAGAACTCCATGCGGTCGAGCTCGCGCAGCAGGTCGTTCGGGAACTCGATGTCGGCCTTGTCGATCTCGTCGATGAGCAGCACCGGCTGCACCTCGGACGCGAAGGCCTCCCAGAGCTTGCCGCGGACGATGTAGTTGCGGATGTCGGCGACGCGGGCCTCGCCGAGCTGCGAATCGCGCAGGCGCGACACCGCGTCGTACTCGTAGAGGCCGTGCTGCGCCTTGCTGGTCGACTTCACATGCCACTCGAAGATCGGGCGGCCGAGCGAGCGCGCGACCTCGAGCGCGAGCTGGGTCTTGCCGGTGCCGGGTTCGCCCTTGATGAGCAACGGGCGACCGAGCGTGACGGAGGCGTTGACCGCCATCTCGAGATCGGGCGTGGCGATGTAGCGGTCGGTGCCGCCGAAACGGTCGGTCATGGTGCGCCCTCGGTGGCAGGTTCGAGCGTGAGAGTGTGGGCCGTGGTGCCGGGCAGCAGCGGCGTGGGGCGGCCGACGACCCAGTCGTCGAAACCCTCGCGGTAGAACGGCGAGAGCGGATGACCGCTCTGGCCGCCCGGGATGTGCAGATAGGCCTCGGCCTCGCGGCCGGGCGAGATGGCGAAGCGCTGCGAGGCGCCGAAGGACGGCGCCGCGACGCGCGGCATGTCGTCGTCGCCCGGGACCGGCACCGCAGGCATGTCGAGGAACCGGCCGAGCCCGCCCAGCGCGCCCGACAGCGGGTGGCGGATGCGGGCGGTGTTGCGCGCACCCCAGGTGCAGCGGTCGAGGCCGCCGCATGCGGCCTCCGCCGCTGCGATGGTCGCATCGGCCTGCGCCAGCAGGAACGCGCGCCAGTCGGCATGGTCGGCCGTCAGCAGGTGCGGCGGTTGCTCGGTGACCATCCGCCACAGCGATCCCTCGAACAGGGCCACCGGGCTCGAGCCCACACCGGCGCCGAGCGCGCCGGTGATCATCCCCCACACCGCATCGCGCGTGCCGTTGCGGAACGCGCGCACCATGCGGTAGCCGACCGCGTCCGGGGCGGCGCGCGGCGACCATGCCGCCACCAGCCGCTTCAGCTCGGCGCGCTTCGGATGGTCGCGCAGCGCGTCCTCGTCCAGGGTGCCGAGCAGCAGCCGCTGCCAGCGCTCGAGGAACAGCGCGCGGTCGTCGAGCTGGATGGCGAGCATGTCGGCGGGCGTCGCCGGACGGTCGAGCGCGAGCAGACCGTCGCGGATCTGGCGCACGCGCGAGCCGTGCTCGTAGTTCATGCCGCTCTCGGCCTCGTCGTTGCCGAGCACGCGTTCGAGCGCGCCGTCGACCTGCCGCGCGTTGCCGCTCCAGAGTCGACCGATCTCGGGATCGACGATGCGCGGCGCCTCGACGGCGGCGCGCCAACCGACCGGCCGCGGCGTCTCCGGTCCGCGCTCGCCGCTCGGGATGCGCCCGGCGATGGTCCACGCGATGCGGCCGCTGCGGTCGCCCACCAGCAGGTTCTGGTGCGGGATGCCGACGGTGGGCGCGAGCGCGAGCGCCTCATCCACGCTGGCCACGCGCTGCAGGTCGATGCTGCCGAGCGTGGTGGCGCCGGGTTCGGTCGCGAGCCAACGCGCGAGCCAGCAGATCTCGCCGGTGCCGGCGGGACCCGGGCTGCGCTCGACCAGCACCCCGAGCGGCGACTCGTACACCGGCTGGACCACCGGGTCGTCGCGCAGCACCTCGATGCGCTCGCGGCCCGCCTTGAAGCGCTGCTCGCCGGTGCCCGTGTAGTACACGCCCGCGGCGACATCGCAGCTCACGCCGCGCACATCGACCCAGTCGCCGTAGCTGTTGGTGAAGGCCCAGGCCACCTTGCCGTTGCTGCCCGCCACGACCGCGGGCACGCCGGGCAGCGTGACGCCCACCGTGTCGCTGGCCTGCCCGCCCGTCACCACGAGGCGCGCGCGGTACCACACCGCCGGCACGCGCAGGCCGAGGTGCATGTCGCTGGCGATGAGCGCGCCGCCGCCCTCGACATGCGGTCCGGCCACCGCCCAGGCGTTGCTGCCCGGCTTGCCGGGCGCGGGCGGAGCGGGCGGCGCTGCGCGCGCGGTGCGCAGGTCGAGGAGCTCCGGCGGCGGCACGGCCGGCGCCTCCGGGACCGCGCCGGGCGCCGTGGCGGCGGCCTGCGCCGCGAAGTTGGGCGCATCCCATTCGTCGCCGCGGGGGAACAGGAAGCGGACCACCTCGTCGGCGCGGCGGGCGTCGGCCTGTTCGCGCGAGGCCGCGGTCACGCGTTCCTCGACGCGGGCGACGACCGCGCGGCGCGCGATCTCCTGCTCCACATCGCGGTGCTGCAGCTGCCACCACATCGCATGCACGGCGAGCACCGAATCCTCGGCGCGCCACGGCTGCGGCGTGGCGCGCAGCAGGATGTACTCCCAGGGCCGCACGCTCAAAGAATCAAGGCCGTGGTTCACGCCGCGTGCGTAGGCCTCGTACACGGCGCGCTGCGCCGGCGTCGCCTCGGCGCCCACCCGGCGCGCCACCTGCCGGAAGCGGTAGACGCGCGCCTTGCGGTCCTGGGCGGCCATGCGCCCGCCCAGCAGGGCCGCGAGCTCTCCCGCCGCCAGACGGCGCGACAGGTCCATCTGGAAGAAGCGGTCCTGCGCGTGCAGGAAACCGAGGCCGTAGGCCACATCGGCCTCGCTCGCGCCGCGCACGGTCGGCGCGCCGCCGGCGTCGCGCTCCAAGGTCACGGCGGCGGCCGGTCCGCCCTCGGAGGCCGCCAGGCTGCCCTCCAGCTGCGGGGACGATCCGCGCAGCAGGCCGAAGCCGACCAGCAGGGCCAGCATCGCCAGCACCGCGAGCGCGATGACGAGCCCCGCGGCCCAGCCGAGCAGCCGCTTCATGGGCGGCGGACCTCGACGATCTGCAGCGAGTTGGTGCCGCCCTGGACGCCGGTGAGCTCGCCCTTGGTGAGGATCACGAGATCGCCCTCCTCGACGAGGCGCAGGTCGAGCAGCATCGCGAACACGCGCTCGTGCAGCGGCGCACCGTCGCCGGGGACGACATCGAAGTCGACCGGCTGCACGCCGCGGTAGAGCATCACGCGGCGGCGCGTGCCCGCATGGCGCGTGAACGCGTAGATCGGGATGTCGGAGCGCAGGCGCGACATCCAGAGCGTGGTCGCGCCGCTCTCGGTGAGCGCGACGATGGCGCGGACGTTCATGTGGTTCGCGGTGTACATCACCGCATGCGCGATCGCTTCCTCGGTCTGCGTGAAGGTCACCCCCGAGCGCTCGCGGGGACGGTGCTGCGAGGTGTGGTAGGTCTCGGCGCCGACGATCACCTCGGCCATCGCCGCGACCGCCTTCACCGGATGCTTGCCGGCAGCCGTCTCGGCCGAGAGCATCACCGCGTCGGTGCCGTCCATCACGGCGTTCGCGACATCGCTCACCTCGGCGCGCGTCGGCACCGGGCTCGTGATCATGGATTCCATCATCTGCGTGGCGGTGATGACCACGCGGTTGCGGTGCCGCGCTTGGCGGATGATGCTCTTCTGCAGCCCGGTGAGCGCCGCGTAGCCCATCTCCACCCCGAGATCGCCGCGCGCCACCATCAGCACGTCGGCGGCGTCGATGATGCCGGTCAGCTGCGCCACGGCCTCATGGCGCTCGATCTTGGCGACGATGCGCACGGCCTGCCCGCCGGCCTCGTGCAGCAGCCGCCGCGCGAGGCTGATGTCGTCGGCGTCGCGTACGAAAGACAGCGCGAGGTAATCCGCGCCCTGCGCCGCCGCGAAGCGGATGTCCTCGCGGTCCTTGTCGGTGAGCGCGGGCGCGGAGATGCCGCCGCCCTTGCGGTTGACGCCCTTGCGGTTGGAGAGCTCGCCGCCGGCGACCACGCGGGTGCGGATGCGCGTGCCCGACACCTCGAGCACCTCGAGCACGATGAGCCCGTCGTTGAGCAGCAGCGTGTCGCCGGCCGCGACATCGACCGTCAGCTCCTTGTAGGCGACGCCCACGGCGAGGGCCGTGCCCGCGGCCGGGTCGAGCGCGGTGTCGAGCGTGAACTCCGCACCATCGACGAGCTCGACCTTGCCGTCACGGAAGCTCTCGATGCGGATCTTGGGTCCCGCCAGGTCGCAGAGGATGGCGACATGCCGTCCGGTGCGGCGTGCGGCCTCGCGCAGCGCCTCGATGCGGCGCAGATGATCGGCGTGCTTGCCGTGGGAGAAGTTGATGCGGGCGACATCGAGGCCCGCGCGGCACATCTCGGTGAGGGTATCGAGGTCGTCGGTGGCCGGCCCGAGGGTCGCCACGATCTTGGTCCGTCTTTGCATCCGTCCATTGTGCGGCCGCGGGCCGCCGCGCTCAACCTGCGGCGCGGGCCGTCCTCATCCCGCGGCACGGGCCTCGAGCGCTGCCACCGCAGGCAGGGTCTTCCCTTCGACGAACTCGAGGAAGGCGCCGCCGCCCGTCGAGATGTAGGAGATGCCGCTCTCGACGCCGTACTTCTCGATGGCCGCGAGCGTATCGCCGCCGCCGGCCAGCGAGAACGCCGGGCTCGCCGCGATGGCCTTGGCCAGCGTCTCGGTGCCGCGGCCGAAGGCGTCGAACTCGAACACGCCCACGGGACCGTTCCAGAGGATGGTGCCCGCGTCGGCGAGCAGCGCCGCGAAACGCTGTGCGGTGGCGGGTCCGATGTCGAGGATGAGCTCGTGCGGGCGCACATCGCCCGCCGCGCGGACCACCGGCACCGCCGCAGGCGAGAACTCCTCGGCGACCACCACATCGGTGGGCAGCGGGATCTCGGCGCCGCGCGCGGTCGCCTGCGCGAGCAGGGCGCGTGCGGTGTCCAGCATGTCGGGCTCGTGCAGCGACTTGCCGACCGGCGCGCCGGTGGCGGCGAGGAAGGTGTTGGCGATGCCGCCGCCGACGATCAGCTTGTCGACCTTGGCGAGCAGCGACTCGAGCACCGTGAGCTTGGTCGAGACCTTGGAGCCGGCGACGATGGCGACCAGCGGGCGCTTGGGGTGCGCGAGCGCGCGCGACAGGGCATCGAGCTCGGCGACCAGCAGCGGTCCCGCACAGGCCACGGGCGCGAAGCGCGCGACCCCGTGGGTGCTGGCCTCGGCGCGGTGCGCGGTGCCGAACGCGTCCATGACGAACACATCGCAGAGCGCGGCCATGCGGCGCGACAGCGCCTCGTCGTCCTTCTTCTCGCCCTTGTTGAAGCGCACGTTCTCGCAGAGCACGACCTCGCCGGGCGCGCACTCGACGCCGCCCAGCCAGTCGCGCTCGAAGCGCACCGGACGGCCGAGCAGCTCGCCGAGCCGCACCGCCACCGGCGCGAGGGAGTTCTCGACGGAGAACTCCCCCTCCGTCGGCCGGCCGAGATGCGACATGACGATCACGCGGGCGCCGGCATCGGCGGCCGCGCGCAGCGACGGCACCGCGGCACGGATGCGCGCGTCGCTGGTGATGATGCCGTCCTCGACCGGGACGTTGAGGTCCTCACGGATGAGCACCCGCTTGCCGCGGAGGTCGAGATCGATCATGCGCAGCACGGCCATGCGCGTCGGCTCAGGAGGCCTTGGACCAGGCGAGCGTGGTGTCGAGCATGCGGTTCGAGAAGCCCCACTCGTTGTCGTACCAGGCGCAGACCTTGACCAGCGTGCCGCCCGTGACCTTGGTCATGGTGGCGTCGTAGGTCGAGGAATGCGCGTCGTGGTTGTAGTCGATGGAGACCAGCGGCGCATCCGTGTAGGCGAGCACGCCCTTGAGCGGACCCGAGGCGGCCGCGGCCTTCATCAGACCGTCGATCTCGGCGACGGTGGTCGCGCGCGCGGCGGTGAAGGTGAGGTCGACCAACGACACATTGATGGTCGGCACGCGCACCGCGAAGCCGTCGAACTTGCCCTTGAGGGCGGGCAGCACGAGGCCGACCGCGGCGGCGGCGCCGGTCTTGGTGGGGATCATCGACATCGTCGCCGAGCGCGCGCGGCGCAGGTCGGAGTGGTAGACGTCGGTGAGAACCTGGTCGTTGGTGTACGCGTGGATGGTGGTCATCAGACCGCCGACGATGCCGATGTGCTCGTGCAGCACCTTGGCCACCGGAGCGAGGCAGTTGGTGGTGCAGGAGGCGTTGGAGATGACGGTGTGCGAGGCGCGCAGCACATCGTGGTTCACGCCGTAGACCACCGTCGCGTCGACGTCGTCGCCGCCCGGCGCCGAGATGACGACCTTCTTGGCGCCGCCCGCGAGGTGCGCGCCGGCCTTCGCCTTGCTGGTGAAGAGCCCGGTGCACTCGAGGACGAAGTCGACGCCGAGCTCGCCCCAGGGGAGCTTCGAGGGGTCGCGCTGCGCCAGCACCTTGATGCGGTCGCCGTTGACGACCATCGAGTCGCCGTCGACCGCGACCGTGCCCGGGAACTTGCCGTGGGCGGTGTCGTAGCGGGTCAGGTGCGCGTTGGTGGCGGCGTCGCCGAGGTCGTTGATCGCCACGACCTGCAGCTCGCCCGTACGGCCCGACTCGTAGAGCGCGCGCAGCACGTTGCGTCCGATGCGGCCGTAGCCGTTGATGCCCACCTTGATCGTCATCCGTGTATCCCCTTTCTTTGGTCTTGCTTGGGTCAGCTTGCGAGCAGGCTCTCGAGCGCGCGCGTGATGTGCGCGGTCGTGATGCCGTAGTGCTTGAAGAGATCGGCCGCCTTGCCGGAGGCGCCGAAACGGTCGATGCCGATGACGCAGCCGCCGCCGGCGACGTACTGCCACCAGCTCTGCGAGGCGGCGGCCTCGACGGCGAGCCGACGGCGCACCGCCTTCGGCAGCACGGACTCGCGCCAAGCCTCGTCCTGCTTCTCGAACACATCGGTCGAGGGCATGGAGACGAGACGCAGCCGACGGCCGGCGGCGTTCAGGGCGCGCACCGCCTCGGCGCAGGGGGCGACCTCGGAGCCGGTGGCGATCACGATGGCCTCCGGCAGATCCGCGCCCGCCGGGTCGATGAGCACATAGCCGCCGCGCGCGACGGCGGCGAGCTGCGCGGCGTCGCGCGGCTGCTGCGGCAGCGCCTGCCGCGTGAAGACGAGGCTGGTCGGGCCGTCGCGGCGCTCGACGGCGGCGCACCAGGCGGCCGCGGTCTCGGTCGCGTCGCAGGGCCGCCAGAGGCTGAGGTTCGGCATGGCGCGGAGCGACGCCAGATGCTCGATGGGCTGGTGCGTCGGACCGTCCTCGCCGAGGCCGATGGAGTCGTGCGTGTAGACCAGCAGCACGCGCTGGTGCATGAGCGCCGCCAGGCGCACCGCGTTGCGCGCGTAATCGGAGAACACGAGGAAGGTACCGGCATAGGGCGCGAAACCGCCGTGCAGCGCGAGGCCGTTCATCATCGCGGTCATCGCGAACTCGCGCACTCCGTAGTACACATAATTGCCGCCGCCCTCGTGGCCTGCCACGGCCACCGAGTCCTTGCGGAGGGTGTTGACGGAACCGGTGAGGTCCGCCGAACCGCCGAGCAGCTCGCCCATCCCGGGACCGATCGCGTTGAGCACCGCCTGCGAGGAAGCGCGCGTGGCCTGCGGCGCGGTGACCGCGGCGGCGGCGGCGAACGCCGCCTCGCGCAACCGCGCCCAGTCGGCGGGCAGGTCGCCCTTCATGCGGCGCGTGAACTCGGCGGCGAGCTCGGGGAACTCGCGGCGGTAGCGGTTGAAGCGGCGCTTCCAGGCGCGCTCGCCGCGTTCACCGCGGGCGCGCTGGTCCCAGGCGGCGCGGATGTCGTCGGGTACGACGAACGGCGGCGAGTCCCAACCGAGCGCGGCGCGGGTCGCCGCGATCTCGTCGGCGCCGAGCGGCTCGCCGTGCGTGGACTTGCTGCCCTGCTTGTTGGGCGCGCCCCAGCCGATCACGGTCTTCGCGCAGATGAGCGTCGGTTGGCGGCGGTTCGCCTTGGCGCGGCGCAGCGCCTTCAGCACGGCCTCGCCGTCGTGGCCGTCGATGTCCTTGATGACCTGCCAGCCGCAGGCGGCGAAGCGCTTCGGCGTGTCGTCGGCCATCCAGCCCTTGACCGCGCCGTCGATGGAGATGCCGTTGTCGTCGTAGACGCAGATGAGCTTGCCGAGGCCGAGCGTGCCGGCGAGCGACACCGCCTCGTGCGAGATGCCTTCCATCAGACAGCCGTCGCCGACGAACACATAGGTGTGGTGGTCGACGATGTCGTGGCCGGGACGGTTGAACTCGGCGCCGAGCAGACGCTCGGCGAGCGCCATGCCGACCGCGGTGGCGAGACCCTGACCGAGCGGCCCGGTCGTGGTCTCGACGCCGATGTCGAGGTCGTTCTCCGGGTGGCCGGGCGTGCGCGAGCCGAGCTGACGGAACGCGCGCAGGTCGTCGATGGAGAGCGGGTAGCCCGTCAGATGCAGCGCCGAGTAGAGCAGCATCGAGGCGTGGCCGTTGGAGAGCACGAAGCGGTCGCGGTCGACCCAGCGCGGGTTCGCCGGGTTGAAGTCCATCACCTCGCGCCACAACACCTCGGCGATGTCCGCCATGCCCATGGGCGCGCCGGGGTGGCCGGAGGCCGCCTGCTGCACCGCATCCATGGAAAGGGCGCGGATGGCGTTCGCGAGGCGGCGGCGCTGGGTCATGGTCGGATCCGGGGGAAGACGCTTGCGCGGAGATGCAATTGTCCCTCACGCGACCCCGCATTTTCAACGAAAAACACTTGGCCGACCGTGGCGTGGGCCTCGTGCGCCGCTATAATCCGCCGTCTTTCGCTACAGCCGACACGCACAGGATCGACATGGCCAACAACTATCTCTTCACCTCCGAGTCCGTCTCCGAAGGCCACCCGGACAAGGTCGCCGACCAGATCTCGGACGCCGTGCTCGACGCCATCCTGGCGGACGACAAGTCCGCGCGCGTCGCCTGCGAGACGCTGGTCAAGACCGGCGTGGTCATCGTCGCGGGCGAGGTCACGACCGACGCCTGGGTGGACATCGAGGGTCTGGTGCGCCAGACCGTGCTCGACATCGGCTACAACTCCTCCGAGATGGGCTTCGACGGCGCGTCCTGCGGCGTGCTCAACGTGATCGGCAAGCAGTCGGGCGACATCGCCCAGGGCGTCGACAAGAAGGACCCGCGCAAGCAGGGCGCCGGCGACCAGGGCCTGATGTTCGGCTTCGCGACCCGCGAGACCGATGTGCTGATGCCCGCCGCCATCACCCTCTCGCATCGCCTCGTCGAGCGTCAGGCGAAGGTGCGCAAGTCGGGCAAGCTCGCCTGGCTGCGCCCGGACGCGAAGAGCCAGGTCACGCTGCGTTACGAGGACGACCAGCCGGTCGCCATCGACGCGGTCGTGCTGTCGACCCAGCACTCCGACGACATCTCCACCAAGGCGCTTCGCGAAGCGGTCATGGAGGAGATCCTGCTGCCGGTGCTGCCCAAGAAGTGGCTGCACAAGGGCACCAAGTTCCACATCAACCCGACCGGCCGCTTCGTCATCGGCGGCCCGGTGGGTGATTGCGGCCTCACGGGCCGCAAGATCATCGTCGACACCTACGGCGGCTTCGCCCGCCACGGCGGCGGCGCGTTCTCGGGCAAGGACCCCTCGAAGGTCGACCGCTCGGCCGCTTACGCCGCGCGCTATGTGGCCAAGAACATCGTCGCGGCCGGCCTCGCCGACCGTTGCGAGGTGCAGGTCTCCTACGCCATCGGCGTCGCCGAGCCGACCTCGATCATGGTCGAGACCTTCGGCACCGGGAAGCTCTCGCGTGAGAAGTTGACCGCGCTCGTGCGCCGGCACTTCGACCTCACGCCCTACGGGCTGCGCGAGATGCTGGACCTCGCCCGCCCCATCTACCGCAAGACCGCGGCCTACGGTCACTTCGGCCGCAAGGACCCGGACTTCACCTGGGAGCGCACCGACAAGGCCGCCGCGCTCGCCGCCGACGCGGGCATCAAGGCTCGGGCCTGACCCGCCCGCCGACGGTCGTTCTGGACGACCCGGCGCTTTCGACTACAATCCGCACCGGAAAATGACCCGGACGCCCCGCAAGGGCGTCCGGGTCGCGTGACGCGAGGGGCGCTGCAGCATCCAGGGGATGCCAGGCTCGCGGCACGGCAGGATGCACAACGGCGCCCGTTCATCTACAAAGATAACGGAGCCGACCATGACCGCCACCACCGCGCGCGACTTCCATGTCGCCGACCTCGCCCTTGCCGATTGGGGCCGCAAAGAGATCCGCATCGCCGAGACCGAGATGCCGGGTCTCATGGCCATCCGCGAGGAGTTCGCCCCCACCCAGCCGCTGCGCGGCGCCCGCATCACCGGGTCGCTGCACATGACCATCCAGACCGCGGTGCTCATCGAGACGCTGCAGGCGCTCGGCGCGCAGGTCCGCTGGGCCTCCTGCAACATCTTCTCCACCCAGGACCACGCCGCCGCGGCGATCGCCGCCAAGGGCACCCCGGTGTTCGCCTACAAGGGCGAGTCGCTCAAGGAATACTGGGACTTCACGCACCGCATCTTCGAGTGGCCGGACGGCGGCTTCTCCAACATGATCCTCGACGACGGCGGCGACGCCACGCTGCTGCTGCACCTCGGCACCCGGGCCGAGACCGACGCCTCGCTGCTCACCAACCCGGGCAGCGAGGAGGAGACCTTCCTCTTCGAATCGATCCGCGAGACGCTCGCGCGCGACCCGAAGTGGTACTCGACGCGCATCAAGCACATCCGCGGCGTCACCGAGGAGACCACCACCGGCGTCAAGCGCCTCTACCAGATGGCCAAGGACGGCGCGCTCGCCTTCCCGGCGATCAACGTCAACGACGCGGTCACCAAGTCGAAGTTCGACAACCTCTACGGCTGCCGCGAGTCGCTGGTCGACGCGGTCAAGCGCGCCACCGACGTGATGATCGCCGGCAAGGTCGCCGTGGTCTGCGGCTACGGCGATGTGGGCAAGGGCTCCGCGCAGGCGCTGCGCGCGCTGTCGGCGCAGGTGTGGATCACCGAGATCGACCCGATCTGCGCGCTGCAGGCCGCGATGGAAGGCTACCGCGTGGTCACGATGGAGTACGCGGCCGACAAGGCCGACATCTTCGTCACCGCCACCGGCAACTTCCACGTGATCACGCACGACCACATGAAGGCGATGAAGGACCAGGCGATCGTCTGCAACATCGGCCACTTCGACAACGAGATCGACTGCGCCTCGCTGAAGCAGTACCAGTGGGAGAACATCAAGCCGCAGGTCGACCACATCATCTTCCCGGACGGCAAGCGCATCACGCTGCTCGCCGAGGGCCGCCTCGTGAACCTCGGCTGCGGCACCGGCCACCCGTCCTATGTGATGTCCTCGTCGTTCGCCAACCAGACCATCGCGCAGATCGAGCTCTGGTCGAACCACAACAAGTACCCGGTCGGCGTGCATGTGCTGCCGAAGCATCTCGACGAGAAGGTCGCGCGGCTGCAGCTGAAGAAGCTCGGCGCCCAGCTCACCGAGCTCTCGGATCAGCAGGCGAACTACATCGGCGTCACGCCGCAGGGCCCCTACAAGCCGGACTCCTACCGCTACTGACCGGCGCCGCGCGCGGTTTCCGCGACGCGGGTCTCGGGACAGGTCCGGGACAGGTCCGGGACAGGACGGCGGCCTAGGCGTTAGGATTACGCCATGGCCGTCGTGCGCCTGCTCCAGATCACCGACACACACCTGATGGGCGACCCGGCCGCCGCCATGCGCGGCGTGGTGACGCTGGAGTCGCTGCGGCGCGTGCTGCACGCGACCCGCGAACGGATCGAAGACGCCGACGCCCTGCTGCTGACGGGCGATGTCGTGCACGACGACGCCGACGGCTACGCCTGGATCCGCGCCGAGCTCGGCGCTCTGGACAAGCCCGTGCTCTGCATCCCCGGCAACCATGACGACCCCGAGCTGATGCGTGCCGGACTGGCGGGCGGACCGTTCCGGCATTGCGGCCACCACGACTTCGGCGGTTGGCGCATCGTCATGCTCGACAGCACCGTCCCCGGCGACGCCGCCGGCGAGGTCTCCGCGGCGGAGCTCGCACGGCTCGGATCGGCGCTGGGAGCGGGCTGCCCGCCGCACGCGCTCATCGTGCTGCATCATCAGCCCGTCCCGGTCGGCAGCCCCGGGCTCGACAGCGTGGGTCTGCGCAACGGCCCCGCGCTGCTCGATGTCCTCGCCCGCTCGACGACGGCCCGCGCGCTGCTCTGCGGTCATGTGCATCAGGAGAGCGAGCGGCGCGCCGGCACCCTGCCCGCGTTCTCGACGCCGTCGACCTGCGTGCAGTTCGTGCCGGGATCCGCGGGGTTCGCGTTCGACACCCGCGGACCGGGATGCCGCAGCCTCGAGCTGCAGGACGACGGCAGCGTCGTCACGCGCGTCATCTGGGCCGACTGAACGGCAAGGGGACCACCGGACCATGCGCGCCTTCCTCTGGTTCATGGGCCTGTTCGTGGCCGGGTTCACGGTGATCGCGCTGCTCGCGTGGCCGGCCTACGAGTGGCTCTCGCCGATGATGGATGTGAAGTTCCACCGGCTCGCCAACCGCATCGGCCAGCTGTCGCTGCTGGTCGGTTTCATACTGGTGGCGCGCCGGCTCGCGCTGGCCGACCGCGGCAGCCTCGGCTTCGGCCTGCCGCGCGCGCGGTTCCTGCGGGAGCTCGCGGTCGGGCTCGCGCTCGGCGTCGCGACCATGCTGCCCGTCGCCCTGGTGATGGTCGGGCTCGACCTGCGCGTGCTGCGCGAAGGCGTGACGCTCGATGCCGCGCTCTTCGCGCAGCTGGCGGTGTCCGGACTGCTCACGGGCCTGGTGGTGGGTCTCATCGAAGAGACCTTCCTGCGCGGCGCGATGCACACCGCGATCGCGCGCGAATCCGGCGTGACGGCCGCCATCGTGCTCACCGCACTGCTCTACTCCGCGGTGCATTTCGTGGGTCGCTACCGGATCCCGGTCGATGAGCTCGGCCCGGACTCCGGCCTGCGGCACATCTCGGGCACGCTCGCCGCGTTCGCGGATCCGATGGGCATCCTCGACGCCTTCCTCGCGCTCGCCGCGGTCGGCGTGCTGCTCGGCATGGTGCGCGCGCTCACCGGGAACATCGCCGCCTGCATCGGTCTGCACGCCGGTTGGGTCTGGGTGATCGCCTTCCTGCGCGAGACCTCGGTGCCGGACGAGACCTCGCCGCTGCGCTTCATGTTGTCGCGCTTCGACGGCGTGGTGGGCTGGATGGTGCTCGGCTGGACGCTGGTCATCGGCGTCGTGGTGCACCGGTTCTATGCGCGCCGCACCGGCGCGGGCGCTGGATCGGGCAGCGCGACGGACCTGCCGTCTCAGGCGTCCTGAGGGCCGTCCTCGGCGCGCCGGATGAGCGGCGACAGCAGGGCGAGCCGCTCGAGCGGATCCTCCATCTCCAGGAACGACTGCTTGTCGCCGAGACCGATGGGCAGGATCTCGACCAGCCTCGCGCCCACCCAGTCGGCGTCGTCGAAGCGCGGCTCGATGCCGGCATAGACCTCGCCGAGCTCGGGCAGCACGCGCCGCAGCAGATCGGCGAGATGACGGTGCACGGGCGGCACCGCGACCGCAGCCGCGGCGGCCGACAGCGCCGGATCGAGCCACTCGACCTCGCCCATGTTGAGCCCGTCCTCCTGCCGCCACAGCCGCAGCACGCGGAAACGCCGCTCACCGCGGCAGGTGATGCCGAGCAGCCCGTCCTTCAGCAGGTTGAAGTCGACGATGCGCGCGCTGGTGCCGGTCGAGGCCACGCCCGACACAGGTCCGGTCTCGCCGCCGCCCTGCAGCAGCACCACGCCGAAGCAGGACCCCTCGCGCATGCAGCGTCGCACCATGTCGACATAGCGGGTCTCGAAGATGCGCAGCGGCAACGGGCCGCGCGGGAACAGCACGGTGTTGAGCGGGAACAGCGGCAGTTCGATGCCCGACATCGCTCAGCCGTCGTGGCCCCAACGGCGCGACAGCCGATGCGCGACGCCCAGCTGGTCCAGGACGCGCGCGACGATGAAGTCGACGAGTTCGTCCACCTTCGTCGGCCGGTTGTAGAAGCCGGGGTTGGCGGGGAGGATGCTGACCCCGAGGCGCGCGAGCTTGAGCATGTTCTCGAGGTGGATCGCGCTGAAGGGCGTCTCGCGGGGCACGATCACGAGGTCGCCGCGCTCCTTGATCACGACATCCGCCGCGCGCTCGAGCAGGTTCTCGCTCGCGCCGTTGGCGATGGCCGAGAGCGTCGCCATCGTGGCGGGACAGACCACCATCCTGCGCGGAGCGCCGGAGCCGCTGGCGAGCGGCGAGGTCCATTCCTCGTCGCCGAACACCCGCAGCTGGCCTTCACGCGCCTTGAAGAGCTCGGAGAGGTGTCGCGTCTGCTCGGCGGTGCGTCCCGGCAGCCGGCAATCGGTCTCGGAGCCGATGACGATCTGCGCGGCGCGCGTGAAGGTCAGGTAGACGGTCCAGTCGGCCTGCAGCAGGCACTCGACGAGCCGCAGCCCGTACTGCGCGCCCGAGGCGCCGGTCATGCCGACGGTGACGGTGCGGTCGAGATCGGTCGCCATGTCAGGCCTCCCCTTGGGCCGATGCGCCTTGGGCCAACGCGGTCAGCAGTCTGCCATGCAGGCCGCCGAACCCGCCGTTGGACATGATCAGCACATGGTCGCCCGGCCGCGATGCACGCGCGAGGTCGACGACGAGCGCATCGATGTCGGAGGCGACATGGCCGCGACCGCCGAGACCGGCGACGACGCCGCCCGCATCCCAACCGAGGTCGGGCGGCGCGTAGAGCCAGACCTCGTCCGCCCCGGCGAGCGAGGCGGTCAGCGCGTCGCGGTGCACACCGAGCCGCATGGTGTTGGAGCGCGGCTCGAGCACGGCGATGATGCGGCCCGCCGCCCCCGGAGGGCCGCTGTGCATGCCGCCGATACGGCGCCGCAGACCGTCCACGGTCGTCGCGATGGCGGTCGGGTGGTGCGCGAAGTCGTCGTAGACGCGGACCCCGCGCGTCTCACCGCGCAGCTCCATGCGCCGCTTGATGCCGCGGAACTCGCCGAGCGCGCTGCAGGACACCTCCACCGGGACGCCGGCATGGCGCGCCGCCGCGATCGCCGCCAACGCGTTGTCGACGTTGTGGCCGCCGATGAGACCCCAGCGGACGCGGCCGGCGACGGCGCCGTCGTGCAGCACCTCGAAGTCCGAGCCGTCGTCCGTGCCCGCCGCCGCGCGCGCCGCCCACGGCGCACCGCCCTCGCGCGCGAAGCCCTCGCGCGGCGTCCAGCAGCCCATCGCGAGCGCACGGTCGAGATGGGCGTCATGTGCGCGGTGCACGATGAGGCCGGAGCCGGGCACGGTGCGCACCAGGTGGTGGAACTGCCGCTCGATCGCCTCGACATCGGGATAGATGTCCGCGTGGTCGTGTTCGAGGTTGTTGAGGATGCAGGTGCGCGGCCGGTAGTGGACGAACTTCGCGCGCTTGTCGAAGAACGCGGTGTCGTACTCGTCGGCCTCGATGACGAAGAACGGCGCCTCGCCGAGCCGCGCGCTGACCCCGAAGTCGACGGGCACGCCGCCGATGAGGAACCCGGGCGAAAGCCCCGCGTACTCGAGGATCCACGCGAGCATGCTGCTCGTGGTGGTCTTGCCGTGCGTGCCCGCGACCGCGAGCACCCAACGCTCGCGCAGCACCTCGCGGGCGAGCCACTCGGGCCCCGATGTGTACGGGATGCCTCGTTCGAGCAACGCCTCCACCACCGGCATGCCGCGCGTCATGACATTGCCGACCACCACCACATCCGGCGCAGGATCGAGCTGTGCGGCGTCGAAACCGGACACGATGTCGATGCCGAGCGCCTCGAGCTGCGTGCTCATCGGCGGATAGACGTTGCGGTCGGAGCCGGTGACGCGATGGCCCGCCGCGCGCGCGATGGCGGCGATGCCGCCCATGAAGGTGCCGCAGATGCCGAGGATATGGACGTGCATGGCGCGCCGGCCCCTTCAGGCAGGGGCCACCGGCGCCGCACCGGGCGGCGGCGGCACGAGACCGACGGAGAGCGCGATGGCGCCGATGAGGAACTCGCCGGCGAGCACCAGCAACGCGCAGAGGAACACCGGCTGCTCGATGGCATCGGCGAGGATGCGCGACTCGACGATGAGCAGGTAGATCCCGGCGGCGGCGAGCAGCACCATCGGCAAGGAAAGCTTGATGTCGGACGGCGCGGTGCCCGTGCCGAGCGCCTGCACCGCGAGCGGGATCAACACCGGCGCGCTGAGGAGCGTCACACCGAGGAAGGCCGTGGCGGTCTGCAGGAAGCGCGCCGGGTGGCCGTAGGCGCGGGTCAGGAACCAGAGCCAACCGAGCAGCATCGCGCCCGATACCGCCGCGCGCGGCAGCATCTCGGCCGGCGACTCGCCGAGCATCGCAGCGAGCGCGGCCTGCACGGCCAGCAGCGCCGCAAAGGTGCCCGCCAACAACTGCCGGGAGGCCGGCAGGTCGGACGGCCCGGCCCGCCGCAGCAGCAGATCGAGGAATTGGCGCAGCGTCGACAACATTTCTCACCCCTGTGGCCGGGATTCTTGCATAGTCCGGAGGTGTCGTCGCACGCAGCCATCGTCAGCACGCCCACGGGCCTCGAGGACCTGATCGCCGACCTCGAGGGCGAGGCCGCCATCGGGATCGACACCGAGTTCATGCGCGAGCGCACCTACCGCGCCGAACTCTGTCTGCTGCAGCTCACCACCCGCCGCGGCCCCGTGTGCGTCGATCCGCTCGCGCTCGAGGACCTGCGACCGCTCGGTGTCGCCTTGGGCGCGGGCGGCCCCGCCAAGGTGCTGCACGCCGGCAGACAGGACCTCGAGGTGCTCGCGCCGCTGCTCGGTCCGGTGGCCCCGCTCTTCGACACCCAGATCGCGGCCGCCCTCGCCGGCCATCCGGCCCAGGTCGGCTACGCCGAACTGGTGCGGCGCCTGCTCGAGCGGGAGGTGCCGAAAGGCCAGACCCGCACCGACTGGTCGCGTCGCCCCTTGAGCGAGGCGCAGGTCGAGTACGCGCTCGACGATGTCCGTCATCTGCTGCCGCTGCGCGAACTGCTGCTCGGCGAGCTCGAGCGTCTGGGGCGGAGCGGTTGGCTCGCCGAGGAGCTCGCCGCGCTCGAATCGCTCGATGTGACCGCGGTCGACGCCGACCGCGCCTGGCTGCGCTTCCGCGGCGTCGAGGGCTGGGACGAGGGACGGCTGCGGCTGCTGCGCGCGCTCGCCGCGTGGCGTGAGCGGCGTGCCGTGGCGCGCAACAAGCCGCGCGGCTGGATCCTCGACGACGCGGTGCTGCGCGAGATGGTGGTGCGCGTGCCGCGCGACCGTGCGGCCTTGGCGGCGGTCGAGGGCATGCCCGAGGGCGTGGTCAAACACTCCGGCGACGAACTGCTCGCGCTGGTCGAAGCGGCCGCGGTACCCGGGCCACCGCCGCCGCTGCCGCGCCGCGAGCGGCCGGACCCGGCATTGATGGCGCGCACCAAACGCCTCGCCGAGGCCGCTCAAGGGGTGGCGCAAGCCCTGGGCATCGCTCCAGAAGTGCTGGCGACGCGTCGCGTGCTCGAGGAGGTCGCCGCCGGCAAGGATCCGGCGCAGGTGTTCAACGGTTGGCGCGCCGCGTTGCTGGTCGACCCGCTGCGCGCGGTAGGCTGAGCGGCGATCAGCCGCGCGGCGCGAGCGCCGCTTCGAGGCGCGCGGTCACGGTGGGCAGGTCGCCCTCGGCATCGATGCTGCGCAGCAGGCCGCGCTGCTCGTAGAAACCCACCAACGGACGGGTCTGCTCCTCGTAGACCTCGAGGCGCCGAGCGACCGTCTCTTCTTTGTCGTCCGGTCGCTGCACCAGACGCGGGGTCTCGCACTGGCCACCGCAGGGCGGCGGCACCGGCGGCGGCGCGGTGTGGACGTTGAACACGCGCCCGCAGTCCTGGCAGGTACGACGGCCCGAGATGCGTTTGACGAGCAGACCGGAATCCACATCGAACAGCACGGCCGCGTCGAGCGGCTGACCGATCGCCGCGAGCATCTGCTCGAGGCCTTCGGCCTGCGGCACGGTGCGCGGGA
>DAIMYL010000028.1:3654-18556 GCA_036734505.1 Steroidobacteraceae bacterium | reverse complement strand
TGCCGCAGGCGCATGCGCTCGCGCGCGTGGTCGAGGGCGGCGCGGCGAGCGTGCTCGATGTCGACGCCGCGGTCATCTGAGATGGGTGTCGGAAGCCGTCCCGCGGCGGCCGGGGCGGCCGTGTCCGCGTCCGTGATGGTCCTCTCCGCGCTGCTGGCATCCGCGGTGCTGGCGCCGGCCGCTCGCGCCGATGTCATCCCGCCCGGCGCGCGCGAGGCCGAGCAACGGCTGCGCGACGACCCCAAGACCTTCGACCGCGCCGACCAGTTCTGCGCCAAGCGCAGCGTCGGCGCCGCCTGCACCCTGCCGGGCGACGCGCTCGCGGGCGGCGGCGCCGGGATCTGCCGCAACGGGCTGGACGCCTCGCGCACGCGCATCGACCTGCGCTGCGAGCGCAGTGCGAAGGTGGTCATCGATCGTGGCCTGCCCGCGGGCGGGTTCACGCTGCCGGCGTACATCTGCGAGGTGCCGGAGGGCGCCGCGGCGGCACGCGAGCGCGGCTACGGCTGCAAGCCGCCGACCGAGCTGCCGCACGACCGGTTCTGCGCGGGTCGCGGTGTCGGTGCCGCTTGCGAGGCCGCGTTGACGGTCGACGGCAAGCCGGAGCGCAACGCCGGTGTCTGCGCGCGCGTCACCGAGTCCGCGCCGCGGTTCTACTTCCGTGGTTGGCAGGTGGCGACGCGTGATGCGGTCCAGTGCATCTCCGCGAAGCCTGTGGTGCGCGACCTCAAGCCGGTCTCCTGGTGGCAGAAAGTCCGGCAGTGACGCGGCGTCCCTGAGGCCGCGGGACCGATGGGTCAGGGCGCTGCACTCGTCTTGACGCTCGTCGTCGAGTGTCTCGTCGTCGTGCTGCTGCTGCGGCCTTCCGTCATCGGGATGTCGCGGATCCTCGCAGCTGCGGTCGCCGCATCGCTGCTCACACATCCGTTCGCTTGGCGCGCCGCCGCCGCGCTGTCGCCCGATGGATATGCCCAGGGCGTCGCCATCATCGAGATGGCGGTCGTGTCGGTCGAAGCCGCGGTGCTGCGGCTGCTGCTGCCCGTCGGTGTGCGGCGCGCGTTCGTCATCGCGACGGTCGCCAACCTCGCCTCGTTCACCGCGGGTCTCGCGCTGATGGCGCCGGTGCCGCTCTACATCGTGGCGCTCGCGCTGTTCGGCCTGCCGCATGTGGTCTGGGAGATGGCCTTCGTGAAGAGCCGCTACGGCGCGCGTTGGCCGCTGCGTTGGTGGCACGCGCTGTGGGCGGTGCTGGCGCTGCAGGCGCTGGTGCGCGCCGCGGCGGCGGCCGGGTGGGTGTCACCGCCGTGGGTCGCCGCCTCCGACATCGCGACGCTGGCGCTGATCGGTGCGCTCGTCGTCTGCGCGCCGCGTGGCACGGGCGCCGCCGTCCGCCTCGTCGGCGCGGCGGGTTCGCTGGCGCTGGTATGGCTGCTCGCCGCCGGCGAACCCGTGGTCGCGCTGCTCTGGCTTTCGCTGCTCCACAACTTCACGCCGTTGCTGCTGGCTTGGGACCTCGCCCGCGACGACGATCCGCAGCGGTCGGTCGCATGGGGCGTCACGGCCTTGATGGCGCTGCCGGTGCTGGTGGTCGTCGGTGCGATCGGCTCACCCGGTTTCGCGGCATGGATGGCGAGCGCGCAGGGCGATGTTTCCGGGATCGCGCCGCTCGCTTCGCAACTGCCGTTCGGGGCGACGCCGGCGCTGCTGCCGGCGTTGCTCACCGCGCTGGTGCTGGCGCAGTGCGCGCACTACCTCAGCGTCATCCACCTCTTGCCGCAGGCCGAGGCGCGCCGCAGCGGCCGGCCGCCGTTGCCGCAGAGAGCGCGATCGCTCGCCCTGCTCGCCAGCGCGGTGATGGCGGCGTTCTTCCTGGTCGACCACGCCGCGGCGCGCGAGTGGTACGCGGTCGCCGCAGGCGCGCACGCATGGCTCGAATGGCCGGTGTTGCTGATGGCTTGGCTCGGCGGCGGGGCGCTACTTGCGCAGACCGGCGAAAGCCTCGAGCGCCGCCACGCGTGATGCCTTGAGGTCGACGATGGGCGCGGGGTAACGGCCGCGCGCACCGCCGGGCGCCGCGATGGTCGCGGAGCCGACCGTCGACGGCGGCATCGCCTCCGGCACCCAGCGCTGCCGGTATCCGCCGTCGGGGTCGAACTTCTCGGCCTGGCTGTCGGGGTTGAACACGCGGAAGTAGGGCGCGGCATCGGCGCCGCAGCCCGCGCACCATTGCCAGCCGAGCGTGTTGCTCGCGAGGTCGGCATCGACCAGCGTGTCCCAGAACCAGCGGGCGCCCTCGAGCCAGTGCAGGCGCAGGTTCTTGACCAGGAACGAGCCGACCACCATGCGCACGCGGTTGTGCATCCAGCCGGTGTGCCACAGCTCCCGCATGCCGGCGTCGACCATCGGCACGCCGGTGAGACCGCGCTGCCAGGCGCGCAGATGCGCGGCGTCCGTGCGCCAGGGGAAGCGCAGGAAGTCGCTGCGCAGCGGCGCATCGGTGGTCTGCGGGAAGTGCCACAGCAGATGGTGCGCGAACTCGCGCCAGCCGATCTCCGCCATGAACTGGCTGGTGCGCCACTTCGGCGCTGCATGCCACACCTGCCGCGGCGAGATCTCGCCGAAATGCAGGTGCGGCGAGAGCCGCGAAGTGCCGCGCTCGGCCGGGAAATTGCGGCGGTCGCCGTAGCCCTTCACCGGACCGTCGAGGAAGGCGTCGAGGTTGCGCGCGGCGCCGGCCTCGCCCGGCTGCCAGGCCTCGGCGAAGCCGGCGTCCCAGCGGATCTTCGGCAGCAGCTCCAACGAGCCGAGCGCGACGGACTTCGGCCACTTCGCGGGCGCGGCGATGTTGCGCGGCGCCGGCGTGGGCTTGCCGGGATCGAGGTCCGCGGACACCCGGCGCCAATACGGAGTGAACACCTGGAACGGCTTGCCGCTCAGGTTCTGCACATCCCAGGGCTCGACCAGCAGCGCTGCGTTGAAGCTGCGCGCCTCGATGCCTTCCGCGCGCAGGGTGTCCTTGATGATGCGGTCGCGCGCGACCACCGCTGGCTCGTAGCGACGGCTCCAATGGACCGCGGTGGCGCCGGTCTCGCGCAGCAGCGCGCGCAACACCTCCAGCGTCGAGCCGGCGTCCGCCGCGTCGGCTGTGCCGCCCCCGCCCACCGCGCGGATCACCAGACGCGAACCGCGGGCCTCGAGGTCGCGCTGCAGCGCCGTCAAAGAATGATGCAGCCACCAGCGCGAGGCGGCGCCGGGCGCCCAGGGGGCTTCCTCGTCGGGCGCCCAGACGAAGACCGGTATGACCGGCGCGCCGCGCGCGATCGCCGCCTGCAGCGCGGGATGGTCGGCGAGCCGCAGGTCCTGCCGCAGCCAGAGCAGGGTGGCGCTCATGCCGTGTGCTCCTTGATGACCTTGGCGACCGCTGCCAACGCCGCGCCGCGCGGGCTGCTCCTGCGCCAGACCGCGCCGATGCGCCTCACCGGCACGGGCTTCGAGAACGGCCGGATGGCGACGCCCTTCGACTGCGCATAGGAGCCGCGCGTCGCGAACTCGGGCAGCAGCGTGATGCCGGCGTCCGCCGCGACCATCTGCCGCAGCGTCTCGAGGCTGGTGCCGCGGAAGTCCTGCTTCTCGCTGATGGGGACGCGGCTGCAGACCTCCAGCGCCTGGTCGCGCAGACAATGGCCCTCCTCGAGCAGCAGCAAGGTGGCGCCGCGCAGGTCCTCGGCGCGCAGCTGCTTGCGCTCGGCCAGCGGATGCGCGGTGGGCATGGCGACGACGAACGGTTCGTCGTAGAGCGGTTCGGCGTGCAGACCGTCGAGCTCGACGGGCAGGGCGAGCACGCCCATGTCGATGTCGCCGGCGCGCAGCCGCTCCAGCATCGGCTCGGTCTGGTGCTCGTGCAGCATGAGCTCGAGCCGCGGCAGCGACTTGTGCAGGCGCTGCACGACGAAGGGCAGCAGGTAGGGGCCGATGGTCGGCAGGAAGGCGATGCGCAGCTTGCCGGCGAGCGGGTCGCGGTGGCTGCGCGCGATCTCTACCACCTCGTCGCTGGCTTCGACGATGCGGCGCGCCCTGGCGACCCCCTCGACGCCCGCGGGCGTGAGCAGCGCCTGCCGCGGTTGCCGCTCGACGAGGTCGACGCCCAGGTACTCCTCGAGCTTGCGCAGCTGGGCCGAGAGGGTGGGCTGGCTGACGAAGCAGCGCGCCGCGGCCTTGCCGAAATGGCCGGTGTCCGCCACGGCGACGAGGTAACGCAGGTCCTTGAGCTTGATGTCGGCCACGGAGCCTCCTTGCCACCGGGTCGGGGCGCGATGCCCCCGGATGCCCATACAGGACATCTATCGAAATCATCGCATCAATCGACCGCAGAGTCGAGGCTGCGGGGCATGCGGCCTGACCTGCAGGTCCCGGGGATTGGTATCCTGACGCCGTCCTCCTACATGACCTCCGGGAGCGGTCCGCCATGTCTTCCCGCTTCGAAAGAACGGCCTATGTCGTCGTCTGCCGCGACGGTCCGAACGGCGCCACGGTGCGCGCCGAACACACGCCGGACCATATGGCCTACATCGAGACCGTGCTCGACGAACTCAACGTCGCCGGACCGCTCTACGACGACGGGGGGAAGCAGCCCGTCGGCAGCCTCTACTGCCTCGCCACCAAGAGCCTCGCGCGCGCGCGAGAGATCATCGAGAAAGACCCGTACTTCGTGCACGGCGCCTTCGCTTCGGTGGACTATTTCCCGCACCTCCCGGCCGCCGGCAAGTACATCGGCGGCAAGATCTGGTGACCTGAGCCGCACCGTTCTGGTGCGCTTCGACCGGTGCGGCGTGCAGCCCGTCAGACGGCTGCGCCTCGGTTATCATCGACCGCGGAGGGATGATGGCGGTGACGCGTATCTTTGACGAGATGCATGCCGACGGAGGGTCGGTCCGCCCGCATTACCGCACCTACGCGTCCTGGCTCGCGGAGGTCCCGCCGGAGCGCATCCGCGAGAAGCGCGCGGAGGCCGACCTGCTGTTCCGCCGCGCCGGCATCACCTTCGCGGTGTACGGCGACGAGACCGGTACCGAGCGCCTGATCCCCTTCGACATCGTGCCGCGCATCATCCCGTCCGCCGAATGGGAGATGCTGCAACGCGGCCTGCGCCAGCGCGTCACCGCGCTCAACGCCTTCCTGCACGACATCTACCACGACCAGGAAATCCTGCGCGCCGGCCGCATCCCCGCCGAGCAGATCCTCTGCAACACCCAGTACCGTCCCGAGATGCAGGGCATCGATCTGCCGATGGATGTCTACGCCCACATCGCCGGCGTCGATCTCGTGCGCGCCGGCGAGGGCGAGTACTTCGTGCTCGAGGACAACCTGCGCGTGCCCTCGGGCGTGTCGTACATGCTCGAGGACCGCAAGGCGATGATGCGGCTCTTCCCCGAGCTCTTCGCGCGCTGCCCCGTGTCGCCGGTCGAGCATTATCCGGACCTCTTGCTCGAGACGCTGCGCAGCGTCGCACCCGCGGGCGTGCGCGACCCCACCGTCGTGCTGCTCACCCCGGGCGCGCACAACAGCGCGTACTTCGAGCACGCCTTCCTCGCGCAGCAGATGGGCATCGAGCTCGTCGAGGGGCAGGACCTGATCGTCGACGACGGCGTCGTCTCGATGCGCACCACGCAGGGGCCGCGGCGGGTGGATGTCATCTACCGCCGCATCGACGACGATTTCCTCGATCCGCTCGCGTTCCGTCCCGACTCCATGCTCGGCGTGCCCGGGCTGCTCGCCGCCTATCGCGAGGGCGGCGTCACGGTCTGCAACGCCGTGGGCACTGGCATCGCCGACGACAAGTCCACCTACCCCCATGTGCCGGAGATGATCCGGTTCTACCTCGGCGAGGAACCGGTGCTCGCCAACGTGCCCACCTTCGTGCTGCGGCGCGAGGAGGACCTCGCCTACACGCTGGCGCACCTCGACGAACTCGTGGTCAAGGAGGTGCACGGCGCCGGCGGCTACGGGATGCTGATCGGACCGCGCGCTTCGCGCGCCGAGATCGACGCCTTCCGCGCCCGCATCCTCTCCGACCCCTCGCGCTACATCGCGCAACCGACGCTCGCGCTGTCGAGCTGTCCGACCTTCGTCGAGGCGGGCCTCGCCCCGCGCCATGTCGATCTGCGGCCGTTCGTGCTCTCCGGCCGCGATGTGGTGATGGTGCCGGGCGGTCTCACCCGCGTCGCGCTGCGCGAAGGGTCGCTGGTCGTGAACTCCTCGCAGGGCGGCGGCACCAAGGACACCTGGGTGCTCGAGGCGAGGGACGACGGATGCTGAGCCGGGTCGCCGACCACCTGTACTGGATGGCGCGCTACACGGAGCGCGCCGAGAACCTCGCGCGCATGCTCGATGTGAACTGCCGCATGACGCTGCTGCGCAGCGACGAGGACGCGGTGCGGCGACGGTGGAGCTCCACGCTCGAGACCGTCGGCCAGCTCGAGCCGTTCCTCGCGGCGCGGGGGGCGGTGACGCAGGCCGCCGCCATCGAGTGGCTGTCGTTCGAGCGCGGCAACCCGGGCAGCATCGGCCAGTGCCTCGGATTGGCGCGCGAGAACGCGCACGCCGTGCGCGGCACGCTGACCTCCGAGGCCTGGGAGACGCTGAACGCCACCTGGCTGGAGTTCCGGCGCTTCCGGCCGGGCACGGTCGCGCAGGGCGCCGCCGGCGATTTCTTCGAGTGGGTGAAGTTCCGGTCGCACCTCGCGCGCGGCGTCATCCAGGGCACGATGCTCGCCGACGATGCGCTCGAGTTCACCTGGCTCGGTACCTATCTCGAGCGCGCCGACAACACGGCGCGCATCCTCGATGCGCGCTTCCTGCTGCTCGCCGAGGACGCCGCGCGCGCCGACGAGGCGGGCGACTACTATGAATGGAGCGCGCTGCTGCGCTCGGTGTCGGCCTTCGAGATCTACCGCAAGGTGTACCGCGACCTGATCACGCCGCGCCGCGTGGCCGAGCTGCTGGTGCTGCGCGAGGCGATGCCGCGGTCGCTGCGGCACTGCATGGCGCGCGTGCACGGCACGCTGGAGCGCGTCGCCAACGACCGTTCCGCCGAGACGCTGCGGCGTGCGGGCGAGCTGCACGCGGGGCTGCAGTACGGCCGCATCGACGACGCCTTCGCGCGCGGGCTGCGCGGTTACCTCTCGCGGTTCCTGGTGGACACCTCGCGGCTCGGCGCGCGCATCGCCGACGACTTCCTCGTGTCGGAGGCCTGACGCGCATGCTGCTGCACATCCGCCACGAGACCGTGTACCGCTACGACCGGCCGGCGCGCCACAGCGTGCAGAGCCTGCGGCTGACGCCGCGCACCGAGGCCGGTCAGCGGGTGCTGTCCTGGGACCTGCAGGCGCCGGGCCGGCGGGCGCAGCAGCTGGATGCGCACGGCAACATCATGCATCTGCTCACGCTCGACGAACCGCACGAGGAGATCCGCATCGCCGTCGCCGGCGTGGTGGAGACCGAGGCGGTGATCGGCGCCGTGAGCGGCGACCGGGGCCGGCTCTCGCCGTTGGTGTACCTGCCGGAGACGCGGCTCACGACCGCCGACGAGGCCTTGCGGGATTTCGCGCGGCGCCATGGCACGCGTACACCCGACCGCGGCGATGTGCTGCGCTTGGCGCACGCCGTCCGCGAGGCGATGGACTATGTACCGGGGGTCACCGCGGTCTCGGACACCGCTGCGCATGCCTTCGCGCTCGGGCGCGGGGTGTGCCAGGACCATGCGCAGGTGATGCTCGCGTGCTGCCGCGCGCTCGGCGTACCCGCGCGCTATGTCAGCGGCTACCTGCTGACCGATCGCGACGACCACATCGCGAGCCATGGCTGGGTCGATGTGTGGCTGGCGTCCGAGTCCTGTTGGCATGCGTTCGATGTGACGAACGGCAGGCCGGGCGGTGCGCACCATTGTCGGATCGCGGTCGGCCGCGACTACCTCGACGCCTGTCCCGTGCGCGGCGTGCGGCGCGGGGGCGGGGCCGAGACCATGGAGGCGACCGTGGCGGTCTCCGCGGGGCCGGATGCGGGTCGCCGCACCGCGGCGGGTCGCCCGCGTCTCCTGCAGCAGCGGCAGGCCCAGCAGTAGAATCGCGGCATGACCTACTGCGTCGCGACCCTGCTCGACACCGGCATGGTGTTCCTCGCCGATTCCCGCACCAACGCGGGCGTCGACCATGTGAACACCTTCCGCAAGATGCATGTCTTCGAGCGGGCGGGCGACCGTGTGCTGGTGCTGATGACGGCGGGCAACCTCGCCGTGTCGCAGGCGGTGGTGCATCTGCTGCACGAGGCCGCGGTCGATGCCCACGCCGACAGCGTCTATACGGCGCCCAACATGTTCGAGGCGGCGGTGCTGGTCGGCGAGGCGCTGCGCGTCGTCCACCGGCGCGATGCGGCGGCCTTCAAGGAGCACGGCATCGACTTCAACGCTTCGTTCATCATCGGCGGGCAGATCCGCGGCGAGCTGCCGCGGCTCTTCAACATCTACGCGGCCGGCAACTTCATCGAGGCCACCGACGACACGCCGTATTTCCAGATCGGCGAGTCGAAGTACGGCAAGCCCATCCTCGATCGGGTGATCACCCGCTCGACGAGCCTCGCCGAGGCGACCAAGTGCGCGCTGATCTCGATGGATTCCACGATCCGCTCCAACCTCAGCGTCGGGGCGCCGCTGGACCTCGTGTGCCTGCGGCGTGACGCGCTGCGCGTGCTGACCCATCGTCGCATCGACTCGGACGACGACTACTTCCGGATGATCCGTTCGGCGTGGGGCGAGAGCCTGCGGCACGCCTTCCACGCGCTGCCGAACCCGACGATCTGAGGGTCGGCGGCGCCCGCGTCAGCCGCTGCCGGCGGCACCCGCCGCGGTCCCTGGTGCGGGGTCCGTCGCGGGGCCGGTCTCGACCTCGCCCGGCGCCTGGCCCTTGCCGCCCAGCATCCGGTCGACGAGCCGCGATGTGTACTGTCCCGGACGCGTGCGCCGCGCGACCAGCGAATACACCGCCGGCACCACGAACAGCGTCAGCAGCACCGACAGCAGCGTGCCGTAGAACACCACGACGCCGATCGGCTCGCGCTGCTCGGCGCCGGCGCCGGTGGCGAACAGGAACGGGATCGCGCCGAACGCCGTGCAGAGGCTGGTCATGAGCACCGGACGCAGGCGGACGACGGAGGCCTCGAGGATCGCCTCGCTGAACTCGACGCCGCGGTCGCGCAGCTGGTTGGCGAACTCGACGATCAGCACACCGTTCTTGGCGGCGATGCCGATCAGCATGATCACCGCGATCTGGCTGAAGATGTTGATGCTCATGCCGTGCAGCTGCAGACCGAACACCGCGCCGAGCAACGCGGTCGGCACCGTCACCATGATGATGGCCGGGTGCACGAAGCTCTCGAACTGCGCCGCCAGCACCAGGAACACGATGATCACGGCGAACAGCAGCAGCGTCCACATCTGGCCGCCGCTGCGGACATAGTCCGCGGAATCCCCGTCCCACATCAGCGTCGCGCCCGCGGGCAGCTCGCGCTCGACGGTCTGCTCGAACCACTTGATCGCCTCGCCCATGGAGTAGCCCTCGGCGAGGCTGGCGCGGATCTCCACCGCGCGCTGGCGGTCGAAGCGGCTCAGCTGGGTCGCGCCCGCGGTCTCGGTGAGCTGGACGATGGACGACAACGGCACGAGCTCACCGGTCCGGTCCGAGCGCACCTGCAGGTTGGTGAGGTCCGTGACCGTGGCGCGCTCGTCGGGGCGGCCCTGCAGCACCACGTTGTACTCGCGGCCGCGGTCGATGAAGGTGGTGACGATGCGCGAGCCGAGCATGGTCTCGAGCGTGCGACCTACGGTCTGCAGCGACACGCCGAGGTCGGCGGCGCGGTCGCGGTCGATGGCGACGCGGATCTGCGGCTTGCGCGGCTTGAAGCTCGCGTCGACCCCGACGAGGCCCGGGTTCTCCTCGGCGAGCCGCGACATCTTGGCTGACCACTCCGCGAGCTGCTCGTAGTCCGGGCCGCCGATGACGGCCTGCACCGGTACGTTCCAGCCGCCGCGCAGGCCGCCGGGCGCCATGGTGCTCGCGCGCACGCCGGGCAGCTTCGAGGCCTCGCGCTGGAAGGAGGCCGCGACCTCCTGGGCCGAGCGCTTGCGCTCGCTCCAGTCGACGAGCGAGATGATGAGCCGTGCGGAGTTCACCGAGCCGGTACCGCCGTCCCAGCTGCCGGGTATGCGCAGCGTGACGCGGCGGATGTCGCCCTTCTCGAGCTCCTTGGCCGCGATCTCCTCGAGCTTGCGGCCGTACTCCTCGGTGTACTCGAAGCTCGCCCCCTCGGGACCGGTGATGGTCACCATGACGCGGCCGCCGTCGGCCGCGGGCGCGAACTCCGCCGGCAGGCTGCGGAAACTGAGCGCGCCGACCAGCAGCAGCGCGAGCACGAAGCCGACGATCAGCCAGGGGCGGCGCATCAGCGAGCGCAGCCGGCGGCCGTACTGCGCGGAGAGCGCCGCGAAGAAGCGTTCGACAGCCAGCGCGAAGCGGCCGTGGCGCATGTCCTCCTCGCGCGGCAGGCGCGAGGCGAGCATCGGCGTCAGCGTCAGCGCGACCAGCGCCGAGAACAGCACCGCAGCGGCGAGCGTCAGGCCGAACTCGCGGAACAACCGGCCGTTCTCGCCGGGCAGGAACGACACCGGCACGAACACCGCGACCAGCGTCAGCGTGGTGGCGACCACCGCGAAGCCGATCTCTCGGCTGCCGCGCACCGCGGCGACGATCGGCGGCTCGTGCATCTCGGCGCGGCGATGGATGTTCTCGAGCACGACGATGGAGTCGTCGACCACGAGACCGATCGCCAGCACGACGCCGAGCAGCGTCAGCACATTGATGGAGTAGCCGAGGCCGTAGAGCGCCATGAACGCCGCGATGATGGAGACCGGGATGGTCACCGCCGGGATGAGCGTGGCGCGCAGCGTGCCGAGGAAGCCGTAGATGACGATCAGCACCGAGGCGAAGGCGAAGGCGACGGCGATCAGGACCTCCTTGAGCGCCGCTTCGATGGCGAGGCCGTTGTCGGTGGTGATGACCAGCGTCGACCCCTTGGGCAGCGTCGGTTGCAGCCGTTCGACCTCGGCGCGCACGCCGCGCACGACATCGCGCACGTTCGCCTTCGACTGCGCCTCGATGCCGATGCCGATGCCGACCTGGCCGTCGGTGCGCATCAGGGTGCGGTCGTTCTCGGCGGCGATGCGCACATCGGCGACCTCGCCGAGGCGTACGAGGTGGCCCTCGGGGCCGCGGCCGATCACGAGGTCGCGGAAATCCTGTTCGCTCTCGAGGCCGACGGCGGTGCGCAGCGAGAACTCGCGCGCGCGCGACTCGAGCCGACCGGCGGGCAGCTCCACGTTCTCGCGGCGCAGCGCGGTCTCGATGTCGCCGACCGTGAGCGAGCGCGCGGCGAGCTGTTGGCGGTCGATCCAGATGCGCATCGCGGCTCGGCGCGCGCCCGACATGCTGGCGCGCCCCACGCCGGGCACCGTCGAGAGCCGGTCGAGCAGGTAGCGCTCGACGTAGTCGGTGATCTCGAGCTGGTTCATGGTCTCCGAGTTGAAGGTCATGAACATGACCGACTCGCCGGAGCCGTCGGACTTGCTGATCTGCGGCGGGTCCGCCTCGGGCGGCAGCTGCGTGACCACGCGGCCGATGCGGTCGCGGACATCGTTGGCGGCGGCGTCGATGTTGCGGTCGGCGTCGAACTCGATGCGGATGCTGGAGCGCTCGTCCTCGCTGTCGGACTCGATCTTGAGGACGCCCTCGATGCCCGCCACACGGTCCTCGATGACCTGCGTGATCTTGTTCTCGACCACGTTGGCGGACGCGCCGCGGTAGCTGGTGGTGATCGACACCACCGGTCGGGTGATGTCCGGGTACTCGCGGACCGCGAGCCGCTCGAGCGAGACGAGGCCGAAGATGATGAGCAGCAGGCTCAGCACCGTGGCGAAGACGGGGCGGCGGATGCAGAACTCGGAGATGTGCATGGCGCGGCCGTCCCGATGTCAGACGCGCGGCTTGGCGACGACGGCACCGCCGTCGCGCACGCGCTGTGTGCCTTCCACGACCAGGGAGTCCTGCGCCGTGAGCCCGTCGAGCACGGCCACGAAGCCCGGTTCGCGGCCGCCGGTGCGCACCTCGATGCGTCGAGCCTTGCCGTCCCGCACCACGAACACATAGGTGCGGCCCTGCTCGGGCACCAGCGCCTCCTCGGGGATCATCAGCGTCGGCGTGGTCTTGGCGCGCAGGCCGACCGTCATGAAGAGCCCGGGCTTGATGGCGCCGTCGGGGTTCGGCAGCTCAGCGCGCACGGCGATCGAACGCGTGACGGGGTCGATGCGCGAGTCGAGCGTGGTGAGCTTGCCGGTGAACACGCGATCGCCGAAGCCGTCGGCGCGCGCTTCGATCGGCAGACCGGGCTCCAGGCTGCCCAGGAAGGACTGCGGCACGGTGAACTCGAGCTTGATCACCGAGGAATCGTCGAGCGTGGTGATGACGGTGCCCGGGCTGACGAGGCTGCCGAGGCTGACGCGGCGCAGGCCGGTACGGCCCGCGAAGGGCGCGCGGATCACCGTGTCGGCGAGCCGCGAACGCGCGGCGGCGACGCGCGCCTCGCCCGTCTTGACCGCGGTCTCGAGCTGGTCGAGCTGCGCGCGCGACAGCGCCTGCGTCACCGACAGGTCACGACCGCGGTTGAACTGGTTGCGGCTCTCGAGGAGGCTCGCCTCCGCCTCGGCCAACGCAGCAGCGGTCTGCGCGCGGTCGAGTTCCACCAGCACCGAGCCGGCGGCGACGCGCTGACCTTCCTGGAAGCGGATAGCGGTGACCGTGTTGGCCACCTTGGAGGTGATGTCCACCGACTCGCGGGCGAGCGCGGTGCCGACCGCCTCGAGCGAGGCTCCGAAAGGCCGGACCTGCCCGTTGACCACCAGCACCGTGGCGGGCGGCGGACCGCCGCGACCCATCCCCGGTCCGCTCGGCGGACCACCGGCACCACCGGGGCCACCGCGTCCCATGCTCGGACCACCGGCGTCCTGGCCGCCCTTCGAGCAGCCGGCGAGCGCGAGCAAAGCGGTGGCCAGCAGCGCCAGGGCGGCAGGCGTGCGCGATTTCAGGGCCGAGGTCGGGCCCGCGGGCGGTTCAGGGCGGTGCATGGGTCCGTCATCCTTGCGGAAAGGCCCCAAAAAAGGGGCGGGTGGTCAGCCTTTCATTTTAGCCCAGAACGCCCGGTCGGACCGCCGGGATATCTGGATCGTCGAGCGGCAGGTCTCAGACCACCCTGCCGCGGTCGCCACCTGCCCGCCAGTCGGCGATGTTGGCCGCCAATTCGTCGAGACAGCGCTGCCGGGACTCGCGGGCCGCCCAAGCCATGTGGGGGGTGACGATGAGGTTCGGGAGCGTGGGATCGAGCAGCGGGCTGCCGTCCACCGGCGGCTCCTGCGGCAGCACATCGATGGCCGCGCCGCCGATCCGGCCGTCGCGCAGCGCGGCGGCGAGCGCCGCCGTGTCGATCAGCGCGCCGCGCGCGGTGTTGATGAGCACGGCGTCGGGTTTCATCAGCGCGAGACGCCGCGCATCGATCATCCCGGTGGTGTGCGGCGTGAGCGGACAGTGGAGCGACACCACATCGGCGCGTGTCAGCAGCTCGTCGAGCGGCACACGGCCGGGCTGCGGCGCGCCGTCGCCCGGTCGCGCGGCGACGATCACCTGCATGCCGAGCGCCGACTCGCAGGCGCGCGCCACCGCGCCGCCGAGCGCGCCCCAGCCGACGATGCCGAGCACGCGCCCTCGCAGCTCGCGGATGGGGTGGTGGGTGAGGCCGAAGGTCGCGCTCCGTGCCCAGGTGCCGTCCACCGCCTCGCGTGCGTACTGCGGCAGACGGTGCGTGAGGCACAGCAGCACGCCGAGCACGTGCTGCACCACCGAGGGCGTGCAGTAGTCGCGGATGTTGCGCACCGCGACGCCGCGCGCACGCGCAGCATCGAGATCGATGTTGTTGGTGCCGGTCGCGGTGAGCCCGATGACCCGCAGCGCCGGCGCGCCCTCGATGAGCGCCCGCGTCATGCGCACCTTGTTGAGCAGCACGATCTCGTGGCCGGCGATCCGCGCGGCGACCTCGTCGGGCATGGTGTCGTCGTGGAGCACGAGCCCCGGCGCCGCCGCGCGCAGCGCCGTCACATCGAGCCCGTCTCGGCCGACGGTGGCGAAGTCCAGGAAGACCGCGGTCATGGTGGTCGAGCTGCCGCGGGCGCTAGAAGTAGAGGCGGTAGAGGCTTTCGGCGATGCAGGCGGGCTTCTCCTTGCCTTCGACCTCCACCGTGTAGCGCTCCTTGACCTGCAGGACGCCTGGTGCGACCTGCGCGGCCTCGAGCAGCGTGAAGCGGCCGCGGATGCGCGCGCCCACCGGGACCGGCGCCGGGAAGCGCAGCCGGTCGAGACCGTAGTTCACGGCCTGCCGGACACCGGGGGCGATCGGTCGTGTCGGATCCGTCATGCCGCGCAGCAGGATCTGCAGCGAGAGCGTGAGGTAGCCGTGCGCGATCGGACCGCCGAACGGCGACTCGCGCCGCGCGCGATCGGGGTCGACATGGATCCATTGATGGTCGCCCGTGGCGTCGGCGAAGGCGACGACACGGTCCTGGGTCACCGTCATCCAGTCGCTGACATGCACCTCTTGTCCGATGCGGGACTGCAGCGATGCAAGCGCCTCCGCCGCGTCGCTCACTTCATCCCCATCCGCTTGCGGACGAGCTCACCGGCCTCCTTGTAGGTGGCCGGCAGCGCGCCCGCGAAGGCGTTCGGCTGGAACACCGGCTCGTAGGCCTGGAGGA
>DAIMYL010000028.1:0-3554 GCA_036734505.1 Steroidobacteraceae bacterium | reverse complement strand
GGCAGCGCGCCCGCGAAGGCGTTCGGCTGGAACACCGGCTCGTAGGCCTGGAGGATCGGCAGCAGCAGGGCTTTGGGCAGCTCCTGCACGCGGCGGGTCCTGCGGAAGTCCGCGATCGGGATGCGCGCGGTGATGATGTCCTCGTGGTGGTTGTCGGTCTTGGCGAGCGTCGTGCCGCGCGGATCGACGATCACCGTGCCGCCGTCCTCGGTGCCCGAAGCCTCGGGGAAGCCGATGTTGTCGGGCGACACGGCGTTGCCGACGCCGACCGTGTAGAGACGGTTGGCGCGCGCGGTGGCGATCGCCGACTCGGCGTTGCTGCCGCCGGTGACCGACATGACGAGGATCTCGGCGCCCTTGAGGCCGAGACAGGTGTAGAGCGTGGGCTCGGCGCCGACCGCGGTCATGGCGATGTTGCCGATGTCGGTGCGCGCCACGGGCAGCGTGCGGTCCCAGCCGTACATCTCGACGTAGCGGTCGAGCACGTCGTAGACGGTCGTGCCGATCAGCGCCTGGTCGCCGAAGAGACCCAGGATGTTGCGCGCCTTCCACTGCATGTCGACGATGCCGCCGTCGGGGCCGACGATGACCGACATGTTGATGATGTGGTCCGGCCAATCCTTGAGCTTGGCGTAGCAGCCGAAGGCGATGTAGCAGCCGTAGCGCTTGGCGCGCTCGCCGATGACGGCGGCCTCGGGTCCCGGCAGCTCGAAGGCGATCTGGTTGAGCTCCTTGCGCGTCCACGGCTGGAACCCTTGGATCGGGAATTCGTGCATGCAGATGAGGTCGACCTTCGAGCCCCAGCGGCGCTCGCCGCCCCACTCCTCGGGCGAGTTCTGCGCGAGGTCGATGAGCCGCAGCACGCGGTCCATGTTGCGCTTGAGCGTGCGCGCCTTGTCGCGCGTGTCGATGGACAGCAGCCGCGACTGGATCGCGGCGACGTTGACGAAGTCCTGCTTGAGCGGCACCGATTCGTACTTGCCGCCGCGCGCCGCCTTGATCTCGCCGTCGCGGGGCGCGCGCAGGCCGGTGGGGGACGCCGCGGCAGGCGCTGCGGCGGTCTGCGCGTCGGCCTTGCCGGCGAGCGCGGCGACGCCGGCGGCGGCGGCACCGGTCAGGAGGGAGCGGCGGTCGATGCGGGTGTCTTTCTTGGGCATGGTGCGCGGGGCCTCAGGGTGGTGTGGTCGAACGAAGATTACGACGAAACCCCGCGTACGGCTGCCTCAGCCGCGGCCGTCGTGGCGGCATGACCGGCCTGCAGTTGGCGGGCGGTGCCCAGGATGCCGCGATACCTGGTCTCGCAGGCCGCACAGCGGCCCTCCGGCCGGCACCAGCGCAGGCTCTTGCCGTCGATGCGGCCCCAGAAGAGACCGGCGGGGTCGGCGTCGAACTCCCGCAGCAGATCGAGGAAGCTGCGGCTCGAAGGCAGCGGACGGTAACGGCGCATCAGGCCCGAAGGATCCGCGTGCTCGAGCGTCCAGGCGGAATCCGCGGTGCGCCAGCGCATGCGCGCGACAGGCACGGGCCGCCGCGTACCTGCGATGCCGAGGATGCGGCGGTGCTCCTCCAGCACCACGGCGTCGTGGTCCACGCGGTAGCCCACCTGCACCGCGTGGCGCGCGGTCGGCGGGCAGATGCGCGCGCAGTAGGCGTCGAGCAACCGCGTGACGAGCAGGCGCGTATGTTGGGGGATGCCGCTCACCGCGCTAGCCTAGCGCGGGGCGCGCCGCGACCGCTATCCTGCGGCGATGTCCGCATCCGATGCCGCTGCGCCTGTCCCGACCGCCGTCCGCCCTACGCCGCCGGTCCACGAGGATGTCGGTGCGGCCGTCGCCGCGGCCATCCCCCCGCGCCGCGTGCCGCTGCCGAAGCGGCTCTTCTGGTCGGCCGTGCTGCTGCTGCTGCGCTTCCCGCGCGGCCGTGCGTGGCTCGCCGCCCGCCAGAGTCGTTGATGCATCCGTAGACCGTCCTCTCCACCGCAGACCATCGTCCAGGAGACCTTCCATGCAAGCCGGCACCATGCTGCTCGCGTTCGCCGTCGGCGCGGGACTCGTCCTGCAGGTCGGGATGAACGTCGCCCTGGGCCGCGCGCTCGGCAGCCCGTTCCTCGGCTCGCTCGCCACCTTCCTGGTCGGCTCGGCGGCGCTCGCCGCGTTCGTGATGCTGCGCGTCGACCTGCCGGGTCGCGCGCAGTTCGCCGCCGCCCCTGCCTGGGCCTGGGTCGGCGGTCTCTTCGGCGCGATGTATGTCACGGTGGCGACGCTCGCCGGGCCGCGCATCGGCGCGCTGCTGCTGCTCGCGCTGACGGTCGCCGGGCAGATGGTCGCTTCGATCATCGTCGACCACTACGGCCTGCTCGGCTTCGCGCAGCAGCCGGTGACCGCGATGCGCCTGCTCGGCGTCGCGCTGCTCGTCGCGGGGATCGTGCTCGTCGCGCGTTGAGGGTCAGGCCGCGGCGCAGTCGCCGCAGAGGCCCTTGATCTCGAGCGAGGTGGGCTCGATGCGGAAGCCCATCGCCAAGGATTTCTCGGCGAGCGCGCGGTTGATGGCCGGATCGTCGATCTCGACGACACGGTGGCAGGCGCGGCAGACCAGGAACTGGGCGACATGCGCATGCCCCGGCTCACCGCAGCCCATGAACGCGTTCAATGAATCGATGCGGTGGACGAGCCCCGCCTCCATCAGGAACTCGAGCGCGCGGTAGACGGTAGGCGGCGCCGCCTTGTCGCGTTCCTTGGCGAGCTCGGCGAGGATCTGATAGGCGCCGATGGGCCCGTGCGAGCGCCAGACGAGCTCCAGCACCCGCCGCCGCACCGGGGTGAGGTTGCGTCCGCGGCGGTCGCAGAGGGCCACGGCGGACTCCACCGCGCGCTCGACGCAGGCGGCGTGGTCGTGGCCGGCGCCGTGCCCTTCATGGTGATGGGCGGCGTGCCGGTGCGCGCGGTCTTGGGCCATGCCCTACGGTATCATGACGCCATCATGCGAACCACGGACCGTATCCCCGTCACCGTGCTGACGGGCTTCCTCGGGTCGGGCAAGACGACCCTCCTCAACCGCATCCTCTCGGAGCAGCACGGCAAGCGCATCGCCGTCATCGAGAACGAGTTCGGCGAGGTCGGCGTCGACCACCAGCTCGTCATCGGCGCCGAGGAGGAGATCTTCGAGACCAACAACGGCTGCATCTGCTGCACCGTGCGCGGCGCCCTGCTGCGCATCCTCGGCCAGCTGCTCAAGCGCCGCGACCGCTTCGACCACATCATCGTCGAGACCACGGGCATGGCCGCTCCCGGCCCGGTCGCGCAGACCTTCTTCCTCGACGACGACTTCAAGCATCAGTTCACGCTCGACGCCATCGTGACGCTGGTCGATGCGCGCCACATGGAGCGGCACCTCGACGAGATGGAGGAGCCGGGCGAGCAGGTGGCCTTCGCCGATGTGATCCTGCTCAACAAGACCGACCTCGTGGACGAGGCGACGCTGGAGCGCGTCGAGCGCCGCGTGCGCGCCATCAACGCCACGGCGCGCGTGTTCCGCACGCGCAACGCGGACATCCC
>DAIMYL010000027.1:7500-18999 GCA_036734505.1 Steroidobacteraceae bacterium | reverse complement strand
CCGGCAAGCCCTACCACAAGCCCCGCCGCCGCTCGTCGCGCCTGAACAAGCAGGAATTCAGCGACTACATCGAGTTCCTACACCAACGCGCAGCCGAGCTCGGCCTCTGGCTGCCAGACCCCGGAGAGACACCATGACGCAGACAGAACAGATCCGCGCACACCTTCAGTCCGGGCGGGACATCACCCCGCTCGAAGCCCTCGACACCTACGGGTGCTTCCGCCTCGCCTCTCGCATCGCCGAGCTGCGCGCCGAGGGCCTCGATGTCCAGACCCTCACCGAGAAGCGCAACGGCAAGGCGTATGCGCGATACCGCCTCGTCGGCCAGCTGCCACTCCTCTCGTGAACCTGCGGAAGGAAGCCCGGGGCCGGGGCTGCATGGTCCGACTGCCCGGGGTCTGCAACCACAACAGCGAGACGGTCGTGCTCGCCCATGTCCGGCTCGCCGGCGTCTCCGGCATGGGCATGAAAGCCGACGATCTGCTCGGCGCCTGGTCGTGCTCGGCCTGCCACGACGCCATCGATCGCCGGGCGCACACCGACCTCGACCGCGACTATGTGCGGCTCGCCCACCTCGAGGGCATGGTCCGCACCATCGCCCAGCTCAGGAAGGAGGGTGCGTTTTAGACGATGTAGGTGACCGACCCGACGAGGTACTTGTCGGTCACATTGCCGTCCGAGTTCACCGTCGCGCCCGTGTCCGCGTCCGCGTAAAAGCGGATGGTCGTACCGGAGGGATTGATCAAGATGCCGTCACGGTTGACCGCCACATCGTAGTAGGTCAACGCGCCGCCGTTGCTCTTGGTGTTCGCGCTGAACGGCAGGCCGGTGATGGTCACCGCACTCGCGGCGCTGGTCCCGGTCAGCCGGATGTAGAACCAGCAGGTGACCTGCCGCCCCACCCGGTTGTAGAAGCCGGTCTGGTCGATGTAGGTGATACCCGTCCAGCCCGTCACCGCAGGCGTCCAAGTCCCCTCCTCGTACCAGTTCAAGAGCTCGCTGGTCATGCCAGCCGCGTGCGCGTTGGCCGAGAAGTTGACGCCCTGCCCGGCGGTGCTGACGACGAAGCTGCCGGTCGAGGCAGTCACCGACGAGGCGCTCACGGCCCGACCAGCAGTCAGGTCCGACACCGGCACCTTGACGGTGCTGCCGCCTTGGACGATCGGGACCACCTCGGTGCCGGCAAGCGGCGTGGTGGCGGTCGCAAGTTGTGAAATCTTCTTGTCAGCCATAAATCACCCTTCTGTTAAGCCGCAACACTCGCCATCGCTTTCCAAGTGCCAGGAGCACCACCCGTCGTGCAGACATCGCCGGGAGCCGCGCCCGCAGCCGGGGCCGTGCGCCACGAGATGTCACCCGCTTCCCATGTGCCATCGGTCGGCGCCGCGTTGAGTCCGACCAAGGCCACCTTGGTCCCCTTGCGCTCGGCAAGGTAGGCACCGCCCGTCACCGCAGTCGCCACCGTCGTGAAGGTGTTCCCACACACCGGCAGACAGTCGTTCGACGACCCGCGCACGACAAGGATGCCGGTGTTCAGGTCGCGGAACTGGTTGCCATCGATGACATGATGGAACCCACCGCGCCCCGACTGGATGTTGTTGAAGTAGAACATCCCGTAGTAGAACCGCTCGATCTCGTTGTTTGCCACCGTCAGCGGCGTGGTGCTGGTGCCTTCGATGTTGATGAAGGCGTTCTCGCCCGCGCTCGCGGTCGTCTTGTCCGTGCCGTAGCCACGGTTCCCGACGACGCGGATGGTGCGCGTTGAAGCGTCCGACACGATGCGGATGCCAGGCTTGGTGTTCACCAACTTGTAGATGCGGTTGCCGAAGATGTCATGCCCGCCGCCGTCGGTGCCGTTGCCGGAGTGCTGCACCACGATGTCCGCCGTCGCGTTGTTCCTCAACAGGTTTTCCGACACCGTCGCCTCTTGGGTCGTCCCCTTGACGAGGATGCCGTGGCCCTGCGACCCCTGCACGGTGTTCGCACGGACTTCGACCGGGCTCGGAGAGTTGTTCAAGACGATGCCCGCGTTGCCGAGGTTCGATGTACCCCGGAAGTCTTCCACGAAGTTGCCGATGATCTTGGTCGCCGGGGATGCCACATTGACGAAGATGCCACCCGCCAGCGCGTTGGATGCGTCGAACCCGTTGGCCGAGCAATGATTCCCGATGATCAGATGCGTGCCGGTCGGCGACGAAGCCGCAGCCCGATAGATGCCCGTCAACCGCGTGTTGCGGCAGATGTTGTTGGCGATGATGGTCCGACCGCCGGCGCTGCCGCCATAAGCCGCGATGATGCCATGCCGACGGTTCCCGCCGGACGCCGCTTCCGTGCCAGCAGAAAGCGTCACCACCACATTCTCGATGATGACGCAATCCAGGTCGAACCCGTTGGCATCGTGGTAAATGCCGAAGTCGTTGTTCGACAGACAGTGGTTCCGGGCGATGATCCCGCGCAAGCCATTCGACCCGGCGCTCGAGTAGATGTTGATGTCCCCGTTCACGGCGCCGGCGGCGATGCTGTACGGGTTGTCGTAGCAGATGTTGTCCACCACCCGGTAATCGGTGCAGTTGCGGAGCTGGCACAGGCCGTTCTGAAGCAGCGTTGCATAGCAGCCCTCGATGACCACCTGCGCGCGCGACGCGGCATAGACGCCCGTGTTCTTGTCTGCCGCGCTGGCCGTCGCGACATTGTCGCCCTGCAGGTGCAGACGAGAGAACCGGGTGTTGTTGTGCGCGATGAAGATGTTCTTGTCGCGCGTGTACTGCCGGATGCGCGAGCCCCAGCCATCCCCGACGAACGCCACCCCGGCGGCAAGCGTCACCTCGTCGGTGAGCTTGTAATGCGATGCGGTGGCAGGGACATAGACGGCGGCACCGACCGAAGCCGCTGCCGTCGCGGCATTGGCAAACGCCACCGTGTCATCAGCAGACCCGTCACCAATCGCGCCGAAGTCCTTCACGCTCACCATGTCGCGCAATTTGGCGCTGACGCTGCGCGGGGCAGCACCAGTGCCGCTCGCGGTGAATGAAACATCCGAGGCCAGATACGGCGTCGGCGAGCTCGAGGACACGGTCGGCAGACCAAGCGCATCGAACGCAAGGTACTTCCCGGCGCGCAGCGATGCGGCCGGCAACTGCGCGGACGCCGCCGCGTCGGACGAGGGATACTTCAACGAGCGCCCGGTCTCCTCGTCGAGCTGCTGCACCAGCATGGTCAGCTTGTCGAGCGCGGTCTCGAGCGACTCGGCCGGGAGCCGGTCGTTCGGCAGCAGGTCGGTCTGCTGCGTCGCCTCGATGTTCCGCAGGATGGTCAGGGTCGTGCCAGAGGCCGGAGCCGTGACCATCGTCACCGTGCCGCCGGACGGCACACCCGCCCCGGTCACCGTGTACTGACTCGTCAGGGTCTGCACCGTCTCGACGCCAGCCGAAGAGCGCAGGATGACCTGCAGATCGGCAGCGGCGAGGAAGTAGAACGGCACCGTGAAGGTGGTCGTCGTGCCGTTGCCCGAGTAGGTCGCCTTGTTGGTCGTCGATGATACCGTCATCTCGTCACTCCTTCGGCGGCCCGTACAGGACTTCGTACATGAACTGCTGCGGACTCTCCGGGTTCCTCTCGTCGTTCAGGACATCCATCGTGTACTCACCGCTGATCCGCAACTGCCGGGTCGGCAAGCCGAAGATGTAGCCGCTCGTCTCGAACAAATCCCACGCCACATCGTTGAACTCCCGGTTGCCCGCAAGGACATCCGAGGTGTTCATGAAGGTCCGGCCGACCTTCTCGATCGACCCCGCCACCGGCGTCAACCGCCAGCTCGGCTGAAATTTCATCTCGCCTTCGCCGGCCAAGTTTATCATGCTCGCCTCGACGACACCGGAACCCTCCTTGAGGATGGGAACCGAGGCCAGAGGATACAGCAGCATCTTGCGGATGGCCCACCAGGTCTCGTCCTCGTCCTCCTCCGGGCCGCGCCCGGCGAGGAACTCCCCGAGCACCGCCGGCAGGATGACCAGCGCCAGCATCCGGGCCACCGCCCGGGGCATGTCCTTGACCTTCCGGGTCGTCGCGCCGACATCCCGCATCCGGGCGTAGAGCACCGAGAACGGGGTGTAGTACATCGTCAGCAGTTTCATCAGCTCGTTGTCGCGCTGGACGGCAGCAAGGTCTTTCGCGCCGGCAGCGCCCTGCGAGAGCCGCACCGCGCGGTCGCCCGCCCGGATGGAGTCCTCCTCGCCGAGCCCCTCGGCCTGCGCCTGCCGATAGGCAGCGAGCCATGTCGGTACGGTAACCTGCCGGTCCGCCATCGCCGTCAGGTAGAACGCCGACCGCCGGATGGCAGCAAGCGGGCTGCGGTCGCCCCGGAGCTTCCGCAGCGAATCGCGCACATCCCGGTCGATGTTGTCCGACCGGAACTTCATCTCGCCCGAGCGATCGTAGACGAACTGCTCCAGCGTCTCCCGGTGCGTCGACCACGGCCCGAAGCGGTTGTAGTCGATGAGCGCCTGGGTGAAGAACCGGGGCTTCACGACATCGAGCGCGGGACCGACGCCGGCGAACTGCGCCATCATCGTCGTCACCTTCCAGCCCATCGTGACGATTGCCATGTTCGTGCGGAACTGCATCACCGCGCGCGAGAAGACATTGCCGGAATGCAGCGTGTCGGCCCGGTCGGACACCAGCACCTGCATCCACTTGGTGAACTCCCGGTAGCGCGCCTCGCCAAGGCGGTCGATCATGACCTCCTTGATCTCGTCGTCCTTCAGGAGCTTGTTCAGCGAGAAGATGGCCTCGCGGTGCGAGATGTCCTTGATGACCTTCCCGAGATGGCTCGTCAGCACCTGCTCGTAGTCGAGCCGCACCGGCGCCTTCAGGTTCTCGACGCGCTGCTTCGTGTAGCCCTTGTCCGTCCGCGCGCGGCCGTAGGCGTTCGACATGAACTGCGCCACCGACTCGGTCGCCTCGGCCTGCTTGTCACCGACGCCGGACAGGCGCGGGTCGTAGGCGAGCGGGAAGTACCCGCCGGCATAGTCGCCGAACCGGGTCTGCACCGTGCGGGCCTCGACCTTCGGCGGAGCCACGCCGGAGGTGCGCTCCTCGAGCGCCTTGATCTCCGGCCACAGCGAGTTCACCGCATCCCAGATGCCCTGCACATAGTCCCAGTCTTCCTTCGAGAGCTTGGCGAGCGCCCCGTTGATGGTCGTGTCCGACCACCCGTAGCCGTCCCGCAGGCGCTGGTAGTTGCCGTCGTTGCCGACATTGAGCGCGATGCTGATGAGCGTGTATCGCGTCACCGGCGACTGGATGCCGGGCAGCGCCACCGCGAAGGTGTCCTGCAGCGTGTCGCCCCAACCCTTCGGCTGGCTCTCGGTCAGGTCTTGGATGCGCTTGGTCACCTGCGCGTGCAGCTCGTACTCCTTGGTCTGCGCGTCGTTCGCCAGGTCGAATACGAACCGCGCCCACGGGCCGCCGATCTTGCCGTTGTCGAGCCACTCGACCATCTGCTCGACCTTGAGGATGGCCGCGTCGAACCGCCGCCACGCCTTCGCCCCGCGCGCGCGCAGGGGCTCGCCGACCGTGTTCGGCACGGCAAGTTCCCCGGTCGAGGCCAGCCGCGTCGACTCGGTCGCCGACTTGATGAGCTCGTCCTTGACATCTTGGAACTCGACCGCCGCCTGCTTCCGCAGGAGCTTGTCCTTGAGCCGGGCGAGGTGCTCGATGTTCCGCACCGTGTCGTAGACCGCCCGCAGCTCGTCCACCGGGACATCCTTGTAATTGACCAGCCGCGCCTCGTCGAGGAGCGCATCCGGCACATTGACGATGAGCCCGAGCTGCGCCTGCTGCTCGGCGAAGTCCGCCAGCGCCTGCCGCCGGGCCACCATCCGCATCGACACCTGCCGGAACTCGTACTTCTCGAGGATGGCGTCGATCTGGTCGAGGTACCCGCCGCCCGCCTTCGCAAGCCGCTCGCGGGTCGCCTTCTTGTCGAACTTGCCGGCATAGGCGTAGATGGTGTCGAGCTGCTTCTGCGCCTTGAGCGCCTCCAAGTACATGTAGTGATTGAGGAGCTCGCGCTGCTTCTCGGTCGCCGCCTTCGCGTAGTCCTTCGCCTTGACCGCATCGAACGCCGCCTTCGAGGCCCGGCGCTGCGCGATGAGGTACCGCCCGGGCGACACATCCCGCGCCATCATCTGCCCGATGCGCCCCGCCGCCGCACGCTGGAACGCGCCCGGGTCGCCGATGGCAGCCGCCACCATGTCGAGCCCGGCGCGACGCTCGGCCGCCTCGGCCCGGCGCAGCCCGGCCACGACCGGGCGCACCTGCCGCTGCAGGCGCCTGATCGCCTTGAGCTCGGCCTCGATGACCTTGGCCCGTTGGCTGTTGTGGACCGCCGCCATGGCCTCATCGCCGATGGTGCCGTCCATCCGCATGTCGCCGAACTCGGTCGCCATCCGGTTGGCAACCTCGGCCTCGATGAACTGCTTGCGCGGCCGCAGGTTGACGAGCGCCTCCATCAGCGCCTCGCCACTCTCGAAGCCGAGCATCTCGGCCGCCACATCGACGGTCGTGCCGTCTTCCTTGCTGTAGACCTTCCGCAGGAACCTCGGCAACCGCTTCAGGTACTCCTCACCGAAGCGGTTCTCAAGGGCCTTGCGCGAAAGCTTGATGGGCGTCCCGTCCGGCATCTTGCCTTCGGTCAGGATGGCCGCAGCCCGGTACGGCGGCGAGGCATCCACCTCGGCCGTCACCTTCTCCAGCATCTTGTTGCGTTCGTCCTTCCACCACTTCTCGCGCTCGCGGGAGTACTCGCGCAGCATCTGCGCCTGCAGCTTCTCCTTCGCGCGCTCGTTGGCAGACTCGGCCGACTTCTTGTAGGCCGCGAACTCGGCCTCCGTCATGCCGGCATCCTCGGCCGTCGCGAACACCTCCTTGAGGTCGAGCTCGGCGTTCGCCGCCTCGATCTCCTGGTCGGTCGCGTAGATGCGGTCGAACACGCCACGCACCTCGTCGTTCAGCGTGACATTCAGCCGGGTCAGCGTGCGGTAGAGCAGCGTCATCCACGCCCGCGCACGCTGGAAGATGCCGCGCAGGGCCGCGCTCGGCGCAGCGCCCTCCATCAGGTACGCCTCGTTCCCGCGCGCGAACTGCTCGTGCTGGGCGACGCCGATCTCGGAGCGGTTCTTGACCTTGAACCACTTCATCAGCGTCGCGGCGTCGGCCTTGATCTGCTCGCTCGCGTCCGGTCGCTCGGCAAGGTCGAGCAGCACTTCGAGGTAGAAGTGGCCGGTCTCGTGGATGAAGGTCGAGAGGTCGGCCTTCTCCAAGAGCCCGATACGCACCTTGCGGTCGGCGCCGAACTGGATGAACCCGCGCTTGTCCTCGGTCTGGAAGAACTGGCGATCGACCTCGCCCATCCCCTCGCTCGCCTTCGCGATGAGCGCCTTGATGGTCGCATTGTCGGTCGTCGTGACATCGATGCCCTGCCGGCCGAGGAACTCCTCAAGCCCGGCCAGCGCGTCGGCCAGCTCCGCGAGCTTCGGCTGCTCCTTGCCAGGCATGAACACCGGCTCGCCACGGAACTCCCGGTCGAGCGCCCCGAGGAAGGTCACCTCGGTATCGCCGACCTCGTACCCGGCCTCGAGCGCGATTTCCCGCGCCTGGTCGAATGTCATGCCCTTGTCGGACACCAGCGCCTTCTCGCCCACCCGGCGGTTGTCGCGGTCCCACAACTTCGCGTCGCGGGCCGCCAACTCGCCGCCTTGGTCCTGCAACCCGCCCCGCTCCCGCAGGAACTGGGTCAGGGACTTGCCGAAGATCTCCCGCTGGGTCGGCACCTCGCCAGACCGCAGCCGGTCGATGAGCGGGTCGAGCGCCGCATCCACACCCGCCCGGGCCTGCAGGATGTCCGGCAGGGGGGTGACCACGCTCAACCCATACTGCTCGTGCAGGGCGGCCGGCTCGATGCCGCTGCGCTGCGCCAGAGCGTTTATGGCCCGCGTGTAGAGGGTGGCGTATGCGTCAGCCGTCTGCCTGTCGAATCGCCCCAGAAGCTGCCCTAGGACATCCTGCTTGATCTGGGCGATGGCCGGAGCCTCGGCCTCGGCGCCCTCGGTCTCCATGGCGGTCTGTATCTCGGTCTCGACCTGCTGCCGCTCGGCCTCCAGCGCCTCGACCTCCCGCAGGGTCAGGTCGCCTTGGAAGAGCTTCGCGTCCTGCGACAGGGCGGCATGGTGCTCGGTCGGGGCCAGCCGGGTGGCATAGTTCTCGATGGGGATGACGACATCGCTTCCGGTCGCCACCGCCTCGGCGTAGTTGCTCGCGCCAACCTCGGCCGCTACCTGCGCCGGGTCGACATTCTGGCTCTGCCAGTACTGGGTGAACTGGTCGGCAGGGATGAAGACATTCTCGATCGGCCCCTGCTCGCGCGCGCGGGCAACGAAGTCCCGGAACTGCTCCGGCAGCCGCTCGCGCAACTTGGACGCCTTCGCGCTCTCCCCGAGCGCCTCCATGAACTGCGCGGTCTGGTTCGCCTTGCGGACCTCGCGCACATTGGTCGTCGCCGAGATGGCCGCGCCCGGCAGACCCACGCCGGCGCCACCCGCGAACCCGGCCGCACCGGCCTCGAGCACCCGCGCCACATCGCCCTCGTCGGCTGCGAACTCCTGCCCGGAGACCCCCTGCGCCAACTCGCGCCCGAGGATGACGCCGAGCTCTTGCAACGACTCGGTCACGCCTTCGATGCTGGCCGACTGCAGCCACTTCTTCCCGGCCTGCGCGATGGCGTTGCGGAAGGTCGGCCGCTCCAGCAGCGCCTTGACCGCCTCGCGCGACCCGCGCCCGAGCAGCCGGTCGAGGCCGGGAATCATCTTGGCAAGGGCAAGGTCGCCGACCGTCTCGAGGCCAGCGTTCAGCAGCCCCGCCGCCGCCGCAGCACCACGCGCCACAGCCGGGTCGAGCGGGACGCCGTTCTCGTCCTTCAGCCCCTCATACTCGGCGAACGCGAACCCGGCCTCTTCCTTGTAGTTGTAGACCGTCGACGCCGTGATGTACCCCGCACGCGCGCCGAACGCGAATGCGCCCGGCACCGTGACCAACTCCTCGGGCAGCGCAACCTGCGGGCCGAGCTGGCCGGCGACCGCCGCCACGCCCGCACCCGCCGCGCCGCCGACGATGGCACCCTTGCCACCCTCGCGGATGGAACTGACCAACTGCCGCGCCGTGTACCCGGTCTGCCCGAGGAACCACGCAAACGGATTGTCGCCGCGCTCCGGCGCACGCCCGAGGGCGCTGATCTCGTCGAGCATCCGGCGACGCTCGGCCGCCTCCGACGGGCTCATGATCTCCGTCAGCGCCTTCCAGTTGAGCGGGCTCACCCGGTCCTGCACCGACCCCTGCTGCCAGCCACGCGCGCCGGCGACGAATGTCCGCTCGATGCGCTCCAGCGGCCCCACATCGTCCCGCGCCACATCGGCCTGCTCGGACAGGAAGGTGGCCGTCACCGGGCTCGACTTCACCAGGTTGTCGTAGTCGACCTCGCCGAGGATGGCCTGCCGCTTGATCTCCTCGCGGTCGGCGCGCACCGTCTCGACGGGGACATTCACCTTCTCGGCGAGCCGCCGCAGCTCGGCCTCGACATCCGGCTCGGTCTGCGCGGCACCGTACATCGCCGAGCGCACCGCCCCGGTCTGCTCCTGCCGCATCAGGTCGAGGTAAGGGTTCTCCTCCTCGACCAGCCGTCGGTAGTCGGTCACTGGATGAGCCCCTGCGCCTTCTTGAAGTAGTACTGGATGTTCGCCTCGGTCACCGGCTTTTTCTGCTCCCGCAGCGCCGCAGCAATCTGCCGCCGGTCGAACTCCGGCACCGTCACCGTCACGATCTCCTTGCCGGGCTCCAGCTCAAAGAGCGCCACGCCGGTCGTGCCGAAGAGACTGCCGCGCACCTCGACATTGGCGAACAGCCGATCGATGGCGGCGTTACGCTGCTCCGGCGTCAACTTGCGCCCGGCCGCACGCTCCTGCTCGCGGATGTCGGCGTCCAGCCGCGACCACGCTTGCGCCACACGCTTGGCCGGCGCCGTGCCGGGCTTCGGCGTCGGGTCGAGACCCATCTCCGTCAGCCGCATGTTCATGCGCTGCTGCGTCGTCTGGATTTCGGTCTGCGCCACATCCGGTGTGTCGGTCGCCTCGGCCTGCAGCCGGGTGAGCTCCTTGAACTCGGACTCGCCCAAGCGATTGAGAAGCGCCGGCAGGTTGGTCGCGCGCAGCAGAGCCGGGTTCGTCCGCAGCCTGTAGTACAGGTCCAAGTCGGTCTCGACCTTGCCGCCACCGCGCAACCCGTCCGCGTAGTTACGCACCGCGCCGAGCTTGTCGCCCGGGATGGCCGCGCGCAGCGACGCCGGGAGCGCCGCGAGGTTGCCCCCGTTCGCCTCCAGCCGCTGGTAGACCGACGCCATGACTTCCTGCTCGCGCCGCTCACGGTCGCGCAGCATCGACCCCAACTGCGCCAGAGCCTCCTGCGTCGCGTCGTCGCGCACCCGCACATTGTCTCCGGCGATGTCCCGCACGGCCTGACGCACTTCGGTCTCGCTCGGGATGCGCCGCCCGAAAGACTTGATGACATCGTCCGCGATGCGCGCAGACGCACGCAGGTCGGTCTCCGTCGCCACCTTGCCCTCGAGCTCCACGAGCCGGGGCGCCTTGATGGTCGCCCGGTTGCGGTCGATGTAGGTCGCCGCGTACTCCACATCACCGGCATCGAGCGCCGAATTGACCACCGCCGCGTGGATCTGGTCCACATTGTCCATCTGGGCCGCGAGCAGCGCGTCCCCGGTGATGCCCTTGCGGTCGGCCCAGAGCGCCGTGTTCGCCGCGATGCGCGCGATGCTGTCGTTCACCTTCGCCTGGTCGCGCCAGTTCAGCGCCGCCACATTGGTCTCGGTCTTGACCGCGCCCTCGTAGACGGTGTCCCGGTACTGCTCGGTCTCGCGCAGCACATGCCGCATCAGCGAGTCATCGAACTCGGCCTTCGCCATCCCGGCGCGCCGCCGGAACAGGTCCTGCTGCCGCGTGCTCGGCAACTCCGCAGCGACCTCCTCGATCGCCTTGTCGAAGTCGCCCGAGTAGCGCGTCATGAAGTCCGGCGCCACCGCATCGGCCGCGCGCTTGGACGAGAACCCCGTCTCCGGGTTCATCATCAGGTCGGTCTGCCGATCGCGCAGCCGGTTGAACGCATCCTCGACCCGCAACTGGTCGAGGTCCGCCGAGAGCTGCCCGAACGCCTGCGCCCCACGCGCCACAGCCTCGGCCGTCTCGATCGCCTGAGTCCCCACAGCCGCAAGCCCGCGCGTGCTCGGCGTCGCGATGCGCGGGACAACCTGTCGGCGGTAGAACTCAAGCTTCGCCATGAATCACCTCGGGATGAGCCCAGCGCCGCGCGGCGAGGTCGTCGTCATCGTGGTCGGCACCCGGCGACCGGTCACCTGCACGCCCGTCAACTGCGACG
>DAIMYL010000027.1:0-7400 GCA_036734505.1 Steroidobacteraceae bacterium | reverse complement strand
CCAGCCGCACGCAGTTCGCCGAACTGCCGCTGGGTCTCCCGGCGCAGCGCCTCCTCTTCGAGCCCGGCCTGACGCCGCGCAACGGACGCTTCCATCTCAAGCGCCCGCGCCTGCGCCGCGCCTACCTGACGCTGCTGCCCGGTCGCCATGAGAGACGACGCAGCCGCCGCCGCCGCCGCGATGAAAGGTGCCGCCTGCGCCATTACCGAACCCTCGCGTACATGACCATGTCGCTCCCATCCTGCCCGAACGCCTTCATCAGGCCCTCGCGCTCGAACCCGAGCATTGTCGCCCATCTGTGGCCGGGCTCAAACTGCGGGTAGACATACGCCTCCACGCGCCTGATCCCGCACCCGTCGAGGAACCGCAGCACCTCCCGGTGCAGCCCCCTCATGCTCCGGCCTGCGTCCCACGACAGCAGCGCCCACGCCGACGCCCGACCAGCCCAGAGGTTCACCACCCCAGCGCAGCAGATGATGAGCCCGTCCCGCCGCACCGTGTAGCACGGCCCGGCGTCGACCAACTCCTGCCCGTACCCCGGGCGCCCAACGAACGCCGCAAGGTACTCCTGCGCCGGCTGCAACCTCAACTCGTCAAGGTCAGCGGGCCGGAACTTGCGGACCTCGATCACCCCTGCGTCTCCAGCTCGGGGTAGAGCGCGATGACCGTCATCGGAAGCGGCTGGTCAGCCACCACCCAGATGCGCCCGTCCGTCTCGTAACCGCCCGGGAAGGCGAACACATCCGTGTCCCCGGTCAAGAGCGGCGGCACTTCGTTCATGAAGTCGTTCAGCGTGCGGTACTGGATGAGGTCGAGGTTCGTCGGCCCCGGCCCCACCTTGCCACCGAGGCTCGCATAGAGCCGCAGGCCGCACTTGTGGATGCGCTTGATCTTCGCCTGCGCCGTGCCGATGGACGCGCCAGCCTCCAGCCGCTGCGTCGCCAAGGTCGAGGTGTACTGATACCCCACCGTCGCGCGCGAAGCCGCGAACGGCAGCGTCACCGCACCGTCCGTCACGAGCAGGTCGTTCACCTCCTGCCCGTCCGCAAGCGCCGACACCGTCTCGCCCTCGAGGTGCCACAGGCCGCGCAGCGTCGTCGCCGTCATGCGCCACTCGTTGAACGGCACATCGTCGTCCGGGAACGCCGCCACGATGGTCGTCAGCACATTCTCCTGGTCGATGTAGGAGGTGATCTCCGCGCGCGCGGTGCGCCAGAACTCGATGTCCGCATCGTAGTACCGATACACGATCTCGCGGCCGACATCCGTCGCAGCGAACACCGGGTCGTTGATGACGATGAGCTCGAACGCTTCCGACTCGATGATCTCGTCGGCCTCGGTCGCGATCTCGATGGACGACAGCACCGTGACCTGCACATTCGTGCTCGCCGCCGTCTCGTAGCCGTCACCCAAGAAGAGGTCAGCCGGGACGATGGGGTTGAACTCCAACGAGGCGTCGAGATACCCCGCGCCTTGGATGTCCTCGCCCTCCTCCAGCGACTGCCCGATGTACTCGATGAACCGCTGCGTGCGGTTCACATCGGCCTCGATCACCAACTGGTCCTCGCCCTCGGTCAGCAGGTTACCGCCGGCCTCGAGCGCAAGCTCGTACGGGAAGTCCCCTTGGATGGTGCGCGAGACCACAAGCCACACATCGTCGAGGTCACCGTTCGGGCTCGGGATGATCTGCACCGCCTCCACCTTCGCGTCGTTCCCCGCGATGGGATGCTGGTGCCAGCCGTAGATGTTCTGCTCGCGGTCATAGGTCAGGCCGATGAGCCGCCCGTCCCCGAGCACGCACCAGAGGATGTCGTCCGGCTCCTTCTGGTACTCCATGTCCACGATGCCCGAGCGGGTGATCTCGGGATAGAGCACATTCATGTCACGCGGCACCCACGCATCAGCCTGGATGTCGAACCGCAGCTCCATGATGCGCCGCCCGCCGACGCGCGCGAACAGCACCGCGTCCTCGACCAGCGTCGGCTCGAGCTCCATCGACCCCTCGGCGCTCTGCAGGTCGAACTTGACATTCTCCGGGCCGAGCGGGGCGGTCGTGATGTTCTCGCGGATGGCGATCTCCGCACCGGCGGTGCCGACGATGAGCGCATTGCCGGGGCGCATCCACCGCACCTTGTCGACATTGCCGATGGCGATGGTCAGGTTCAGCGCGTTGTCGGCGAGAATCTCGCCCATCGTGTCAGGAGCGTGCGAGGAGTAGTCCCCGGCCACCGACGCGTAGATGTTCTGGCCGCCACCCCACCACAGCCGGTCGCGCCAGAACGCCGTCTTGTACGGGTAGGACGCACCCATGCCCGTCCCCCACGCTCCGACCCGGTAGTTGCAGGAGGCAGAGGACAGGAGCTCGGTCGGCGCCACGCCCGGCCCGATGACATCGGCATCGACCTGCGTCGTGCTCGTCACCGCCGTGATCTTGAGCACCACATAGCCCGGATGCAGGAACTCCCACAGCACGCCGGCGTTGCCGTCGTAGTCCTGCCCCTCCTCGTGGATGGGCCGCACCGCGCCGGTCGTCGCCGAGTTCACGGCCTCGTAGAACTTGCCGCTCGACTTGCGGATGTTCCCCGCCGAGATGGACTTGGCCGTCTCCCACTGCGTCGTCGTGATGTTCACCGGCTGCAGCCGCAGCAGCATCCCGACCGAGTCGTTGTCGAAGATGGCCGCCGCAGAGGTGACCGTGACATTGCCGCTCGTCGCCGAGAGCGTGAAGTTCACCCGCGTGTCCGGCTCGCGCTGGAACGGACCGTCCGACGGCGCATAGGGCGCGAACGCCCAGCTCGTGTTCCCAGAGCGCGTCAGCGTGCGCGGCTGGTAGCCCTCGCAGCCGATGTACAGCACATCGCCGGACTGCGAGATGGACAGCGCCGAGGTGTTCTCGGCCGTGAACAGGTCTTCCTCGGCATAGGGACTGACGATGGTGTACACCCGCGCCACATCGCCGTTGCCGTTGTAGACCCCATACGCCGTCGTGTCGATGACGCCGCCATCGATGTCGTTGAGCTCGAAGGTCTTCGCGCCCGTGTTCACATTGGCGACCTTCACATACCGGCCATTGACCTCGGTCATGCCGACGACGCTGGAGATGTACATCCAGTCCCCGTTCGACGGGTCGGCGCCGACATAGGTCAGCACGCCGGGGTTCGCGTTGGTGATGCCCGAGATGTCGATGGGGTCTTCCAGCACCACGCCGCGATCGGTGTAGAACCGGCAGTAGTAGTCACCGAACTCGATGACATACGCCTGGTCGAAGGCGAACTCGAACCGCTGCAGCCACACCCGCTTGTCGGGGTAGCGCGCCTGCAGGACATACTTCGTCCCCGGGCAACGCTTCGCCGGCCCCTGCGCGGTCGGGATGAACCGCCGCATCCGGTACACGGACGAGCCGTACTTCTCGAAATCGGTGCGCCCGGACATGAGCGAACCCACCTCGCCGCCGTTGAAGTTGACGATGGCTGGATTGACGCTGGGCATCAGAGCCTCACGGACAGCCAAGTGGTGTCGGCGATGGACTCCGGTGGGTTCTCGATGGCATTGGCCCGGACAGCCTCCATGAGACACATCCGGTAATCGCGCAGCGCGGCGTTCTTCTTGCCGTCAGACTGCGTCAGGGCCTCGGCGACGTTGTACGACAGCAGGGCCGCAAACGCCTCGTCGAAGGCCGCGTCGAACTTGGTCGGGTCGGTGATGCGCCCCAGATAGCGCAGGTTCATCTGCCCCGAGAAGTTCGTCAGGATCTTCCCGCCCTCGAGCTGGTACTCCTGCCCACCGCTGCCGATGAGGTCGGAGAGGTCCGGCGCCGGGAAGTAGGTGTTCACCTGCAGGATACGCAGGCAGTCGGCCGGGACCGTGTACTGGTAGGTGTAGCCGAAGGTCGGAGCGGCAACATCGGCCGCCACATTCGCCCGCTTGACGCAGAACCGCCAGTTGTAGGTGCGCTGCAGCTTGTCGCGCAGCATCCCGTAGACGGCGTTCAGCTCACGGGCAGGCTTGGTGTTCTCCGTGAGCGAAGTGATTCGCAGGTCACCGATCTTGGTGAGCGCGAGGTTCGCGATTGCGACATCACTCGTGGCCACGGGCGTCTCCCGCAGCCCTTAAGCCGGCGGCCAGCTGTCCTGAACGATGGCTTCCTTGAGCGTGTCGAGCATCAAGATGACCTCGGACTTGCTCATGCCGATCAGGTCCACGCGGACCTCGACATCGAGGCCGGTCGTGGAAGCAGCCTCGGTCACATTGCGGACGCCCTGGTTGCCGCGATCGATGCCGTAGAAACGGTCTGCCATGTCTCTCTCCCAGAGGAAGGGGCGAGCCGGTCACCCGGCCCGCCCCAGTTCATCACGCCAGATAGCGACCGACGAGCTTGACCGTGCCGGTCGCGTCAGCCGCGCCGGTCAGGGTCAGCGTCACGTCGTAGAACACCGACGGGTCGCTCGTGAGACCGAGGGCGTCCCACAGCTCCTTGCCGGAGTTCGCGATCGTGAAGACCGCCGCCTCGTGCAGGACGTCGGTGCCGTTGATGGCACCCGCGTTCAGCACGACCGCCGAGGCGAAGAAATCGGCGTCCTGCGCCGCGCCGCCGTCTTTGGCGGTGCGGTACAGACCGATGTCGGCCGCGGTGGTGGTGCCGATGTCCGGCGCGTAGATGCGGAGGTCGGTCATGACCGCGTTCGACGGCACCCGGAACATCCGGTAGGTGCTGGCGACGCTGTCGGCGTTGACGATCTCCACCGTCGCGACCTTGGTGCGCTCGTGACCACCGTCCACACGGGGGTTGTTGAGCACGGCCGGGACCGCGTCAGCGTTGGTGATCAGGGAGGACTTGCGTGCTTCGACTGCCATGGTGGTTTACTCCCTTACTCGGCGCACAGGATGTCGACGACCTTCTTCTCTTCGGTGCGCGTGGCGCCGAAGGTTCCCATCAGGTAGACCTGGAAGGGATGCGAAGAGAGGTCACGACGCTGCGTGACGTTGGACGTGATGTCGTTCCACATGCCCAGGTGGACGCCCGACGGCACCCACACGGGGCAGCGACGGTGGCCCGAGGACGTCGGAAGACGCTCGGTGTGGATGAAGTTGATCCCGAGGAAGCGGGTCACCTTGCCGTCCTGCAGCACCGGAGCATCGGTGTTGAAGTCGGCGTTCGTGACCTGCAGCTGCCCGAGGAGATCGTCGTGCTGCTCGGCCGAGATGGCGCAGTACGCCGGCTCGGCATCGAGGTCGACTTCGTTCTCCATCAGGATGCGACGCGCCTCGCGCAGCTTGTCCACGGTGAGACCCACGTTGCCGGCGGCAGCGTAGTTCACGGGGACCTGCTGGTTGGCGGTGTCGAACGCGGTGTTCGTGCCGCCAGCCTCGCCGGTCTTGTTCGTGCCGAAGATGCCCGAGATGATGACATCGTCGATCGCGCGGCCCATCGCGTACAGACCGTTCTGGCTGTAGGCGCTCTGGGGGTCGGCGAGGAGACGGAGCTTGTCGAAGTTGTCGATGAGGTCCGCCCAGTCGTAGTCCTCGGGGAACACCCACCGACGGTTGTTCGGGGTGTTGACGGGGACGATCGGCTGGTAGCGGGTCGAGACGGCGCGGGCGCTGGTGGCACCGTACTGCGTCACGACCTCGGACTGCTTGCCCTTGTACGAACCAGTCTGCACGGCACCGCGCAGCTTGGAGCCCTTCTGCTGCAGGAGCAGCGAGATGTTCGTGCCGTACTGGACGGCATAAACGGATGCGATATTGTCGGCCATTTGAGCCTCCGGAAAAAAGGTTGAACCTGTTCTCGGATGGCTTGTCCTTGCGGGGCCAGAATCCTTGCCGGATGCGCTCCGACCAGGCGGCCGTCTTTCCGGCTGTCTTCGGGGCCTCGCGGCTTACCCGGTCTCCGCCTGAAAAGAGCCGGGAGGAAACCCTCCCGGCAACGACACAGAGGAGAACACGCCCGAAGGATACTGCCCCTCGGGCGTGAGCGCAACTACTCGTCCGACAGGTTCGGATTCGCCATCCGGTTGAGGTTCATCATCTCCTCGATGGCGCCCTGCCTCACCCGCTCGTCCGGGTGCATGTACCGGGCCATGAACTCCTTGTCGGCGAACATCCCGGCGACCTTCTGCTTCGCCTGCGCCGGCGTCAGCGCACCGCCCGTCGGCGTGTCGCTCGCCACGAACGAGGACTCCGAGAACTGCGCCCCGATGGCGTGGAAGAGCTTCATCACCTTGGCGGTGCCGATCGCTCGCTCCATCGCGTCGAATGCCGCCTCATCGATGCCAGCCTCCTTGCTGAACTTCAGCACGGCACGCTTGGCGAGCTCCTCGTTCTGCGCGGCAGCCGCACCCCACTCGCCCTTGAGCGCAGCGTACTCGGCCTCCGACGCCTTGGAGAACGCCTCGCCCTCGGCCTCGATGCGGGCAGAGGACGCCTTGTTCCACCACTCCGCGAGGCCCTGCGCCTGCTTCGTGGTGAGCCCGAGCTGATGCAGCACCGGCGCCGCCGCCTGCGCGAACGACCCGTCGTCACCCTCCGGCACCGGCAGGGCGTACTTGTCCGGCGACTCCGGGCGGCCGAGCCGGTTGTACACCGCGTTCCAGCCGTCGGCGTCGTCGTCCGACTTGGGTGCCAGGATGGTGCGCCCCGCCTTGTCGGCGCCGAAGACGCGCTCGAGGTTCTGGTACGAGAGCAGCGCATCGGCCGGGCCTTTCCACCCCTTCGCCTTCACGAGCTCGCCCAACTGGGTGGAGGTGTTCGGGTCGAGCCCCTCCGGTGCGTACCACGCCGGCGCCGTCGGGGCCGGGTTGCCTGCTGGTGCAGACCCTTGATCGTCACTCATCGCGGAAATCCTCTTGCAGGTTGGTCAAGGTCTTCTCGTCCAGATGCAGCGCCTCGACGATCAGCTGCACCGTCTCCTGTCGGCCGACCATGCGCCCGACTTGGAACATGTCGACATTCGCGCCCGGGGCCGCCGGCGGCTTGCCGAGCCGGGCGAACCGCTTGAGGTGCGCCACCACGATCATCCCGTCGTCCGAGAGCTGGTTGCTCTGCGGGTCGAGGAACAGGCGCTTGTAGGCGCGGGTGCGGTAGAGCACCTGCCGGATGCGGGCATACATCGCGTTCATCGGTCGTCCTTCTTCCACGCCTTGCCGCTACACGCCGGCTCCGTCGGGCGGTGCCAGCCGTTCCAGACCTTGTGCGAACACCACACCGCAGCGTTGGCGCGCGTCAGCTCGGCAGACCAGAAACACGAGCGGCAGTCAGACACGCTCGCCCCGGAACCAGACTCCGCCCGCTTCTTGGACGGCGAGCTCGGGATTGAGGAGGAACCCATCCCGGAAGGTTAACACGGCGAACCCGCTCGCCCAATTGTGCGGCGCGGCCTCGGTGTAGTTGAACTGCGGCCC
>DAIMYL010000026.1:0-19410 GCA_036734505.1 Steroidobacteraceae bacterium | reverse complement strand
GTGACGTCGGTCGCGCTCAAATCGCCGGTCGCGACGCCGTCGCGCGCGGTGATGTCGACGCCCTCGGCGCTGGTCACGGCGCCGGAGACGGCAGCGCCCTCGCTCGCGCGCAGCTGCACGCGCTTGGCGCCGAGATCGCCGGTCTGTACCCCGGTGCGTCCCGTCAGCACCACGGCGGTGTCGTTCTTCGAGAGCGCTTGACCGGTGCAGACGCCCGACACGAGCGTGCCGATGCAGACGCTGCCGGAGGACGAGGAGAGATCGAGGGTCTCGGGCGCGCCACCGATCTTCGCGGCCTCGATGCCGAGGCTGGCCACGCTCTCGACCACCAGCGTGCGCCGCGCGTCGAGCACCCCCGTCGTCAAGGAGCCTGTGGCGCTGGTCGCGGCGAGGGCGATGTCGCCGCTCGCGCGTACGCCCTGCAGCGCGAGCCCGGCGCCCTCGACCACGACATCGTGGTCGGCGTCGGTGGAGGCGCCCGTACCCGCGTTCAACGCACCGGTCGCCGACACGACGCCGCGTCCGCCCTTCGCCGTGATGTCGCCCGTCGTCGCCGCGACGCCCGCCAGCGTCAGCCCGTTGCGGGCCGCGAGGAGCACATCGCCGGCGGCGGCGGTGACCGCGCCGACCGTCGCGGTCTGTGCGCCGTCCGGTGTGGCGCTGCCCGCCTGTACGCACACCGAAGCGCCGTCGCAGGGATCGTCGGCCGCGGCGGACTGCGCCGCGCCCGCGGTCAGCGCGCCGGCCGACACGGAACCGGACGAGGACTCGAGGTCGATGAAGCGACCGGCGGTGACCGCGCCCGCGGTCAGCGTGCCCTCGGAAGCGCGCAGCGTGACCGAGCCCGTCGTGGCCTCGGCACCGCCCACCGTCACCGCCGAGCGGCCGCGCACCAGGATGTCGCCTGCGGTCGCGACCAGCGCACCGGTGTCGATGTCCTGCGTGCCGCTGGTCGAGCCCTCGCCGGCGCGCAGACAGATCGCCTTGCCCTTGCAGGGGTCGGTATCCGGCGCGTCCTTGGCGGCGCCCGCGGTGATGCCCTGCAGGTCGAGCGAGCCGTCGACGCTCTGCAGCTGCACGAAGCCGTCGGCATCGATCGCACCGGCGGTGAGCGAGCCGCCGGCCCGCAGATCGATATCTTTGACGCCGCCGATGGTCCCGGCCGACATCAGGCCCGATGCGCGTGCATACAGCAGCCCGGTGCCGGCGATGTCGCCGACCGTGATCGCACCGGCGACCGACAGCAGGTCGATGCTCGGCGCGATGGGCGGCGTGCCCGTGCGCGACTGCGTGAGCGTGCCCGCGCGCACGCCGGTACGACCGTGCAGCAACAGCCGGCCGTCGCTCGCCGTGACATCGCCGAGGATCACCGCGCCTTGGTTGGCACTGATCTCCACGGCGGTGGCGGCGCGCACATCCTCGGCGGTGACCCCGTCCCGCGCGATCATCTGCGCCTGTCCTGCGGTGGCGCTGACATGGCCGAGCGCGGCGGCGCCTTCGACCGAGTCGATCAGCACGCTGCGCACCGTGAGATCCCCGGCGCCGACGCCGGTCTTCCCCTGCAGCGTGAGGTCGGCGTCCTTGGTGAGCGCTTGCCCGGTGCACGCGCCGTTCGACACCGTGCCGAGACAGACGCGGCCACCGCTCGAGGTGAGCGTGATGGACTGCGGCGACCCGCCGATCTTCGCGGCCTCGAGGCCGAGGTCGGCGACGCTGCGCACCCGCAGGGCGCGCCTTGCCGTGAGCGTACCGGTGGACACGGCGCCGCCCTCGGCGGTCGCCGCGAGTTCGACATCGCGCTGTGCGCTGACATCGCCGAGCGTCAACCGCGCGCCGCCGATCGCCGCATCGTAGGCACCGGAGATGTTGCCCGCGGTCACGGTCCCCGCGGTGGTGTCGACGGTGCCCGAGGCGGAGCGGATCTCGACGCGACCGGCGCCGGCGGTGACCGCCCCACCGGTGGTCACGCCGTCGCGACCGACCATCAAGACCTCGCCGACGCTGGCCGACACCGCGCCCGTCGTCAGCGTTCGACCGCTGCCATCGGTGCCGTCGAACCCTGCGCCGAGGCACACCGCCTTGCCGTCGCACTGGTCGCCGGCGCTCGCCGTGCCGCCGGCGCTGACATCACCGACCGCGATGCCGCCGCGCCCGGCGCTGACGTTGACCTGCGTCGTCGCGGTGAGAGCCCCGGCCTCGACGCCGTCGCGGCCCTCGAGCGAGATGCGACCGGACCGCGCGGTCACCGCGCCGGCCGTGAAGCCGCCGTCCTCGACGCCGATGCTGACCCTGCCGGCCCCGGCACGCACCTCGACGCTGCCGGCGGTGACCGCCGCCAAAGAGATCGACGCGCCCTGCGCGGTCTCGACCTTGAGCGCACCGCCGACCCCGGGGTCCGCGCCCAGCGATTCGACGATGCCCGCCACGATCGATCCCGACTTCGAGCGCAGCTCGACCTCGGCGACCTGCGGCACCGGCGCGTCGACCCGTGCCTGCGACACATCGCCTGCGTCGACGCCGTCGCGGCCGAGCAGCAGCACCGTGCCATCGAGCGCCGTGACCTTGCCGACGCTGGCGGTGAACGTGCCCTCACCCTCCGACCAAGGATCCGAACCGGCGGGCGGCTCGAGCTTCGCGCCCGCCTGGATGTCGACGACCTTGCCCTCGACATCGCCGGCGACCACGCTGCCCGAGGGCGAGCGCAGCCGCGCGTCGCCGCCCGCCTTCACACCGCCCACCTCGATCCCGAGCTGCCCTTGCAGGTCGACGAAACCGGCGAAGTCGAGGTCCGAGACGATGCAGCTGTCGGCGTCCGTCAAACCGACGCAGAGCTTGCCGCCGGTCGATGCCAACCGCAGGTTGTCGGGCAGGGCCGAGGCGTTGAACTTGTCGAGCGGATCGAACTCGAGCGTGGCGGCGCTGGTGATGGACACCGTGCTGTTGGGCGCGAAGGCCGAGATCCGTCCGAAGCTGAACATCGCGGGATCGGGCGCCCGCGACAGCAGCGTCAGCAGATGCGCACCCTCGTCGTCCACGAGACCGGTGAGGTTCAGGTCGCCGACCGAGATGCCGCGGCCCTTCAGCGAGATGTTGCCCGCCGAGACGTTGCCCGGCGGCGGCGCGCCCTCGCCGGTACGGAAGGTGTCGATGATGGTGAGCATGCCGCGCACATCGACATCGACGTCCGTGCCGTTGCCCCCGAAGATGCTGCCGAGGGTGAAGTCGTTGGTCGCGTCCGCCGAGGTGCCGACCACGATGCGCGCCGGATCGTCGGAGTAGCCGCCGTTCAGGGAACCGGCATCGGGGTCGATCAACGCGTTGCGCAGCACGAGCTGCCGCAGCGGCGCCTGGCCGCCTTGGTGCGATGTCTGGTACGACACCAACGCCAGCTCGGCGCCCGCGAGGAAGGTCTCCTCGAGACGCAGCAGACGCTCCGCGTAGACCGTCGGTCGCTTGTCGCTGCCGGCCTGCAGCCGCAGGTTGACGCGCGCCGCAGCGTACGGATCGGAGGAACGGTAGACCACGCCCTCCTGGAAGCAGCTGCCGTCGAAGGTGACGCAGACGTCGCGGCCGCGGAGACCGAGGTCGCCGGCCGACAGCAGCTCGAGCGCGAGCGGTCGGATGCCGCCGCCCGGGCCGAAGTCGAAATCCCTCGATTGCGCGTCGCGCGGATCGATCACCACGTTCGCGCCGCGGGCCGAGGCGGCGAGCATCTCGTCCACCGGACGGCCGTCCGTGTCGCGGGTCAGCACCAGCCCGCCTTGGTATTCGTTGGGCGCCGCATCGACATCGAGGCTGCGACGCATGCTGAAACCGTAGCTGACATCGCTGTCGCGGGGGTCGAGGGCGAGGAGGGACGAGCGGATCCGGATGCCGGGCGCGCAGTCGGGGTCGTTCGCGGGGCAGCCGTAGTCAGGCGTGCGCCTCGTGTCGACGGCGAGGAAGGCCGCGTAGGCGAAGCCGTTCTCCGTCTCGCGGCCATCGAGCGTGCCGCAGGTCTCGGTGGCGGGACCGGCGGCGCACACGAACTGGTACTGGCCCGTCTGCGGATCGTAGAGATAGGTGTCGTGGTCGGGATTGCGCGTGATGGTGCAGGTCGGTTGCGCCGGATCGCAGCCGAGGTTGCTGCCGAGATCGGTGCGCGGGTCGTTGCGGCGCAGCAGCACCGAGTCCTCGGCGGCGGCCTTGACCACCACCTGCCCCGCCACCGTATTCGCGGTGTGCTCGATGAGGATGGCTTCGGACGCCATCTGGTCGCCCTCGCCCTGACGGCCCGCCATGCCGCGCGACACCGTGAACTCGAACAGGTCGAGGTCGTTGCTCGACAGCGGGTTCGGCGGCGAGGGTTCACCGATCGCGCGCTCGATCACCGACAGCGAGAAGTCGCCGGTCGCGGCGTACACCACCTGCGACGAGGTCACCTCGGCAGGGTCGCTGTCGGTCGGCAAGGTCCCGTAGTCGCCGTTCTGTCCGGAGACGGACGGCGGCGTCAGCACGCCGCGCGCGAGGTCGCTGGTGCGGGCCGTGATGGTACCGCCGATGGTCAACGTGCGGCCTTGTACGCCGCTGCCGACGATGAACATCGCCGGACCGCCGCGCACCAGGATCTCCGCGCCCGCCGCCACCGATACCGGCCCCGGTGTCGTCACCGGCGTCGGGAACGAGGAGCCCGGCATGTTGAAACCGATGCCCGATGTCTCGCTGAAGGTGCCGTCGACGCCGATCAGATCGTCGAGCTTGCGCAGATAGGCGGGCGTCGCCAGCAGACCCGCGACATCGACGCGCGCCGTGGCGCCGAAGAACACGCCGTTGGGGTTCAACAGCCAGACGTTGCCGTTCGACCAGAGATCGCCGTCGATGCGGCTCGCGAAATCGGCGCCGATGCCGCGCACGCGGTTGACGGCGATGGACGCGCGGTCGGGCAGCAGGAAGTTCACGCGGTGGTCGGCGCCGATGTTGAAGCTCTGCCAGTCGATGACCATGCGACGCGCCGCGGTCTCGATGTTCGCGGTGTTGCCGTCGACCGTGACGATCACCGGCACACCGGTGCTGCCGCCCGAGGTGCGCACCACGCCGGTGCCGCCGTTGCTGCCGGCGTTGGGGATGGCGCCGCTGCCGATCGGGCTGATGCCGTCGAGCGAGGGCAGCGGCGGCGGCTGTGCAGCAGCGCGGCCGGCGAGCAGCACCAGCACGGTGGCGACGGCGAGCCTGACGGTCTTGGTGCTCATGGTCGAGCTCCCGGTGCGAACGAATAGGTGAGGCTGACGAGCAGCCGCGAGCCGTAGGCGTCGCGGCCCGGACCTTCGATGGCCCCGAAGGGTACGGCGTAGCTCGCTTCGAGCTGCAGGCTGCGGCCGAGCGCGAGCTGGAAGCCTGCGCCCGCGGACTGCGCGCGGCCCGACCCGGCGCCGCCGTCGTCGGTGACCCAGGTGCGCGCCGCGGAGGCCGACAGGAACGGACGGAACGCGACGCGCTCGCCCGCCACCGATGGACCGAGCAGGCGCAGATCGAGCGCGATGCCGGAATCACCGGTGAGCGCGCCGGGATCGAAGCCCTGTCCGCCGACGATGCCGCCGTAGCTGAACGATTCGAAGGCCGCGAGACGGTCCTCCGTCCATTGTCCTTTGAGGTTGGCGCGCAGGCTCACGGCGCGCGACAGCTGCAGCGTGGTCTCCGCCTCCGCGCGCAGCAGCGAACCCTGCGGATCGGCGTCGAGGCGCGAGGCGTCGGGGTCGCCCGGGCGCATCGCGCCGAGCGCGTCGAGGCCGCGGCGCGCCTGCAGGTCGACGAACCACGCGCCGCTGCGCAGCAGCCCGTCGGTGCGCATCCCGAGATAGACGACGCGCAGGCTGTCGTCGCCGAGCGGCACGCCGCCGAAGAAGGTCGTCTCCTGTTCGAGCGCCTCCAGCCCTGCACGCCAGTAGGTGACTAGGCCGCGGCGCACCTGCACCGGCGCCGACAGCTCGACAGCGAGGAAAGCGGTCTTGCCGTCGATCTCGAGGGGTGCGATGGCCCCGCCCGGCCGCGCCCGCGACCAAGCGGCGCCGATGCGCCCCTTGAGGCCGCTGCCGCCGAGCAAGGCCTGCGTGTCGAGCTGCGCCGACCATTGTTTGCGCGGCTCGATCGCGGTGTAGGCGCCGAGCAAAGTGCTCTCCTGCAGCGGTGTGAGGCCGGACACGCGTGCGCCGAGCAGCACGCCCCACGGGCCGAGCGTGTCGGCGTTGCCGTTGTGCGCCTGCGCGAACACCTGCCCGGGCGGCGCTTCGACGATCAGCACGAGGTCGAGCGCCATCGGATCGAGGCGCGAGCGGCGCACCGTCGGACGAACGCTGGTAAGGCCCACGGACGCGGCGTAGGCGAGGCCGCGCCGTACATCGGCGGCGCGCAGCGGCCTGCCCTGCTCCACCGGACGGAACGCGCGCAGCGCGAGGTCGGCCACCCTGCCGTCGTCGGCGAGCGCCTCGACACGGCTGACCACACCCTCGTGCACCACGACGCGATAACGGCCGGGCGATCCCACCGGATCGCCGACCACCGCGACCCGCGCGAACACATATCCGAGCTCGCGGTAACGGCACTCGAGCGCGGCGACGAGCCGCGCGAGACCCTCTCGGCTCACCGGGGCGTCGGGCAGGGCGCTGGCGAGGCGCTCGAGGTCCGCCGCCGGCACGACCGTCATGCCTTCGGCTTCGACGAGCTTGACGTCCGCGAGCGCCGTCTCGCCCGGCATCAGACCGACGACGGGCGAAGCATCGCATTCGACGGCACCGAAGTCCGATGCGGCGGCGCGCAACGGCGGCGGCAGGCGCAGCACCTCGTCACGGGTCAGCCCTGCCTGCGCGGCGAGCGGACCGGGCGCAAGCAGGACCGTGAGCGCAGCCAGCGCGCGCCAACGGACGCTCGCGACGCGTGGCGCCGGATTGCTCATCCCTCCTCCTTCAGATGCCGGAGCCTAGAGCTCCGACGGACCCCGATACATTTTTAGCACCAAATGGATGCCCGTTGGTTGCAGAATGCGTCCGAAGGAGGGTCCCGAGGTCATGGCAGCGATATGGCGTTGATCGACCGCAGGCGTCGCGACCTCACGGCCGGGGTCATCGGGCTGCTCTCGGCCGCCGTCGCGGTCGCGTTCAATTTCACGACCCCCGCCCGCAATGTCGAAAGCCTGACCTACGACCTGCGCATGGCGTTGGCGGCTCCGCCCCCCGACGGCGACCTCGTGATCGTCAAGATGGACGACCGGGCGGTCGACGAGATGCGGGCACAGTCGCCCTGCGGCTGCATCTCACCAATAGATAAGGTCTGGTTGGCCGGAGTGGTGGGCGCGCTGGATGCCGCCGGCGCCCGGGTCATCCTGGTCGACTACTTGTTCGACACCTATCGAGATAAGACCGAGTTCAACGCTGTTGCCAGCAAATTCGCAGCCGTTCGTGCCCCGTTGATCGTGGCAGCCGATCCCGCCCGGACTCCGGGACAGGATTTTCCGGTGTTGCCGGGGGTTCGCTACGCCGACGCCCGGACCTTGCTCAAGGACGACTACGACGATGTCGTGCGCCAGTACGACCCCCGCCCCGCCGGTCGACCCGCGCTGGCCACCGCACTGGTCGCCGCGCTCGGCCCGGCCCGGCCGGGCGTCACCGCTCCCACCGCACCCTTCCGGCTGCGCTACCGCGCTCCGCACCCCGACGCCAAGGCCGAGAACGCGGGCGCATTGGCGCCGTCCTTCTCGGCGGGCGACATCGCCTTCCTGCCCGCGAAATTCTTTGCCGGCAAGGCCGTGCTGATCGGCCGCGTGTCGCGCTCGGTCGGCGACGATGCCACCACGCTCGGCGAGGACCTGCACACCACGCCGCTGCGCTACCTGCCGGGCCACCATGACGGCACGCCGGGCGTCGAGGTGCACGGCCATGCGGCGTCGCAGATGATCGCCGGCGACCGCGTGGTCGTGCCGGGCCTGCCTTGGCTCGGCCTCATCGCACTGCTCGCCGCGCTCGTCGGCGCCTTGTTCGGCCGCTCCGCATCGGGTTGGTGGCGCGCCGTGGTGTGGCTCGGCGGCTTCGTCGCGGTGGGCGCGGTGGCCGCCTGGGGCGCGTTCGCGGCGACCGGCGTGATGTTGCCGATGCTGACGCCGTTGGTCGCGTTCGCGCTGTCGTTCTTCGTCACGAGCCGCGTGGTCGCGGCGCAGCTCACCGCCGAGCGCGCGCTCTACGCGGGCGCGCTCGAGCGCTACCTCGCGCCGCAGGTCATCCGCCGCATCGAGGACGGCAGTGAACCGGTCGAGCTCGGTGCGGTCGAGCGCGACATCACCGCCATGGTGAGCGATCTCGAGAACTCCTCGACCTTCCTCGCCGAGACGCCGGTGGACAAGTTCACGCCGATCATCAACGGCTACTTCGACGGCCTCTTCGAGGTGCTGTGGAAGCACGAGGCCATGCTCGACAAGCTCACCGGCGACGGCGTCATCGTGCTGTTCGGCGCACCCGTGGTGCACGCCGACCATGCCGACCGCGCCATCGCCTGCGCGCGCGACCTCATGGCGTTCTCCGAGCGCTACCGCGCCGAGGTGCGCGAGCGGTACGGCATCGCCCTCGGCCGCACCCGTCTCGGCCTGCACTCGGGACCGGCGCTGGTCGGCAACTTCGGCGGCGCACGCCGCTTCAACTACACCGCCTACGGCCAGACCGTGGTGATCGCCGCGCGCCTCGAGGCCGCCAACAAGGAGCACGACACCACCGTGCTGCTGAGCGACGCCACGCTGCAGCGCGCCAAGGCCGCCGGCGCGGTCGCGCAGGTGGGTGAACTGGTGCTGAAGGGGGTGCCGGAACCGATCAAGGCGTACACGCCGCGGTGACGGGCGCGGTTATTGAGCCTGTCGGCGTGCAGGCTGCCGCCAATCGACCCCCACCCCGCAGGCCGCTACCATGACTGGAATGGACCTCTCCACGCTTTTGATCGGCGCCGCGCTCGGCGCGGCCCTCGGCGCGCTGATCGCCTTCCTGGTGGCCTCCGGCCGTGCCCGGGCCGCCGAGGCCGCGACCTCCGCCGCGCAGCAGGCCGAGACCGCGGCGCGTACGGCGTCCGAATTCCATGCGGCGCAGGCCGCGGATGCGCGCGCGCAGTCCGACGCCGAACGGCAGCGCGCCGAACGCGAGGCCGACGCGCGCGCCAAGGCGCAGGAGGACCTGCGCGTCGCCGAGGAGCGCCTCGCCGAGCGGGCGCGGGCGCTCGCCGAGCAACAGGCGCTCGTCGAGCAGTCGAAGGCGGCCCTCACCGACACCTTCAAGGCGACCGGCGCCGATGTGCTGAAGAGCGCCACCGAGTCGCTGCTGAAACGGGCCAGCGAGCAGCTCGGCAGCCAGACCCAGCTGTCGCAGAAGGACCTGGAGGCGCGCCAGCAGGCGATCGATGCCATGCTCGCCCCGCTGCGTGCGCAGATCGAGAGCAACGAGAAGCTGCTGCACGACCTGAACGCCAAGCGCGAGGGCGACGCGCGCACCCTGGGCGACCAGCTCAAGACGATCGCCGACCTGCAGCAGAAGGCCTCGACCGCCGCGACCGTGCTCTCCACCGCGCTGCGCGACAACCGCCAGCGCGGCCGCTGGGGCGAGCATTCCTTGAAGAACATCGCCGAGCTCGCCGGCCTCCACGGCCATGTCGATTTCTCGGAGCAGGCCGAGCTGCAGGGCGACGACGGCGAGCGGCTGCGGCCCGACATGACCGTGCGCCTGCCCGGCGGACGTTTCGTGCCCATCGACGCCAAGGTGCCGCTCAACGCCTACCTCGATTCGCTCGACGCGACGCTCTCCGACGGCGAACGCCAGCAGCGTCGCACGGCGCACGCCCAGGCGCTGCGCGGCCATGTGCGCGCCCTCGCCTCGCGCGACTATGCGCGCGCGCTCGGCGGCGGCGTCGAGATCACCGTGCTCTTCGTGCCGCTCGAGAGCGGCCTGCACGCCGCGCTCGAAGAGGATCCGACCGTGTTCGACGAGGCGCTCGAGAAGCGCATCATCATCGCCACCGGCTCGACGCTGCTCGCCGTGCTGCGCACCTGCGCGCTGCAGTGGCAGCAGGCGACGCTCAACGAGAACGCGCGGCTGATCGGCGACAGCGCCAAGGAACTGCTCGGCCGAGTCACCAAGTTCGCCGAACACCTGGACAACATGGGCACGAGCCTCGAGAGCGCGGTGAAGCACTACAACTCCGCGGTCGGCTCGTACAACACCCGCCTGCTGCCGGGCGCGCGCGACACCGCCGCTCTCGCCGGCGAGTCCGCCGTGCCGACGGCGCTGGAGTCCATCGACCTCGCGCCGCGCGAAGCACAGCCGAGGAGGCTGCCTACGCCGGACTGATCCGGCTGCGCGCGTAGTCGTAGCCGGCCTCGACGATGCGGTCGAAGGCGCGCCAATCGAGCAATCCGACGCCGGGCAGCGGCGGTTCCAGCAGCAACTGCACGGCACCGCGCGCCGATGCCTTCGCCGAGCGGCTGCCGACCATCGCGGCGCCGACCAGGAGCTGCGCGAGCCCGGGGACGCTCCGTCGATAGCGGCGCCATCCACCGAGGTCCCACCACGCCGGCGCGTGTGTGGAGTCGCTGTGATCGGCGCTGCGCATCTGCACGGAGATGTCGACGCCGATCAGCCGCGCGGGCCGTCGGTCGCGCAGCGCCTCGATGGGGAAGTTGTCGATGACGCTGCCGTCGACCAGCATCTCGCCCTCGCCCACCACCGGCGGCATCACGCCCGGGATGGCGCAGGACGCGCGCAGCGCGCGCCACAGCAGACCGCTGCGGTGGTGACGCGCCGCACCGGCGTCGAGATCGGCCGAGATGCAGCAGAACGGCAACGGCAGGTCCAGGATATCCGCATCACCGAAGCCCGACTGCAGCCGCTCGCTGACGCGACGGCCCCGCACCAGCGACACCCGCGGCAGTGTGTAGTCGCCGAGCGGATCGCTGTCGGCGAAGGTGCGCCGGAAGGTCGCGAGCCGTTGCGCGTAGTCCCACTCCTGCGCGTGCGACGCACCCATGATCGCGCCGATGCTCGCACCGGCGACGCAGTCGATGACGGTGCCTGCCTCTTCGAGCGCGCGCAGCACACCGAGGTGGGCGAAGCCGCGCGCGCCTCCGCCGGACAGCACGATGCCGGTGGCGCGGCCGAGCGCGAAGCGGCCGAGTCGCGCCATGTCGGCGGTGGCGGCTGCACCGGTACGCCGCAGATGATGATGCGGCGGACGGCCCCGTGACAGCCTCGGCTGCGCGAGGCGCAGCGCGTCATCGAGCGCTACGAGCCACATCGCGGCCGCACCCGGCGTGATGGCATCGCCATGGCACAGCACGAGTTCGATCCGCTGGAAGTCGCCGACGCAGCGCAGCGCGGGATGCGTTGCGAGCACATCAGCCGCGGGGGTCGGCGTCCGGCCGTCGACCAGCAACAGACGCAGATCGGCGTGGCGAGCCGCGCGGTCCATCGACTGCGCGGTGCCGGCGGCATGCAGGACCGCGCACCCGTGCATCGTCTCGGCGTTCTGCAGCGCCTCGCCGAAACCGTCGGCATCGACGTCCAAAGATATCGCGCTGCCGTCGCCGAGCATGTGGCGGACGGCGGCGCACAACGCGGCGGCGAGACCCGCCGCATCGACCCCGTCCGTCAGCGGCAGCAGTGCGATGGTCGAGGTGCGCTCGCGCGGGCGGTCCATCGCATGGTTGGCGGCATCGAGACGATGCGCCATGCCGCGCGCGAACGCGAGCATCGCGTCGGGGTGGTGAGCGAGGATGCGCTCGAAGTCGTCGCGGGACAGCGCGAGCAACCGCGCATCGCGCAGCGCCGCGACATGCGTGGATCGCGGCTTGCCGGTGATGAGCGCCATCTCGCCTACCGCCTCGCCGGCGCCGATGCGTCCGACCGCCTCGCGATGACCATCGGCGGCATCGAGATAGGCGACGAGGCTCCCCGACTGCACGAAGTAGACGGCATCGGCCTCGTCACCGGCGCGGAACAGCACCTCACCGGCGGCGAGCCTGCGCGTGCGACAGGCATCCACCAGCGCGCGGCGGGTGACGGCGTCCAGCCCCGCCAACAACGGCAAGGCGACCAGCGGGTCGTGGGTGGAGGCTACGGTTTTCATGGGCTTACCTACACCTATCGGCCCGGGAGGACGATGACTTGACCGAAGAGGCGCTCCGACTACCCGTTGACGGATGATACCGAGGACTGTACGGTACCGTCCGATGACGGATACCGATCGTAAGTTCCAGAAGGACCTCAATGCCGGGCTCCTGGGACTCGTGCTGCTGGCCGTGCTCGAGGCCAGCGACGAAGACCTTTACGGCTACGACATCGCCAAGCGCCTCGACCGCGTGCGTGACGGGGCCTCTCTATTCAATGAGGGGTCGCTCTATCCGGTGCTGCGCTCGCTCGCGGCCGCGGGCTGGCTGACGAGCCGCATCGTGCCCTCGTACTCGGGCCCGCCCCGCCGTTACTACCGCATCACCGACGAGGGCCGCGCCATCCTGGCCGCGCGTCGTGCCACCTGGCGCGACACGCGGGACTTCATCGACGCGATCGTCTAGCGACGAGCGCTCAGCCGCCGCGCCCCAGCAAGCGCACCAGCTGGCGGTCGTGCAGCCGCGCGAGCAGCAGCTGCGCTGTGATCGCGCCCAAGAGCGCGAGGAACATGTCCCACTGGGTGTCCCAGACATCGCCCTGCGTGCCGAGGAAGGCGTCAGCATCGCCGCCGCCGATCAGCGCTGCGGACCATTCGATGAACTCGTAGCAGGCGCTCACCGCGAGGCACATCCCGGCGACGATCGTGAACAGCCAACCGCCGCGCTGCAGCGGCGTGTGCCGCAGCAGCAGTTCGCGCGCCACGATCGCCGGCACGAAGCCCTGCGCGAAATGCCCGATGCGGTCGTAGGGGTTGCGGCTGAGGTCGAAGAGGTCGCGCAGCCAATCGCCGAACGGCACCAGCGCGTAGGTGTGGTGGCCGCCGACCATCAGGATCACCGCGTGGATCGTGATCAGCACATAGCAGAGCGTGGTCAGCGGGAAGCGGCCGAAGGTCGCCCACAGCAGCGGCACGGCGATGATCACCGGCAGCACCTCGAGCCACCAGGTGAGCCGATCGTAGGGGCCGATGCCGGACCACAGCAGCACGACCGCGCTGATCGCGGTGAGCACCCACAGCGCCTTGCGCGACTCGGCGACGGCGGTCGCCGCTAGAGCTGGATGCTGACCCACTTCCACTCGGTCATCGCTTCCATGTCGTACTCCGGTCCCTCGCGGCCCGTGCCGCTGTCGCCGACGCCGCCGAACGGCACATGCGGTTCGGCCTGCGCCGTCGCGCCGTTCACATGCACCATGCCGGCCGCGACCTCGCGCGCGAACCGCATCGCATGGCCGAGATCGGCGGTGAAGATGGCCGATGACAAGCCATAGCGGCTGTCGTTGGCCGCCTGCAATGCTTCATCGAGACCGTCGACGATGTAGACCGAGGTCACGGGCCCGAAGGTCTCCTCAGCGTGGCAGAGCATGCCACGGGTGACGCCTGTCAGCACCGTGGGCTGGCAGCGGTGACCGACCCAACCGCCGCCGCAGACCAGCGTCGCGCCCTGCGCGACGGCATCGTCGATGTGCGCCTTGATGCGCGCGCGCTGCCGCGCGTTGATGATCGGCCCGATCGTGGTGGCCGGATCGCTCAGCTCGCCCATGCCGAGCGCGGAGGCCGCCGCCGCGAAGCGCGCGATGAACTCCGCGGCGATGCCGCGCTGCACATAGATGCGGCTCGAGGCCATGCAGATCTGGCCCTGGTTGCCGAACGACCCCTGCACAGCGGCCTGCACCGCGCGCGTCAGGTCGGCGTCGTCGAGCACGACGAGCGGGCTCTTCCCGCCGAGCTCCAGCGTCAGCTTCTTGCCCGTCTGCGCGGCGATGCCGCGGATGTGCGCACCGACGCGGGTCGAGCCCGTGAACGAGATGCTGCGCACCAGCGGGTGTCCGGTGAGCGCGTCGCCGATCTCGTGGCCGAAGCCGGTCACCACGTTGAAGCAGCCCGGCGGCAGACCCGCCTCCTCGTAGCCCCTCGCGAGCCGCAACGCCATCAGCGGGGATTCCTCGGACGGCAGCATCACCACCGTGTTGCCGAAGGCGAGCGGGATCGCGCTGAGCCGCACGCCCTTGCCGACCGGTACATTGAAGGGCGTGATGCCCGCGACCACGCCGACGGGCACGCGGAAGGTCAGGTTCATCTTGCCGGGCACATCGCTCGGCAGGGTCTTGCCGGTCAGGTACCGCGACGCGCCCGCCGCGGCGCGGAACACATCCACCGCGCGCTGCACCTCATGACGCGCCTTGCCGATCGGCGAGCCGATCTCGGTGGCCATGAGGGCGGCGAAGTCCTCGATGTCCCGCTCCAGGATCGCGGCGGCGCGGCTCAGCACGCCTTCACGGAAGTTGACGGGCGTGCGGCTGTAGTTCGCGAACGCTGCGTGGGCCGCCTGCACCGCGGCGTCGACGTCGGCGGGCGTGCCGCGTGCGACCAGCGCGAACGGGCGGTCGGTCTCGGGGTCCAGGTCCTCGAAGTGCGCGGCGGACGACGACGGCACCGTGACGCCGCCGATCCGGTGCCCATGCCGCGGCAACGCCACGGACAGATCCTCAGCCGGCGGCATCGGGCTGCAGCTCGGGCTCCGCCGAACGGAACGCCGCGAGGCCGCGGCAATGCGCGTCGATCGCGACCAGCGTCGGGAACGGCGCGAGGTCGCAACCGAAGCGGCGCGCGTTGTACATCTGCGGCACGAGGCAGATGTCGACGACGGTCACGCCGTCGCCGAAGCCATGGCGACCGTCCTTCGAGTGCAGACGCGCGAGCGACTCCAGCGCGGTGAAGCCTTCGTGGATCCAGTGCTGCACCCACTCCGCGACCACCGCGTCGTCGGCGCCGTGCCGGCTCCGCAGCCGGTTCAGCACCCGCAGGTTGTTGAGCGGATGGATGTCGGCGCTGATGATGCCCGCCATGCCGCGCACCACCGCGCGCGCATGCGCATCGGCGGGCAACAACGGCGGCTCCGGCCAACGCTCGTCGAGATACTCGATGATGGCGCCCGATTGGATGAGCACGCCCTGCTCGGTCTCGAGCGCCGGAACGAAGCCCTGCGGGTTGAGCGCCCGGTAGGCCTCCGCGCGGTGCTCACCGCGCGGCAAAGAATGCGTGACGGTCTCCACCTGGAGACCCTTCAGGGCCAGCGCGATGCGCACGCGGTAAGCCGCGGAGCTGCGCCAAAATCCGTGCAGCCGCATCACGCCGACGGTCCGATGCGGATGCCGATCTCGCCGATGCCGTCGATGCCGCCGGCGACCTCGTCACCGGCGACCAGCGGTCCGACGCCCGCGGGCGTGCCGGTGAAGATGAGGTCGCCCGGCGCGAGCGCCATCGAGGCGGACACGAAGGCGATCACCTCGGGCACCGACCAGATGAGCTGCGAGATGTCCGCGTCCTGCTTCACGGTGCCGTTCACCGACAGCCAGATGCGGCCCTTCGACGGATGGCCGATCGCGGCGGCGGGCACGATCGGCGTGCAGGGCGCGGAGCGGTCGAAGGCCTTGCCCCACTCCCAAGGGCGACCCGCATCGCGCGCCGCGAGCTGCAGGTCGCGGCGCGTGAGGTCGATGCCCACCGCATAGCCGAAGACATGCTCGTTCGCCCGATCCACGGTGATGTCGCGGCCGCCGCGCGCGATCGCGACCACGAGCTCGATCTCGTGGTGGAAGTTGCCGGTCTGCGGCGGATAGGGGATGACGGTCCCGTCCGGCACCACCGCATCCGCGGGCTTCTGGAACATGAACGGCGGCTCGCGCGTCGGGTCCTTGCCCATCTCGCGCGCGTGGGCCTCGTAGTTGCGGCCGACGCAGTACACGCGCCGCACCGGGAAGCGGGCGTCGCTGCCGCGGACGGCGACCGAGACCTGCGGCGGGGGATCGATGATGTAGCTCATGCGGACCTCTGTTCCCTGAACAATCCTGTCGCCTGCTGCACGGGGCGGTCCGAGAACGAGAACAGCACCGCATCGTCCGTCGCCTCGTGCCGCACCTCGGCCCAGCTCGGCGCGACGAACACATCGCGCGCGGACCACTCGACCACCGCATCGCCGATGCGCGTCCTGCCCCGGCCCTCGACCGGCGTGAACACCGTCGCGTCGGTGCTGCGGTAGGGCTGCGTCGCGAACCCCCGCGGCAGCAGCTGCATGAAGGTGGCGATGGTCGGCATCGCGAAGCCGCCGGTCACCGGGTTCACGAAGCGCATCTTGTAGCCGTGGCAGGCGTCCGGCTCGCCGTTGCGGCGCAGCGTCTCGAGCGCCTCGCGCGTGCGCGAGTACGGATAGCTGAAGACCGGCGAGGTCAGACCGGACGCTCGGTGGTCGACCGGCAGCAGGTTCGAGCCGTAGCGCGCGAGGCTGTCGCCGACCGGGCGCGTGACCGGCTGCTCGACGGCGCCCAGCTGCTCCATGAACGAGGCATCGAGCGCCTGCACCAGCGGGATGTCGAGACCGTCGAGCCAGATGACCGGGTCCTGCGTGTCGTTGCCGTGGTCGTGCCACTCCCACGACGGCGTGATGATGAAGTCGCCGGGGAACATCGGCGTGCGCTCGCCGCCGACCGCGGTGTAGGCGCCGGTGCCCTCCAGCACGAAGCGCAGCGCGCTCTGCGTGTGGCGATGGCTGCGCGCGCGCTCGCCCGGCAGCACCAGCTGCAGACCGGCGTACAGCGAGGTCGTGACGCGCGACTGCCCGGGGAAGGCGGGGTTCTCGAGCACCAGCACGCGCCGCTCGGCCTCCTCCACCGACACCAGACCGCCCGCTTCCATGAGCAGCGCGCGGGTCTCCGGATGGCGCCAGATCGCCGCGCGGCAGCCGCTCGCGGGCTGCTTGGTGACGAGCGCGGCGAGCGAGAGCCACAACGGTGAAAGGTTGCGCTGCGCGAGGCGGTCGTAGAACTCCTGCCGTCGGCTCGCGGTGTCGTCGGGTCGTGCGGACATGGAGGTCTCTCCGGTCGGTCGGTCGGCGCGGCCCTTCAGGGCAGCGCCACGGTCATCGGATCGTAGCAATAGAGCCACTCGCGCCGCGACCGCGCGATGTCCTTGCGGATGAACTCGGCGCGCATCTCGGCGGCGTCGATGATGTGGAACAGCTCGCCGTGCTCCGTCGACTCGCGCACGATGCGCGCGGTGCGGGGCGCACGGTTGCGCTCGTAGCGCCGCAACGCATCCGGGACCGTGTCGCCGCCGTCGAGGCAGCGCGCGAGCACCGCCGCGTCCTCGATCGCCATGTTCGCCCCCTGCGCCATGTAGGGCAGCGTCGGATGGACGGCGTCGCCCAGCAGCGTCGCGCGCGCCGTGCTCCAACGCTCCTGCGGCTCGCGGCTGTTGAGCGCCCAGCGGTAGCACTCGTCGTGGTCCATCGCGTCGATGATGGCCTGCACCTCGGGATGCCAACCCGCGTAGTCCCGCTGCAGTTCGGACCAGGGGCGCCGCGCGGTCCAGGACTCCTCCTCCCAATCGCGCTCATGGCAGCCGACGAAGTTGAGCAACGAGCCGCCGCGCAGCATGTAGATGACGGCGTGGTTGCGCGGACCGCACCACACGGTCACCACCGGACGCCGCAGCTCGGCGGGCAGGCGCTCGGCGGGCACGACCGCGCGCCATGCCGCCTGCCCCGTGTACACGGGCCGCGCCGCACCGATGATGCTGTCGCGGATGACGGACTTGATGCCATCGGCGCCGACGAGGACATCCCCGGCGGCGCGACGGCCGTCGGCGAGCTCGAGGTCCACGCCGGTCCCGCGCTCCGCGAAGCCGGTGGTGCGCGACGACAGGCGGATGCAGCCTGCGTCGAGCCCTTGCACCACACCGGCCAGCATCGCGTGCAGGTCGCGGCGGTGCACATGGTAGTAGGGCGTGCCGTGGACCCGCTCGTGGGTGTCGTCCTCGTTGAGCGGCACGCGGTGCAGCATCTCGCCGGTGTCGAAGCGGCGGAACTCGTAGGCGAGCGGCCGCACCGACACCGCGTCGAGCTGCGCGCGCAGGCCGAGCGTGTCCAGCACCTTGACGGAGTTGGCGCTGAGCTGGATGCCCGCACCCACCTCGCCGAGTTCAGGCGCCTGCTCGTAGACCTCGACCTCGTGGCCGCGCTTGAGCAAGCAGGCTGCGGCGGTGAGCCCGCCGAGTCCGGCGCCCGCGATCAAGGTCTTCATGGCGCTGTGCTCCGCGGCCGCATGGTCGTCAGGCCGCCTCGCCCACCGCCGGTCGACGGCGCAGCCGGCCCTCGTGATGCTCGAGCTGCAGCATCCGCATCGCGTTGCCGGTGTATATCTTTGTGCGGCTCGCCGCGTCGATGTCGAGCGCATCGAGGATGCGGATGGTCTCGCGGATGTACATCGGCCCCTGCTCCGGATCGAACGGCGCGTCCGAGGCGAACAGGAAGTGGTCGGCGCCGAAGAACTCCAGCGCCAGACGCGTCGCGCCGGCGGCGGTGAACAGGGCCGTGTCAGCGTAGAACATCCGGAAATAGTCGACCGGCCGATGCTTCAACCGCCGCAGCAACGCCGCATAGTCCTCTTCGGAGGTGCGGGTGCCCATCTGGTCCCAGCCCGGCCCGAGGCGCCCCTCGAGCATCGGCGCGAGACCGCCGCCGTGGTGGGTGATGAACTGCAGCGAGGGATGGCGGTCGAGCACGCCTGAGAACGCCAGCCGGGCCATGGCCGCGGTGGTCTCGTACGGCCAACCCAAGGTCCACCAGATCTCGTATTTGGATCGCTCCTCGCTCGGATAATCGGGCATCGCCGCGGTGCGGGTCGGGTGGATCCAGATCGGCAGCCCGTACCGCGCCATGCGCGCATAGAGCGGCTCGAACTCCGGTCCGTCGATCGGCCGGCCGGCCGCGTTCGTGTAGATGAGCACCCCCACGGCCCCGAGCTCGTCGATCGCGCGCTCCGCTTCCGACACCATCGTCTCCGCATCGGTCAACGCGAGCGTCGCGATGAATCCGGGGAACCGGTCGGGGTGGCGGTCGCAGATCTCGGCCACGGTATCGTTGGCGATGCGGGCCAGCAGCGCAGCATCGGCCGGCGTCGAGGCGAGCACCTCGACGGGCGGCGAGGACAGGGACAGCACCTGGCAGTAATCGCCGAAGGCGTCCATCACCCGGAACCGGATGTCGAGGTCCATCAGCATGGGCACGCCGGTGACGCGCTTGCCCATGTCGAGGAACTTCGGGACGTGACGCTTCACGGCCTCGAAATAGGGCTTCGGCCAGATGTGGTTGAAGATGTCTATCTTCATCGTGTTCACGGAGGGAGTGGAGCTACCATCTTCACCCAGACCCGTCGGACACACGCAGGCGGTCGTGCCCTTGCGTCCGCT
>DAIMYL010000025.1:0-19871 GCA_036734505.1 Steroidobacteraceae bacterium | reverse complement strand
GAGTCCGACGATCCGGCAGGACAGCCGGATCGGACGCGCGCAGCGCGCCCCGAGCGGATGCGAGGGGCGAGGGCCATGGATGGCCCGGGTCGATCCCACCCTCTCCGCCAGTTCCCCGGTCGCCCCACGAAACTTTGCGAGGATCATCCGTCTCGATCGGTCCGTGGCGGACGCTTCAGTTCAAGGTGCGGCGACACCAGCCGCCTTCTGCACGGCGTTCACCAGTCTGCGATAGGCGTCCTGGTTGTTGGTGACGCCGGCGACCGCGATCCCGGTGTCAGGCACATAGTAGGCGACGCTGCCCCAGTAGCCGCTGTGCCAGTAGTACTCGCGTCCGTTGGACCGCCCGACGAAGACGCCAAGGCGATAGCCGTCGGCGCCCTTGTGCGGACCCTGCCGCAACATCTCCTGCACGGTCCCGGGGCGCTCGAACAGGCGCCCCTCGAACAGCTCTGCCGTCAGCATCGCGAGATCCTTGGCAGACATCACGAGGCCACCCCCACCATGCAGATCGACACTGGCGTCGATATCTGTGAACTCCGCATCTCCGATGAACTGGCGTGCGCGCCGCGGCGAGCGGCGGGGCTTGTCCTCCGATATCTCCCACCAGGTCGACCGCAACTTCAGGCGATCCAGTTGCAGTTGCGTGCGCACCGCCTTGCCCAATGACTGGCCTGTGATCCGCTCGATGATGTCGCCGACGAGGATGTAGCCCGTGTCCGAGTAGCGGAAGACCGTGCCGGGCGGGTCCAGCGGCTTGCCCCATGTCACCGCGAGGCGGACCTGGTCCTCACGGGTCCAGCGCTTGGACGGCTGCGAGAGCACCAATGGCAGATAACGATCGTCCTGAGCATGGTCATAGATACCGGCGCTGTGGCTGAGCAGGTGCCGCACCGTGATCCGGGCGGTGTCATAGCCGCCGCTCCGCATCAGCTCGTCCAGTCTCGGCGACATGAGCGGCCCGATCGCAGCGTCGAGATCGATGCGCCCCTGTTCCCACAGCCGCAAGACCGTCGCAGCCACGAAGGTCTTCGTATTGCTGGCCACACGCACCGGTGTGCCGGGTCCAAGGGGTGGATCGGCGACCACGCCGTCCTTCCCGGCTGCCGACACGGCGAACGGCGAAGCCACCCCCTTGCCCGTCACGAACAGGACCATGGGCCGCGGGTCGGAGGCGATCTCTGTCTGCAACGCGTCTCGACCGATCGCTTGCGCGAACGCTGGCGCAGTCGGCTGCATCGACATGTACAGGACGATCGGGAGCGCCCAGAAAAGCCGACCGATCGGGGCGCTGAAGATCTTTGCCTTCAGATGCATGGCGCCATCTTAGGGATTGCAGGACACCACTGTCACCAGAGGAAGCGTCTGCTCTCGCCGCTCACCCTGGGCCCCGAAATCTCCCTCGGGTGCGGTTGGCGAACGCGACGAGCGACAGCATCACCGGCACCTCGACCAGCACCCCGACGACGGTGGCCAAGGCCGCGCCGCTCGAAAGACCGAAGAGACCGATGGCCACAGCCACGGCGAGTTCGAAGAAGTTCGAGGTGCCGATCATCGCGCAGGGGGCTGCGATGTTGTGGGGCACTTTCCAAGCGTAAGCCCAGGCGTAGGCCAGCGCGAAGATCCCGTAGGACTGGATGACGATCGGGATGGCGATCAACACGATCAGCCAAGGGTTCGAGAGGATGGTCTGCGCCTGGAAGGCGAACAGCAGGACGACGGTCGCCAACAGGCCGATCACCGACCACGGCTTCAGCCTCGAAGTGAAGGCGTCGACCGCGCGTCCCGCACCGCCGTGCGCGGCCATCAGGCGGCGCCGGGTCAACGCCCCGGCGATGAGCGGGATCACCACATAGAGCGCCACCGAAAGGGCCAAGGTCTCCCACGGGACGACGATATCGGTGACGCCCAGCAACAGCGCGACGATCGGGGCGAAAGCGACGATCATGACGAGATCGTTCACCGACACCTGCACCAGGGTGTACGCCGGGTCGCCCTTGGTCATCTGCGACCAGACGAAGACCATCGCGGTGCACGGGGCTGCGCCGAGCAGGATCAGGCCTGCGATGTATTGCTGGGCGTCATCGCGCGGCAGCAGATCCGCATAGAGCCAGTCGAAGAACAGCAGGGCGATCGCGGCCATGCTGAACGGCTTGATGAGCCAGTTGATGACCAGGGTGATGATGAGTCCGCGGGGTTTGCGGCCGACATCCCGGATGCTGGCGAAGTCGACGCCGACCATCATCGGGTAGATCATCGCCCAGATCAGCACCGCGACGACGAGGTTCACCGAGGCGATCTCCAGCGCGGCGACCTCCGCGACCGCCCCCGGTACGAGGCTGCCGAGGACGATGCCGCCCAGGATGGCCAGAGCCACCCACAGCGACAGCCACCGCTCGAAGATGCCGAGGGGCGAAGCGACCTTGTCTGGGGCGCTCATGCTGGTCTCAACTCCGGCCGATGCGCACGAGGGCGGCTTCCAGGTCCGCACGGTCCATCGCCTCGATCGGCAATCGCAACAACTGCAGCATGCGATAGCCGATCGCCTGGCGTGTCAGCTCGAACGCGCGACGCTTCCCCGCATCGCCACCCTCCGCGTTCGACGGGTCCGGATAGCCCCAATGGACCTTGATGGGGGGATGGCCGACCTGACCCGTGAACACAGGGCAGGTCTCCGCCGCGGCGCTGTCGCACACCGTGATCACGATCGAGAGAGGAGGGGCGCCAGCGCCGGTGAATTCGTCCCAGCTCTTGCTGCGGAAACCCGTGGTGTCGATGCCGGCGCCCTGCAGCGCTTCGAGGGCGAACGGGTTGAGGCGACCGCTCGGCGTGCTGCCGGCGCTGTGTGCTTGCACATCCCGTGAAAGCTGCGTGGCGAGGTGGTTCAGCATGCCCTCCGCAAGGACGCTCCGCGCAGAGTTGTGGGTGCAGAGGATCAGGATGTGTATGGTCATCTTCGCGCCTTCGGTTTGATGTCGACTTCGCAGGGTCGGCCGCCGCAGCAGTCTTCGGCGAGATAGGCGAGAAGCGCGCCGATCTCCCCGAACGAGGCGCGGTAGATCCGATGACGACCTTGCCGTTCCTGGGTGATGAGGTTCGCTTCCACCAGTTGCTTCAGATGGAAGGAGAGGGTGGCGTTGGCCACTTCCACCGCGCGGAGCAGTTCCTGAGGGGTCGCGCCGGCAGGCCCTGCGGCGACGAGTCGACGGAACAACTGCAGGCGTCTCGGTTGGGCGAGGGCGGCGAGAGCTTTGGTCGCGGTGTCGATGTCCACATTTCGATGATACTCGAAATGTGTTTCAGATCCGTTAACGCCGCGGACGGCGAGCGGTCGCTTGCATGCCCTTGCGGATCAACCGCTGCAACGCCTCGTCGTCGACGAGCGCGATGGCCTCGTCGAAGCCGAACCAGCCGACCGCCGACGATTCGTCCGCGTTCAGGGTGAGCCGCCGCGGATCCTCCGCCACCATCAGGAACCGCAGGTCGAGGTGATGGTGGGAAGGTTCATCGCCGCGCGCCGGGATGGGATGGACATCCACATCGAGCAGCGTCGGCGTCGGGTCGTACAAGCGGACCTCGCAACCCGTCTCCTCGCGCGCCTCGCGCAGCGCGGTCAGATGCATGAGACCGCCGTCACCCGGCTCCGCATGGCCGCCGGGCTGCAGCCAGCGTCGCAGCTTGGCGTGGTGCAGGAGCGCGATCTTGCCCGCATCGAGATCGACCACCAGCGCGCTCGCGGTGAAGTGCGCTTCGTGCTGATGGCGTGAGAGCGGCTGATCGAGACGGGGCAGGAGCCTCCGCATCTCGGCGACGCTTTGCGCCTCGGCGGCGGCAGCGGGTACATGGGCGTCGAGCAGCGCTTGCAGGCTGGGTGGCATCACTTCAGGCGAGACTCTAGCGGAGATGCCGACCGGGCGCTCTTGTCCGTGCGCTGTCGAAGCATTACCGTCATGGTCACGGTGGTCGGTGGCGCGTGGGAAGCGCGTTGGAGGCGGACATCATGAACGGTGCGGAGAGTCTGCTTCGGACGCTGGTCGCCTCGGGCGTCGACACTCTGTTCGCCAATCCGGGGACATCGGAGATGCATCTCGTGGCCGCGGTCGACCGTGTCCCCGGCGTGCGGTCGGTGCTCGGGCTGTTCGAGGGCGTGGTCACCGGGATGGCCGACGGCTACGGTCGCATGGCCGGGCGTCCGGCAGCGACGCTGCTGCATCTCGGACCGGGGCTCGCCAACGGGCTTGCCAACCTCCACAACGCCCGACGGGCGGCCACGCCGATCGTGAACATCGTGGGCGACCACGCGACCCACCACCGGCAGTACGATGCGCCGCTCGCTTCCGACATCGCCGGCTTCGCTCGGCCCGTATCGGCTTGGCTTCACTCGTCGGACCGCGCGGATCAGGTCGCCGCCGACGGTGCGCGTGCGGTGCAGGCGGCCCGTAGCGCTCCCGGTCGCATCGCGACGCTGATCGTGCCGGCTGATGTGGCGTGGTCCGAAGCCGGGCAGCCCGCAGCGCCGCTCCCGGTGGACGCGAGCGCATCGGTCGCCGAAGAGGTCCTCCGCTCGACGGTCGAGTCGTTGCGGAACGGGCGGCGGACGGCCCTGCTGCTGCGCGGCGCTGCATTGCAGGGGGAGGGATTGGTGGCGGCAGGTCGAATCGCGGCGGCCACCGGCGCTCGCCTGCTGTGCGACACCTTTGCGCCGCGCCTCGAGCGCGGTGCCGGCCGCGTCGTGGTGGAGCGACTGCCGTATTTCGCGGAGCAGTTGGTCGAGACGCTCGCCGCGGTCGAACAGCTCGTGTTGGTGGGTGCGGTGCCGCCGGTGGCCTTCTTCGCCTACCCGGACAAGCCCAGTTGGTGCCTGCCCCAGGACTGCGCCATCACCTCCTTGGCGCATCCGCACGAGGACGGGGTCGGCGCGTTGCGAGCGGTCGCCGACTCGCTCGCTGCTCGGCGCGACGGCCTCGCGGTCGCGGCTCATCAGGTCGCTGATACGGCGTCGGGGAACTGGGATCAGTTCGGGATCGGTCGCAGCATCGCGCGCCACCTTCCCGAGGGCGCGATCGTCTGCGACGAGGCCGCCACCTCCGGCATCGGTCCCGCCCTCGCACTCGCCACGGCTGCGCCCCATGATGTGCTGTCCCTCACCGGCGGCTCCATCGGGCAGGGTCTGCCGCTGTCGGCCGGTGCGGCGTTGGCTTGTCCCGACCGGAAGGTGGTGTGCCTCCACGGCGACGGCGGGGCGATGTACACCCTGCAGACGCTCTGGACGCAGGCGCGTGAGGGTCTGGATGTCACCACGGTGGTGTTCGCCAACCGCAGTTACGCCATCTTGAAGATCGAACTGATGCGCGTCGGTGCCGTCGCCGGGCCGGGTGCGTCATCGATGCTCGACATCGCCGACCCTGCGCTCGATTGGGTGCGGCTCGCCGCCGGGATGGGCGTGGAGGCCGTCCGCGTGGACACGCTCGAGGCCTTCGATGCCGCGTTCGCTGCAGCGATGCGCCAGCGCGGACCGCGGCTCATCGAGGTGCTGCTCTGAGCGTCCGTCGAGGGCTCAGGGACCGCGGCAGCGTTCCACCGCCGGCATCTCGAAGCCGCCGTCGATGAATGCGCGCCCGGGCAGGTAGGCGCGGAAGGTCAGCGCGAACGGCCCCGCCGGTGCGGGCAGCCAATTGGTCCTCGAGGCATGCGGCGCGGCGTGCTGCATCCGCACGCGGATGCCGCCGTCCGGGTCGCGGACGATCGAGCGTGTCTCGCTGCCGATCGAGTAGCGGCCGACGGGGTTGGCGGCGAAGAACAGCCGGCCGTCGGGTGCGATCTCGTAGAGGCTCAGAGACCAGAACGCGCCCACCGGGATCCCCGGGGGTATCCGCAGGCAATGCGCCTCGGTCCCGTCCAAAGAAATTTCGTCGCCGGTGGTGCGCGCGCTGAGGTACACGGCCTCCGCCTGCGGCAGCGCGCCGAGGCCGCCGAGCGCAACCCGCGATCGATAGTGATCGTCGGTGCCGAACTCGCCGATGCCGGGCGCCGGATATGACCACCCGTTGCGCGACGCACCGACCTCCTGCAGTCCGCCGCGCAGGGCGTCGCGGAACGAGCGGAAATCCTTGCGCCATGCGTCGCGGGTCGCCGCATCCAGCGACTGCCATGCGGCGGCATCTCCGGGCCGGATGCCGGCGCCTGCGAAACGGGCGACGCGCGCGGCGTGCACGGGCGGCAGCGGGCCGCGTCCGAGCGCCGCGTTGACACGCTCCAGGAAGACCGCGGGATCGTCGTCCGGGAACCGCGCCGAGCCATCGGGGCGCTGCGGCGCCACCGCACCCGGCGCCGCCTCCAGACGGAACGCGCGCTGCACGGCGCGCGCGGCCTCGAGGTCATCATCCCCCCGCACCAGCACGCGAACGATCAGCCACGCGTCGTCCATCGGCGCCCGGATCGCCTCCATGCCGGCCGGTACCTCGCCGGACCACCTCGGCCCGTGGATGAGGAAGGCCTTGCCCTTGCCGCCGTCGCGGCGCGTCCCCAGCACCGCGAAATGGTCCGTGAACATGTCCATCAGCGCCACGCTGTGATAACGGTCGGGCGCGGTCGGGGTGGTCAGGATCACCGGCCCCGCCGAGAGGTCGAGCCACGACGATGAGTAGAGCGTGTCGTTGTTGGGCGTCGTGACATTGCGGTGGCTGGCGTCGCTGAGCGTCGTCCGATGCCGGAGGGTGTTGAGGTTGCCCGTGCGGGCCACGGCGGCCTCGCGCGTGCGCGCCATCTCGTACACCGGGAAGGCGAACAGGAAGGCGTCGCGCAACGGAGCGACCTTGCCTTCCGAAGCGGCGGCAGGTGCGCAAGCCGCGCCGCAGAGCAGGAGTCCAAGGGTCCACCCGGACATTGCGCCGCCGACGCGCCGCATCAAGGTCCCTTTCGGGTCGCGATCTCGCGCAGGTCGATCGCAGCCGGCAGCACCCGCTGCAGCGGCGCACGCGTGAAGAACACGCCGGCAAGGCCGGCGTCGCGGTCGACCCAGGGGTACACGCCGAACGCACCTGCGCTGCTCACGACCGGGCATCGTCCGTCCGCGTCGATGCGTTCGCACCAGACGCCGATGCCGTAGCGCCAACCGCTGAGGCCGACTCGCGGGGTGTCGCTGAACCTCGCCGAGCCGGTCGCCACCCGCTCCATCCCGGCCACCGCTGCGGTCGGGAGGAGGGCGCTGCGCGGGGAGCGTCCACCGCGCTGCACCATCGTCAGGAACTTCACGTAGTCGTTGAGCGAGAGGCTCAATCCGCCGCCCACCTGAGGTACGGTCGCCTCCGGTCGCAGGGGATGTCCCCAGCGGCCACCCGTCATCCCGAGCGGAGCGCGCAGCGTACGCTCGTAGAGTTCCGACCAGCTGCAGCGGCAGGCCACCTCGGCCATCCGCGCGGCGAGCTGCATGGACGAGCCGCCGTAGGCGAACGCTTCGCCCGGTCGGGCAAGCAGCGGTGCCGAGGCCACGGCTCTCGCCGACTCATCGAGGCTCGTCGCATCGCCGTCTCGTAGAGCGAGCCCGGGGTCGATGCCCGAAGTGTGGCTCATCAGCTGTCGCAGGGTCACCGCGCGGACCTGGGCCGGGTAGTCGGGCAGCACTTCACCGACGGTCGTGTCGAGCGAGAGCTTGCCCTCATCGACGAGCGTCATCACCATGACGCCGGTGAGCCACTTGCTCGCCGAGGCGATCGGGATCTCGGCGTCGGGGTCGAGGCCGGTTGTCACCCGTCGGTAGACCTCGCCGCGATCGTCGACGATCACGAAACCGGCCAGCGGCAGCCCTTGCTCCGCGACGACCTTGTCGAAAGCGGCGTCGAGGCGCGCTGTGCCCAACGCGCGCGTGGCCGGCTCGTCGGCCGACGCCGAGGGGCCGCCGAGCGTCAGGAAAGCGAACAGCGCTCCGGCCGCGAGCCCGCCGCTGCGTCGCCGCAGGGCGGTGCGGCTATCGACGATTGCGTTCCCCGCCGAACGCGAGTGAGAACTCGAGGCCATAGCGCCTGCCCTCGTTGTAGTAGTTGTTGTTGCTGACGTTCTGGAGCACGAAGACCTTCTCCCCGAGGTTCTTGCCGTACGCGCTGACGCGCCAGCCGTCGCCGTTGATCGCCACTCGGGCGTCATACAGCGCGTAATCTTCGAGCCTGCGCCCGGTGGAGTCGGTCGTGCCGCCGGTGGCGTTCTCGAAGCCACCCCGTTCTTCCCGGTAGCTCCCGCCGATGACCAAGTCGAGGCCGTTCCGTATGGGGTAGGTGTAGAAGGCGGACAGATTGAGCGTCAGGTCACGCGCGCGGTTGACATCGGCGTTGGAGATGTCGACCACGCGGTTCGACACCACCACCCGTGACCCGGGGTCGAACTTCCCGCCCTGGGTGGCGGCCCCGATGTTGTACGAAAGCCTGCCTTGGCCGATGTCGAGCAGACCCGAGAGCTCCGCCTCGACGCCCTCGTAGGTCGCCCCTGGGATGTTCTGCAGCACGAACGTGGTGTCGGTCGTGCTCGCCGATGTCCCGACCTGGAGGTCCTCGCTGACGGTGTAGTAGGCCGCCAATCCGAAGCGCATGCGCCATCCCGGGATGCGTCCCTTGATGCCGACCTCGTAGCCTTCTGCGGACTCCGGGTCGTATTCGAGCAGGGCGAGGTCGGAGACGGCCTGATTGAAACCACCGGGCCGGAACCCTGACGAGTAGCGCGCGTAGATGTTCAGCGAGTCGTTGAACCTGTATTGCAGCGAAGCGCCGGGCAGAGTGGTGCTCCAAGCGGGGTTCGATGTCTGGACCGGCCCCGTGACGAGGTCGATACGCTGGAAGCGGAAATCCTTCTCATCCCGCTGGTAGCGCAGTTCCGCCGCAGCGGTCAGTCGGTCGGTGATGTCGTAGTCGACCGAACCGAAGACCGACCACGACTGGATCTTCTCGAGCCCGGAATCGCGGCGTACGGCCTGCGCGCGCAGCGCGGCGGAGGAGGTGGCGGGCACCGAGCCGCCGTTCGCGGTCAGCACATCGGACTCCGAACGTTGCCAGTCCGCGCCGAGCAGCCACGTGAGCGGACCGCTGCCCGACGACGCAAGGCGCACTTCGAGACCGTCGCGCGAGAAGTCCTCGTTCTGGTTCACAAGAAGGTCGACGCCTGCCTGGCCTTCCAACCCGAGGAAATGGTCGAGGTCCTCGTTGAAGCGCTTGCCCTTGCGGACCTTGCGCAGGTAGACGGCGGAGAGGTCGGCCCAGTCGAGATCGCCGTCGAGCTCGAGATAGGTCGAGGTCTCGTCGATCTCGACCCGCCCGACCCGGCTGGCGTTGCGCAGGTACACATCCGGATCGAAGACGCGGCCCGGGGGCAGGCCCGTGGACAACCGACGCCCGAGAGCCGAGAACCCGGCCGATTCGCCCGAGTAGATCTCCTGGGTCAGGCGCGTCTGCCACCGGTCCGTGACATCGAGCAGCAGCTGCGCGCGAGCGCCGATGTACTTGCTGGTGTCGAGTTTGCGTCCGGTGTTCACGTTGGTGATGTCGCCACCGTCCTGATCCACGTTGAAGAAGCCGACACGGACCGCGGCTTTGTCCGGGGCGATCACGCCGTTGAGCACGCCCTCTATCCTGGCGTTGTCGACGGACCCGATCTCTCCCCTGAAGCTGGCGCCGTCCCGCATCTGCGGGCGGTTGCTGATGACGTTGATCGCGCCGCCGACCGCGTTGCGGCCGTATAGTGCGCCTTGCGGTCCGCGGTAGACCTCGACGCTTGCGTTGTCGAAGTAGTCCAGACGGCTGAGGGCTCGGCCGCCGAACCCGCCGCCGGCGACGAAGATGCCGTTGCGGTATATGCCCGTTGCGCTCTCCGAGAAGCCGTTGCGTCCACCACCTTGGCCGCGGATCGAGACGTCGCTGAGATATTCGGGGCCGGCCGTGACCAGCAGGGCGCCCGGCACCTGGCGCAGGTAGTCCGCCATGCCATCGAGCGCGAGGTTCGCCTGATCGGCTGCCGACAGCGCCGACACCGTCGCCGGCACATCGACCAATTCCTCGCCGCGTTTACGGGCCGTGACGACGATCTCCTGCAGCACGGAGGCCTCCGCGCCGCTTCCGGCGTTGCCCTGAGCAACGCTCGGCCCGGCCGATAAGGTCAGTGCGACGGCTGCGGCGATGGTTGCGGTGGGTATGCTCCGGTGGGTCTTGTTCATTTTGACGAGCTCCTTAGGTGGGTGGTCGTCGGACGGCGACGGGGTCCCGACCGTCGGTCGGGGTAGGTGTTGAATAATTTATTGTCTATAGTATTGTCAACAATCTTGAGGGCAATATCTCCAAGAATGATGCACCACGGCGCCGTATGACACGACCCCCCGGATCAGAAACCGATCTTGAGCGCCTGGCGCATCGCGTCCTGGTGGACTTCAACGGCCAGTCGGGCGGCAATGCCGCCTCGGCCCGCGTCGAGGGCGTCCCCGAGTCGCTGCCATTTGTCGGCGGCACGACGGCGCAGACGCCGGCTCGTGAAGCCCAACGCGCCGAGGATGTTGGGCCAACCCGCACGGACATCGGCGATCATCGCCTGCAGTTGCGGGCTGTGCGCCGATTCCACCACGAGCTGTCCGGCGCGGATCGTCTCCACGAAGAAATCGCGGGGCGCGATGTCGGAGTCCGCGAGCTCGGCGAGCTTCGCGATCCCCTCGCGTATCGCGGTCCTCTCCTCCGGGGTCGCCCGCGCGGCCGCCTGCTCGGCGGCGAGCGCGAACAGCGCTGCGGCGATGTCGACGGACTCGACGATCTCCGAATCGGACATGCGGGCGACGCTCGCGCCGCGCATCGGTTCGATGCGGACCACGCCCTTGGCTTCGAGCATCCGCAGCGCCTCGCGTACCGGGCCTCGGCTGACACCGAAGCGGTCGGCCAGTTCCTGTTCACGGATGCGTTCGCCGGGGTGGTAGACACGCTTGTGGATGAGGCGGATCACGCCGCGGAAGATGTCGGTCGCCGCGACCCGCGTCCGCTTCGCGCCGCTCGACATCGGGGGCTTGCCGTTCTTCGGTGCACGCTTGGCCTTCATCGGGGCTTCCGTCAACTCTCCAGTTTGGGCGGTCGCTACTCTGACATCGTCTGCGATACTGTCAACAATCCGCAACGCCGGTGTCCGCGCCGGGAGGAGACCTCATGATCGTCATGAAGCCCACGATCCTCAGGCTCATGGCGGTGCTCGCCCTCTCGGCGGTGCCGACGACGGCGCTGGCCGACAGCGGAACTGTGCTGCGGACGCCGGATGCGCGTTTCGCGGGCCTGCCGGACTATCCGTTCGAGCCGCGTTACCTCGAGGTGCCGTTCGGTGACCGCAAGGTCCGGATGCATTACATCGATGTCGGTCCGCGGACGGGTCCCGTGGTGCTGCTGCTGCACGGCCAGCCGTCCTGGTCCTACATGTACCGGGGCCTTGTCGCTGCGTTGGCGCAGCGCGGCTATCGGGCCATCGCGCCCGATCTCATCGGGTTCGGCCGCTCCGACAAGCCCGTTGCGATGGATGACTACACCTACGCGCGTCATCTCGAGGCGCTCGCCGCGTTCGTGCGCACGCTCGACCTGCGCCGCATCGACCTCGTCGCGCACGACTGGGGAGGGCTGCTCGGCATGCCGACGGTCGCCGCGATGCCGGACCGATTCAACCGCTTGGTGCTGCTCGACACCAGCCTCAACGACGGCACCGATCCCGAGAGTCCGTCGTACTCCGCCGGCTTCGACCGTTGGATCGAGCTCTTGCGCACGGCGCCCATCGTCGCGGTCGACCAGGTCATCGAGGCGCAGACCGAGTCGGAGCTTCCGCAGGCGGTTCGCGACGCCTACATGGCGCCGTTCCCGGACGGCAGCTACCAGTCGGGCGTGCGCCGCATCACCGCGCTGATCCCGCGCCGACCCGGCGATGTGCGTGCCCGCGAGAACGGTCTCGTGCGGCAGTTCTTCGCGGGTTGGGACCGGCCGGTGTTCATCGCATTCTCCGCGCAGTCGGACCGCCTGCATCCGGGTCAGTTCGAGCGCTTCCGATCCTTGTTCCCGGCGCGCTCCATCTGGGCCGCGGTCCAGGTGCCCGGCACGCGGCACTTCCTGCTGGAGGACCGACCGGACGAGATCTCGCGCTGGGTGCTGGCCTTCCTCGGCGGCGAGCCGCCGCCGACCGCAACGCCGCCGACCGCGTCGGCGGCGGCTTCGACGGCGGTGGCCACGGCGGCGACCGCGACGGCGACCGCCGGGGCATGCCGACCGCAGGGCATCTCGGGCGATGCGCTGCAGGCCGATGTCGCACGATATGTTTCTTTGGGGGAAGGGCGCACCGGCTCGGCCGCTTCGAAGCGGGGCTTCGAGTGGATCGATCGGCGCTTGATCGACGCCGGCTACCGCACGCGCGCCATCGCAACGCCGGTCGATCTGCACGAGCCGGAGCGGGTCGAGCTGGACGTCGGGACGCAGCGCATCGCCGACGGATTCCCCCTGTGGCCGGTGGTCTGGACCGGCCGTGACGGCGTCCAAGCGCGCCTGTGCGCGGTGACGGATGCGGATTGCGGCGCGGGCGACATCATCTACCTGCGCTTGCCGTTCAACGCGTTCTCTTCGGCGTTCCATCCCGATTATCGGGCGGCGCTCCAAGAGGTGCTGCGCCGTCGGCCGGCCGCTGCCGTGGCGAGCGTCGACCATCCCTCGGGCGAGGTCGTGGCGCTCAATGTACGCGGAGCGGAGGAGGAGGGCACGCCGCCGGCTCGCCGCTTCCCGTTCCTCGTGCTCGGGCAGAAGCACGAGTCCGTCCTGCAAGCGGCCGCCGCGAGCCGTCGGACCGTGCGGCTCACGATGACCGGGAAGACGACCCCGTCGAGCGACCTCACGCTGATCGCCGAGTCGGGGTCGCCCGGGCAGAAGGCGCTCGTCATCACGACGCCGCGCAACGGCTGGTTCTTCTCCGGCGGCGAGCGCGGTCCGGGCATCGCGGTCGCGCTCGGTCTCGCCGAGTGGCTGCGCCGTCACCGGCCGGAGATCCCTGTGCGGCTCGCGTTCACGAGCCACCACGAACTCGGCGGGGCGGGCATGAAGAAGGTCCTCGCCGATCCGGAGTTCGCGGTGGACCGGGTGACGCTCTGGATGCACCTCGGAGCCAACATCGCCACGCGCGAGGCCGTCGTGCGCGACGGTCGGTTCGGCTTCACGCCGGGTCCCAACGCGCAGCGCGGCATCGGCGTCTCGCCGGCGCTCTTCCCCGAGCTGCAGCGCGCGTTCGCGGGACGCGACCCGATCCGCATCGATTCGCTCGCCGATGCCCGTCCCGTGGGCGAGATGGCGCTGATCGCGCGGGGCGGCGCCTATCCGCTCGTGGGTGTGGTGGGCTACCAGCTCGCCCACCACACGCGGCTCGACACCGCCGACTCCACATCCCCGCAGGTGCTCGGTCCGATGGCCGAAGCGCTCGCCTGCTTCATCGACGGGCTGCGATGACATCCGTCGGGATCGCCCTGATGGCCATGGCGCCGCTCGCGGCGCAGGGCTGCTTCTGGACCTATCCGCGCAACCTGCCGATCGTCGAGACCAATGCGCGCTACTGGATCGGCGAGGTGGTGTTGTCGCCCGGCGAACGCGTGACGATCGACGGGCATTTCCCGCACGCGCGTCAGATGAGCTTCAACATCCACCGTCGCAGCGACAACGCGGTGATCGCCTCGATGACGGACCTGGACATCACCCCCGAGAGCGGCTCCGTCAACCCGTTCCGACCGGGCGCGCGGCGCGACGCCGCGCAGCGCCGTTATTCGGTCGCGGTCGCCGCCGATGACGGCGACCGTCCGGTCCCCAACACCGTATCTTTGAAGATTCCCGCCGGTGGCGATGCGCTCGCGCTGCGGATCCTGTACCGCATGTACCTCCCGGACCGCGCTCATCCGGGTGGGGGATCGCCCTTGCCCGTCGTCCGGAAGGTCGCTGCCGACGGGTCACGGTCGTCTTTGGGAGGCGATTGTCCGGATCCCGCGGGCGTGAGCCCGGAGCAGACGATCGGTCAGACCCGGATCCCGCCGGCGGTCGGGGTCGTGAGGGACCCGATCGAATGGATGGTCTCTGGGGCCACCGACGGCAAGTCCTCGGGCGACATGCTCGTCAACCGCGACAATGCCTACGCATATGCGCTCACCGACTTCCGCCTCGGCGAGGTGCTGGTGCTGCGCGGTCGAGCGCCGCTCGCGCCACGGACCTTCGACGGTGCACCGATGATGACCGATGGGCAGGTGCGCTATTGGTCTCTCTGCACCTACCGTCACCCTTCCGATCGTTCGGCCGCCTGCGTCGCCGACGAGCAGATCATCACCGACGCGGGGCGCAACTACGCCGTCGTCATCAGCGCGGCCGCCGACCGTCCATCCAATGCGCTACCGGAATGCGGCGTCACCTGGTTGGATGCGCTCACCGAAGGCGAGGGCGCCATCTTGTTGCGTCATCTGGCGCCGTCGCCGTCCTTCGTCAATTCGCCGATCGATGTGACCGAAGCGGGGCCCGCGGGTCCCACGCTGGGTCCTTACGAACCCGTCGGCCGCTACATGACACGAGGAGCCTTCGAGGCGTCGGGCTGCTCGCCCCGCGTTGTGACCGGTGGCTAGGTCATCGGAAAGCGCTCCCGGTGTCGGTTCAGCGAAAGCCCTGAAATTTTTGGCGCTCGCCGTCCTCGTCGCGTCCTGCGGCGGCGGTGGGTCCTCCTCATCCCCGGCGCCGGCGCCGCTCCCCGCGCCCGCGCCCGCGCCTCCGCCGCCACCGCCACCGCCACCGGCGACGACCGGCCCGATGGAGTGGCGTTGGGCGGTGAACCTGACGGGCGATGAGGTCTTGGCGCGAGGCGTATCTCCTGCGCCAGACAACGGTGCCTATGTCGTCGGTAGCTTCGACGCACGCGCACCGCTGCGCGTCGGCGGGACCACCGTCCCCGCCCGCGGCAGCGGCAAGGCCCTCTTCATCGCCCGCCTCGACGCCGAGGGCGCTGTGGTCTGGGCGCGGGCATTCGGCGGCGCGGGCGATGACCTCGCGCTCGATGTCGCGACAGATCCGCAGGGTCGACCCGTCCTGACCGGGCGCATCGTCGGCGCGGTCGCGTTCGACAGCACGGTCACGACCGCGACCGAGGCCGATGCCGTAACGGTGGCGTTCGATGCGGACGGAGCCGTCCGCTGGTTGCGGCTCGTCTCGGGCGGTGGCGCCTCGTTCGGCAACGAGGTCGCGGTGGATGACGACGGGCGCATCGCGGTGGTCGGATCGTACGCTGATGCCGCCTCGTTCGGTCCGGCGATCACGCTCCCCGCGCCTGCGAGCGGCGGACAGGATGCGTTCATCGTGCTCTACGGTGCCGACGGGCAGCCGCTGTGGGTCCGCAGCTTGGCCGCTCCGGACAGCGGCGCCACCGCTGCCGAGAGCGCTCGCGGCGTCGCCTTCGACGGGCAAAGCCGGGTCCTCGTGACCGGAGCCTTCGCGGGTCGCCTCACCATCGGGACCCAGTCCCTCGACTCGGGCGGCGGCTTGGACTGTTTCGCAGCGTCTTTTTCGGTCGCGGGCGAGCTGCGATGGAGCCGTCGATTCGGCGGTCCGGGCGACGACCTCTGTCGTGGCATCGGGGGGGACGCCTTCGGCAGCGTCGCGCTGGGCGGGAGCTTCAGTCAGTCCCTCACCATCGGCACGACGACGATTTCGGCGGCGGGCGGCGCGGACCTTTTCGTCGCCGGTCTCGACGCCGACGGCTCACCGGCATGGGCACGCCGCATCGGCGGTACGGGCGATGAAGAGGGCGTGGAGCTCGAGACATCGGCTGATGGCGAGGTCACCGTGGTCGGCGACCTGTCGGGCGTGGCGGCGCTGCCAGGCGGTGGGACGGTCTCCTCCGTGGGGAGGCGCGATCTGCTGCTCGCCCGCTTCGCCACCGACGGCACCCTCGAGTGGCAGCTCACGGCCGGCGGTCCCGGTGACGAAGTCAGCTATGCACTGGCGGTCAGCCCGTCCGACCAGATCACGGTCGTCGGCACCTACGGTGCGAACGGCAGTCCCTCGGTCTCGTTCGGGAGCGCTTCGCTCTCCGCGGCCGTTCCGTCCGCGTTCATCGCCCGCGCACGGCCCGTCGCGGGCGCGGTCCCGCCACCGCCGCCTGGCTCGGGCACGCTCCGTATCGCAGCGGCCTCCGACTACGCGGTCGCGAACGGCACCCGCGCCTTCCTGGTGATGCAGAGCGGTCAGCTGCTGCATGAGCGCTATTCCGGCCTCGGCTCCGCGACGCGCTCGGAGGCGTTGGCCTCCGGCACGAAGAGCTTCACCTGCGCCCTTGCCGCCGTCGCCGAGCAGGAGGGACTGCTCGATCTCGATGGCTTGGCGTCCGCCGGCATCGCCGCGTGGCTGCCGGGAGGCGCAGCGCCCGACAACGCCAGCAAGCAGACCATCCGTGTGCGCGACCTCATCGCACTTTCCCACGGTCTCAGCGCGGCCGGTGCTTCGGGCAACGCGCTGAACGGCGTCGACAGCTATGCGCAGTCGATCAACGCGCGCAGCCTCTTCCCGCCGGACCGGCAAGCGGTCTACAGCGCCAGCGGCTTCCAGGCGTTCGCGGCGTTCTTCGAGTACCGCACGGGCGGGACCAACTCCTCCAACGGCGCGGTCGCGGGCGGCCGCGATCCGCTCGGGTACCTGCAGGAGCGGGTGCTGGGTCCCATCGGTGCCACCGTCGGTGCGTGGAGCCGCGATATCAACGGCAAACCGAACTTCGGTGGCGGTGCCTCGATGACCGCGCGCTCGTGGATGCTCTACGGCCAGCTCATCGAGCAGGAGGGCGCCTGGAACGGCGCCCAGCTGGTCTCGGCGGCACGCATCCGGCGTTGCGGCGAGTATCGGACGCCCGCCTTCCTCGGGTATGGACTCGGGTTCTGGTTGAACCGACCGGTCGAGTCGAGCTACGACCCGACGCTCGATCAGATCCCGTTCGATTCCGCGACCCGTACGCGGCTTGCTGCAGGCGGACGGATACTGCCGGACGCTCCCGCCGACACCATGTTCGCTTGGGGTGCCGGCAACATGAAGATGTTCGTGATCCGCTCCGAGGATCTGGTCGTGGTCAAGCTCGGCGGCGACGCCGATGACAACGAGGTGCTCGGACGGCTGCTCGGCCGCATACCGTGAGCGGCATGCTGCGAAGCTGTCTGGCGTCCATGATCGCCGCGGCGTGGATGCTGACCGCGTCCGCGGCCGCCTGGGATCCGGCGGTGGGCTCCTTCGAACATGCCGGCTCCGACCGGACGGGTCTCTTCGCCGCCGCGTCGCCCTTCGCCGCATCAGTCGGGGAGCCGGCGGGCCGGAAGGTGGCGGAGCTTCCGGGCGTCTGGAGCACCGCGCTCGATTCGCAGGGCAGGGTGTTCGTGCTCGGTGGCGTCATCGCCGATTCGCCCGATCTCACGCCGTTCGTCAGCCGTCACGATCCTGGACAGCAGCGCGAGGTGTGGCGTGCGCGTCTGCCCTTGCCGGGCGGCGCAGAGTACTGGAACTACCCCGGCGGCATCGGCGTGCATCGCAACGGCTTCGTCTATGTGGCTTACGCCACACGGCTCGCCAAACTCGATCCGGTGAGCGGCGAGGTGCTCGCGTCGGTCGATCTTCCGGCGCCCAACGGGGTTGCAGACACGACCTATAACGGCTTCATCGTCCTGTCGGACGGTACCCTCGTCACGAAGTCGCACCATCGCAAGCCGGATTGCGCCGTCCAGGGATTCCGCGCGTTCATCGTCTGCGGAGTCGAGGGATTGCCGCCTTCGGCGGTGGTGATGGTCGATCCGGTGGACCTGAAGATCCGCTGGTCCGGCCGGGCCGAGGAGCTCATCGGTGGGCGCATCACCGCCACCCGCTTCCGTGGCCGCGAGTACATCTATCTGGCGGGGGTCGACAAGCTCCACCGCATGAGGGTCGCGGGCAGACGGCTCGTCAAAGATACGCGCTGGGGTCCGGTGGCGTACCGCGAGGGCCGGGAGACCGGTGGTACGGCGGCGGTGGGTTTCGGCGACTGGGTGATCATCCAGACGAACGCGCTGCCGACCCCGGCGCCGATGCGGCTGGTCGCGGTCTCGCAGGCGGACGCGGCCCGTCGCCACGATATCCACCCGTTCCGCGAAAACTCGGTCGCGGGCTGGTCCTTCATGCCCTCGAAGGCCTCCACCGACTGGGAGGCGCGTCGGGTGTACACCAGCGATGCGTACGGCGGCTTCGCCGCGCTCGACTTCGATCCGGAGCGCGGGTTTTCGATCGCTTGGCGCAGCGGACAGTACACCGGTTCGTTCATCACCCTGCTGGGTGACCGAGCATCGCGGGTGGTGGTCGCCACCGACATCGGTGCGGCACGCCCGGATGCGTACGGTTCCCCGCGCTATCCCAGCGAGCAGCTCGTCTGGCGACGCGCCGATGACGGTTCAGAGATCGGTCGGGTGCGGGACCTGCCGCGCAACTTCGGACTCACGCTGGTGCCGACCGAGCGCGGCGCGGTCTACTACGCGACCGGGGCGAACGGTCTCTGGTATGTGACGCCGCCGGGACGCTGACCGTCAGACGACCCGTTGCGGCATCGTGCGTCATCACCGTTCATGCTCTCGCCCGCCGCGATGGCAGCGGACGCAGTCGCGCAGGTCGGTGATGCCCTCTTCGGCATGTTCGCGCGCGAGGCGGTCCGGTGCATGCTCGTGGCAGTTCGTGCAGGTGTAGCGCGAGTGGTCGCCGCCGACATGGCAGGTGGTACAGGCGGCGTCATGCGGTGGGGCGAGCGGGAACCAGGTGCTGTGATCGAAGGTCGTCGCCGCGGTCTTGTCGCGGGTGAGATGCCCCGTGTGGCAGTTCGTGCAGGCGCGTCCCGAGGCCTCGCGGTGCAGCGCGAAGAAGGGTGAGCCGGGTGTGACCTTGCCGTTGGCCGGAACGACCCGTCTGCCATCGACGATCCCGTCCCGGTCGAAGGCATGACAGGCGGTGCAGCGCTCGACCGGCGTGCCGCGGAACGGCTGGTGGCAGGCGAAGCAGTCGCTGGCGATCGCCTGATGCCCGGGCGTGGGATGGCCGGGTGCGATCCACAGGTCCGCCGCCGTGAAGGTCAGGCCACCGATGAGGACCAGCGCGGCGATGACGACCGCGAGCGTACGCCGGTTCATCGCCAGTTCCAGAACAGCAGGATGCTGACGATGTGCCCGAGTGCGGTCACCGCGAAGGTGAGGAAGATCGGGATGTGCACCGTGCGCCAATGGTTGATGAGGCGCATCGCGGCCAGATCATCGCGCAGCCGCTCCTCGATCTCGGCGGGCGCGAGTCCTTGTGCGACGAGTGCGCGCCGTCGTTCACCGATGTCCTCGCGGGTACGGGCGAGCAGGAACTTGCCGGTGAGTCCGCTCAGCACATTGATGCACATCGCCGCGGTCGCGACCCACGGCAGGATCGCCTCGAAGTGCACCCCCGCGTGCACCAGCACCAGCGACGCGCCGGCCCAACCCGCCCACTGGTGGAAGGCGAGCAGCGTGCGCGGATTGCCCCGGTGGATCCGGCCCCGTTTGCGCAGCGAGTAGGTGAGCGACAGCAGGATCAGCAGCGTGCCCGGGATGCCGAGGTATCGCCCGACCCATCCGAACCCGGTCGTATGCAGTACAGCGTCGACCGCGACCGTCGCCGCGGCGAAACCGACGCAGTACCCCAAGAAGGGCAGGACGAGGGTCGACAGCAGGCGCCACGGCATCCGATGGATGGTGGCAGCGTGCTGGCGCGCCTTCTCTAGGGGTTTTCCGCAGCGCTGGTCATCAACGCACGGCGAAGGCCTTCTCGACGACGTAGTCGCCCGCCTCGCCGATCCCG
>DAIMYL010000024.1:14073-20523 GCA_036734505.1 Steroidobacteraceae bacterium | reverse complement strand
TGGCCGCGAACCTCGGCTTCGCGAACCCGGCAGCGACCTCCTCGAACGCGCTGGTCTACTCGACGGGCAAAGTGCCGATCACGGCGATGCTCAAATCGGGTCTGCTGGTGGACCTGATCGGCGCGCTGTTGATCGCGCTGCTCTGCGCGACGGTCGTGCCGCTGGTGCGTTGAGCTTCAGGCGCCTTCCGCGCCGGCCGCGATCCAGCGCGACAGGATCTCAGCGGCGCCCGCCCCGGAGCGGCGAGCGAGCGCGAACACCTCGTCCGGCGCGAGCCGCTCGTCGGCGCTGTCGGAGATCAGGCGCAGACATGCGAACGGCAACCCGAACTCTTCGCAGACCTGCGCCACCGCCGCGCCCTCCATCTCGACGCACGCGGCGGAAGGCACCCGGCGGCGCACCTCGGCGCGCGCGGCACGCGTACCGATCACCTGATCACCGGTCGCGATGTCGGCGTGCACGATGCGGCGTGGCGCGACGGCGGGGTCGTCGTGCCGCCACCGCTCGGCCGCGGTGAGCAGGGCAGACGATAGCGCGGCGTCGGTCGGCAGCGCGGCACGGTCGAGGAGGGGGACGACGGTGGGCGCGTAGAACGGCGAGGCGTCGAGGTCGTGGTGGTAGAGATCGCGCGCGACCACGAGATCGCCTTGGGCGAGACCGTCGTGCAAAGCGCCGGCGATGCCGGTGAAGACGACGGCCTGCGGCCGCTCCCCCAGGATCAGCTGCGCGGCGGTGCTCGCGGCGGCGACCTTGCCCCAACGCGAGAAGGCGAGGACGACCGGCGCACCTGCGAGCCGGCCGCGCAGCACCTGGCGTCCGGTCACGGTGGCGCTGTCCAGTGCGGTGAGCCGCGGTCGCAGCGCCTCCATCTCTTCGGGCATGGCCGAGAGGACGAGCAACATGGGCCGGTCCATCGCCGCGCGACGCTACGGCGTGGAACGCGGCAGCGCCGCGATCCAGGCCGATACCAAGGCCACGCCGACAGGGTCATGAACGGAGCGGCCGAGCTCCGGCATCGCGACCCCAGGCTCGACCGACGCCATGCGATGCACCATGATCGATCGCTCCGGATGGCCGGGATCGATGACGAACAGGCCGTCGCCCGCACCCCGTCCTGCCGCCACCGGTCGCTTGCCGATGCCGAGGGCAGTGCCGACAGGTTCCTCCCAGGCGAGGTAGAGGCCGGAGTTCGAGGCGCTGCCGGCGCGCTGATGGCAATGCGCGCAGTTGATGTCGAGCCAGGCGCGTGCCCGTCGGTCCACCGGCTGCGCATCGTCGGCCGCGGCCGTCACGCGTTCCAGCGTCGCGAGCGCCTCTGGCGGCGCCTCAAGAAGTCCGCGCGCTCGCCAGTCGCCGAGCAGGTCCGGCGCGTCGACGCGGCCCGCGCTGAGGTTCCGTGCCGTCGGTCCGATGGGCGTGATCGAGTCGCCGTGCTGATGGCAGGTCTTGCATTGGTTCTGGTTGGGCACGCGGTAGTCGATGTGCAGCGGTTTGCCGTCGGGCCCCGTGACATCCCACGACTGGCGCGCGCCGACCGGTGAATAGATCGCGTCGGTCTGCGCGGCGTTCCAGACATATGGCCACGCCACCCAACCCTCGGCACGACGCACCAGCACACGCGTCTCGATGCGCCGCGCGCCGCGCTCCGGGGCGCGCAGGTCCGGCGCCAGCGAGAAGGTCTTCAGGATGGCGCTGCCGACCGGGAACTCGAGCACGCCGTCCTCGCGGTAACCGATCGCGCTGCCGGGCGGCAGATAGACATGGCGGTCCTTGACGGCATGGTCGGAGAACAGCGCGTTCACGAGCGCGTAGCCCTCGACCCGCGGCCGTGGCATGAGCGCCGCACCCGGCGCGGCGTCGTCAAAGAAATCGAACGCAGAGAGCGAGGAGGGCGGCGGCCCGGAGAGCAGGCGGGCAGGGTCGGGTCCCGCACCGCGACCGGCGCAGCCGGCGAGCGTGACGAGCACGACGATCCCCGCCGCGGCGGCCAAGGCTGCGGCGGCGCGGCGGACGCTACGGAGCGCCCGACCTCGGATCACCCGCGATCCTGCGGCAGCTTCACCGCTGCGGGCTCGGAGGGTGCCGCCGTCGCCGCGACCGGTCGGACCGGCGTGGGCTGCGCCGTGCCCAGGTCGACCGGCGTCGCGCGCAGACCGAGGCTGATGAAGGGCACCGTTGGAGGCTCGAGCACATGCAGGGACGCCGGAACGGTCTTGCCGCCGGCGGTGTCGACGCCGTCCCAGACGATGGGCGGCAGCTGCCCGCCGAGCGCCTTGCCGAGCGGCTGCAGCATCCCTTGCGGATCGCCGCCGCCCGGACCGTAGATGTTGTCGCGCACCACGATGTCGCTCGGCAGCGGATCGTAGGCGGGGTCCTTCAGCGGCAAGAAATACGCCGCCACCAGCACATGGGCCGTCCGGTTGCGCTGCAGCCGGTTGCGGAAGACATGAACACCCGAGGCCGCCATCACCATCACGCCGGTGCCGCTCGGCACGCTGGCGACGATGTTGCCCGGCGGCGCGAAGTTCGGCGTGTCGTTGTCCGTGATCTCGTTGTCGAACACGCGGATCGAGCGCCCATCCTTGACCGGCAGGTCGGGCAGGTCGAACACCAGGATGCCGCCGGTGTTGCGCGTCACCACATTGCGGTGCACATCCGCGTCGGAGGAGTTCTCGATCTCGATGCCCGCGACGTTCAGCTCGGCGCGGCTGTCGCGCACGATGATGTTCCTGGACTGGCCGACATAGATGCCGGCGTCCGAAGCGCCGCGGACGGTGACGCGCTCGATGAGCACATCCTTCGATTCGACCGGATATACACCGTAAGCGCCGTTCCTGGCATCGGGGCCGCGGGTCCATTCGACCCGCAGGTCGCGATAGGTGATGCGATCGGCACCCTTGGATTTGATGCCGTCGCCCTTGGTGTCCTCGACGGCGAAGCCTTCCAAGGTGACATCGTCACCGGTGACCAGCAGGCCTTCGCCGGCGCCGGTCTGGCCCTTGAAGCTCAGGATGGTCTGGGCGGGGCCCGCGCCGCGGATCGTGACCTTCGACTGGTCGAGCGACAGCCCGTCGGTGAACTCGAACCGGCCGGCGGCGAGGGTGACGATGTCGCCCGGCTTGGCCTCGATCAACCGGCGCTGCAGGGCCTCAGCAGCCCCGGCACCAGGCTGGATGACGCTATCGCCCGGCCTGCCGCAGGCCGTCACCAAGCCGAGAAGCGCCGCGACCGCGGCGATACGCGTGGACCACATGCTGAACCCCCTGGATGACTCCCGGTGGACTGTCCGGGGCCGTAGGGCGGGCTGTCAAGGCGGCCCGGCGTCCGGGGCGGAACCGCCCGCATGGTCGCCTGGATCTCGCCCATCCTTTATTTAACATAATATACATTATGCGTATTTAAGGATGGACAGCCGCATCGCGTAAACTGACAACTTGCGCCTTCTGGTCTACAACATCCGCTACGCCACCGGTACCGGCCCGGCGTTCCACCTGCCCGTGCCCGGCGCAGGCTACCTGCGCAGCAGCCGCAAGACCCTCGATGACATCACGCAGTTCGTCCGCGCGCAGGACGCCGATCTCGTCGGCCTGATCGAGGTCGACACCGGCTCGATGCGCAGCGGCCTCGTGAACCAGGTCGAATACATCGCCAACCACCTCGGGCACTACACCGCCTACCAGTGCAAGTATGGCGCGGCGTCCATGAACCTCCAGCTTCCGATCGTCCGCAAGCAGGCCAACGCGCTGCTGGCCGCGCCGCGGGTCCACGGCGAGCGGTTCCATTTCTTCCCGACCGGGATCAAGCGCCTGGTCATCGAGCTCGAGCTCGAGGACTGCTGCGTGTTCCTCGTGCATCTCTCGATCAAGTACCGGCACCGTCAGGAGCAGCTCGCGCACCTGCATGAGCTCGTGCGCACGGCGCGCAAGCCCGTCATCGTCGCCGGCGACTTCAACACCTTCACCGGGCGCGACGAGCTGTTCCTGTTCCAGCAAGCCACCGGGTTGCGCAACGCCAACACCCGGCATCTGGCCTCGTATCCTGCGCGAGTGCCGCGGGCGGAGCTCGATTTCGTGTTGGTGAGCCCGGAGATCGAGGTGCTCGATTTCCGCATCCCGGATGTCCGCCTGTCCGACCATCGACCGCTGATCTGCGATTTCCGCGTCCGCAGCGCCGCCACAGCGACCGCCGCCTGATGGCCGTCTGCCGTCAGCCCTTGAAGGAGCCCCGATGACCCTGCGCCATTGCCGTCTTGAGACCGATGCCGAGGGCATCGCCTGGTTGACCTTGGACAAGGCCGACGCCTCGGCCAACAGCCTCGGCAGCGAGATGATGCAGGAGGCGGACGAGGTGTTGCGCACGCTCGAGGCCGCGCCGCCGAAGGGGCTCGTCATCCGTTCGGGCAAGCGCAGCGGCTTCGTCGCCGGCGCCGACATCAACGAATTCACCACGCTGCAGAGCGTCGCGCAGGCCGAGTCGCTGGTGCGGGCCGGGCAGTCGGTCATCGACCGCATCGAGGCGTTGCCGTGCCCGACGGTCGCCGCCATCGAGGGCTTCGCGCTCGGCGGCGGACTGGAACTGGCCCTCGCCTGCACCTACCGGGTCGCCGTCGGCAACGACCGCCTCACGCTTGGCTTCCCCGAAGTGCTGCTCGGCATCCATCCGGGTTTCGGCGGCACGGTGCGCAGCGTCCAGCTCATCGGCGCGCCGGCAGCGCTCGACATGATGCTCACCGGTCGCAACATCCGCGGCGCGAAGGCGCTGACCATGGGCCTGGTGGACCGGTTGGTGGACTCGGCCGACCAGCTCGCCGACGCGGCGCGCGACATCATCCGCCGCCGCCCTGCCCCGCGCCGCGCGCCTTTTGCGCAGCGCCTGCTCTCGTGGGGTCCGGTGCGTCCGTTCATCGCGAAGAAGGTGCGCGCCGGCATCGCGCGCAAGGCGCGGCAGGACCACTATCCCGCGCCCTACGCCATCGTGGACCTCTGGCAGTGGCACGGTGCGAAGGGTCGCGCAGCCTACGACGCCGAGGCGGCCTCCATCGCGCGGCTGTTCCTCACGCCGACCTCGAGAAACCTCGTGCGCGTCTTCTTCCTTCAGGATGCGCTCAAGTCGCAGCGGATCGCCGGCTCGCGCACGCCGCAGCGGGTGCATGTGATCGGTGCCGGCGTGATGGGCGGTGACATCGCAGCGTGGTGTGCGCTGCGCGGCCTCGAGGTCACGCTGCAGGACCGCGCCGAGGAGTACATCAAACCGGCGATGGACCGCGCCACCGCGCTCTTCGAGAAGCGCATCAAGGACCCCGCCAAGCGCGGGGAGGCCGCGGCGAGGCTGCGCGCCGACCTCGCGGGCGACGGCATCGCGTCCGCGGATGTCGTCATCGAGGCCATCGTCGAGAACGCCGAGGCCAAGCGCGCGCTCTACGCGAAGATCGAGCCGCAGATGCAGCCGGGCGCCATCATCGCCACCAACACCTCGTCCATCCGCCTCGAGGAGCTCGCCTCAGCGCTCACGACGCCGGGCCGGCTCGTCGGCCTGCATTTCTTCAATCCGGTCGCGCAGATGCCGCTCATCGAGATCGTGCAGGGCGAGGCCACCGCGTCCGAGAGCGCGGGCACGGCGATCGCCCTCGCCCGTCGCCTCGATAAGTTCCCGCTGCCCTGCCGCAGCGCCCCGGGCTTCCTCGTGAACCGCGTGCTCTCCGCCTACATGCAGGAGGCGATGCTCGCCGGTCGCGAAGGTGTGCCCTTGCCGGTGATCGACGCCACGGCCGTCGACTTCGGCATGGCGATGGGCCCTGTGGAGCTCTCCGATGTCGTCGGTCTCGACATCTGCCGCCATGTCGGCGCCATCGTGTCGGGCGCGCTGGGACGGCCGCTCCCCGACACCCGCGAACTCGACGAGCGCATCGCCGCCGGGAAGCTCGGCAAGAAGACCGGCGAGGGTTTCTATCTTTGGCGCGACGGCAAGCCTGTGAAGGATGTTGCGGCTGCCACAGCACCCTTTGACCTGCAGGATCGGTTGATGCTCGCGCTCGCCAACGAGGCGGTCGCCTGCCTGCGCGAGGGCGTGGTGGCGGATGCCGACAAGATCGATGCCGGCATGATCTTCGGCGCGGGCTATCCGCCCTTCCGTGGCGGACCGCTGCAGGCGGCGCGCGACCGCGGTGTCGCGGAGTGCGTCAAGCGCCTCGAGGCGCTCGCCGCGAAGTACGGCCCGCGGTTCACGCCCGACGCGGGTTGGTCCCTGCTGAAGTAGTCCGCAGCGTCGCGAGCCGCCACAGGATCCGCTCCATCGCGAGCGGTTTGTTGATCGGGGTCTCGGTCCACTGACGCGCCTCGCGCGCGTGGTCCAACGCCTCGAAGAGTGCCGGCGCGGCGACGCCGCGCTTGCCGCGCCCCCATTCGCGCAGACGCTCGGCGATCCAGCGTTCGATGCAGGCGACCCGCAGCG
>DAIMYL010000024.1:11705-13973 GCA_036734505.1 Steroidobacteraceae bacterium | reverse complement strand
CCCCATTCGCGCAGACGCTCGGCGATCCAGCGTTCGATGCAGGCGACCCGCAGCGCGTACTCGTCCTTGCCCCAACGCTCAGCGGTCTCGACGACATCGAGGCCGCCCGTCATGGCGTCCTGCAGCGCGCGTTCGGTGTCGCGCTGCAGCCCGGCGAGCGCCGCGCCATCGACGCCCAGCGCCGACAAGGGCTGCGGGCCGAGCACCGCAAGGGCGGCGCGCCAGTCGACGGCGCTGCTGCCCGGCCGCTGCGCCTGCAGCCAGGCGACGAGCTCGTCGTCGGTGGGCGTGCGGGACCGCAGACGGGTACAGCGGCTCTGCACCGTCACCGGCAACCGCCATGGCTCGCCCGTGACGAGCAGCAGCAACGCCTGACCGGCGGGCTCCTCCAATGTCTTCAGCAGCGCGTTGGCGGCGTTGCGGTTGAGGCGCTCCGCCGGCGTGATGACCGCGACCTTTCGGCCGCCCGCATGCGCCGTCAGCGCGAGTTCGGCGGCAAGCTCACGCACCTGGTCGATGCGGATCTCCTTCGAATCCTCGATGGGCCGCAGCGTCAACAGGTCCGGCTGCTCGCCCGACTGCACGCGCCGACAATCGAGGCAGTCGCCGCAGGGTGCGCCACCGATGCCGGCGGCCTCGCGCGGCTGGCGGCAGAACATGCGCGCCGCGATCCAGGTGGCGAGCCACTCGCCGCCCTGCCCGGGCGACGCCTGCACGAGCAGCGCGTGTCCGAGCCGTCCGCTGGCGATCGCGGCGTTGAACGCCTGCTGCGCCGGGTGCAACCACGGCAGGTCGGCATCGAGCGGCGGCGGTGTCATCGGTCGTCCACCGACGGCGCGATCAGGGGCAGCACGGCCTCCAAGGCCGCCTTCGCGAGCTCGTCCGGAGGCTGCATCGCATCGAGCACCCGTACCCGGTCGGGGTCCGCCTCGGCGATGGCGAGGTACCGTGTACGCACGCGCTCGAAGAACCTGCCCGTCTCGGACTCGAAGCGGTCCGCCTCGCCGCCGCCAGCGGCCTTGCGACGCGCATGTGCGCGGTCGAGACCGACGGTCACGGGCAGGTCGAGCAGCAGCGTGAGGTCGGGCGAGAAGCCGTCCAACACCTCGCGTGACAGCGTCTCGATGAAGTCGGCGGCGACCCGGCGTCCGCCGCCCTGGTAGGCGCGTGTGGCGTCGGTGTAGCGGTCGCAGACCACCCAGTCGCCGCGCGAGAGCGCCGGGCGGATGAGGTTGTGGAAGTGCACCGCCCGCGCGGCGAACATCAGCAGCGTCTCGGCCTCGGCGGACAGATGCTCTTCGCCGCGATGCAGAACCAGTTCCCGGATCCGCTCGGCGAGCGGCGTGCCGCCAGGCTCGCGGGTCTGCACCACGCTGACCCCGCGTGCGCGCAAGGCCGCCGTCAACGCAGCGGCGACCGTGCTCTTGCCCGCGCCCTCGATGCCCTCGAGGGTGATGAACCGTCCGGATCCGCTCATCGCCCCGCCTCGCTCGATGTCGCCGCCGCCCTGCCGGCGCGTTGCCGCTCAAGCATCGCGGCCACATTGCGTCGGTGTTCCTCGTAGGTCCGCGAGAAGCGATGCGAGCCGTCGCCTCCGCCGGTCGCCACGAAATAGAGCTCGCCGGTGACACGCGGCTGCGCCGCGGCGCGCAGCGCCGCCGCACCGGGCAACGCGATGGGCGTCGGCGTGAGCCCGGCACGGGTGTAGGTGTTGTAGGGCGTGTCGGTCTCGAGGTCACGGCGACGGATGTCGCCGTCGTAGGCGTCGCCGATGCCGTAGATCACCGTCGGATCGGTCTGCAGCTTCATGCCGAGCCGCAGGCGCGACACGAACACGCCGGCGATGCGGTCGCGCTCGTCCTCGCGCCCCGATTCCTTCTCGACGATGGATGCCAGCGTCAGCAGCTCGTCCGGCGACCTGAGCGGCAGATCCGCCGTGCGGGTGCGCCAGGCGGCGTCGAGTTCCCGGGTCATGCGCGTCGCCGCAAGGCGCAGCAGGTCGAGGTCGGAGGTGCCGGCGGCGAACTTGTAGGTGTCCGGGAAGAACCGCCCCTCGGGATGCACGCCCGCGAGCCCGAGCTGCGCCATCACCGACGCATCGTCGACGCCCGCGAGCGTCTGCGCGACCTCGGGATGCCGGGCCAGCGCGCGGCGCAGGTCGGCGTAGCGCGAACCCTCGATGACGGTGAGCGACTCGAGGACCACGCGCCCCTCCTCGAGCTGCGCGAGCAGCGCCCGCGGCGTGAGCCCCGGTGCGAGCGCGTAGCG
>DAIMYL010000024.1:10097-11605 GCA_036734505.1 Steroidobacteraceae bacterium | reverse complement strand
GGGTCGGGGTTCGCGAGGTTGATGGTGGGCGGGGCCACCTGATCGCGCAGCGCCAACACCGTGAAGATGGCCTCGACGACGCCGGCGGCCCCGAGCAGGTGGCCGGTCATCGACTTGGTGGAACTCACGGCGAGCTTCGCCGCATGCGCACCGAAGGCGTGCTTGATGGCCTTCGTCTCCGCCCGATCGCCCAAGGGGGTCGAGGTGGCATGGGCGTTGAGGTACTGCACGGCGTCCGGGGCGAGCTGGGCGTCACGCAGCGCGTTCTGCATGGCGAGCCGCGCCCCTGCCCCGTCTTCGGGGGGGGCGGTGATGTGGTAAGCATCGCCGCTCATGCCGAAGCCGATGAGCTCGCCCAGGATGACCGCGCCCCGGCGCTTGGCGTGCTCGAGCTCCTCGAGCAGCAGCGCGCCGCCGCCGTCCGAAGCCACGAAGCCGTCACGATCGCGGTCCCAGGGCCGCGACGCACCGGCAGGGTCGTCGTTGCGCTCCGAGAGCGCCCGGGCCTGCGAGAAACCGCCGATGCCGAGCCTGGTGGTCGACATCTCGCCACCCCCGGCCAGCATCACCTCGGCGTCTCCGTACTGGATGGTGCGGTAGGCAAGACCGACCGCGTGGGTCGATGTGGTGCAGGCGGTGACCACGCCGAGGTTCGGTCCCTTGAGGCCGTAGCGGATGGACAGATGCCCCGCGATCATGTTGATGATCGAGGACGGGATGAAGAACGGCGAGATCTTGCGGGGGCCGCCGACCTGCAGATAGGTCTCGCACTCGGCCTCGATGGTCGCGAGGCCACCGATACCGGCACCCGCTACGACGCCGCAGCGCTCCGGATCGAGGGTGCTGAAGTCGATGCCGGAGTTCGTGATCGCCTGGATGCCCGCGGCCACGCCGTAGTGGATGAACTCGTCCATCCGGCGGGCTTCCTTCGGCGGGATGTAGTCGCCGACGGTGAAACCCTTCACCGCCCCGCCGATGCGGGTGGCGAAGGCCGAGGTGTCGAAGCGGCTGATGAGCCCGATGCCGCTCTCACCGCGCAGGATGGCCTCCCAGGCCGACTCGACGGTGCTGCCGACGGGGGAAACGATGCCGAGGCCGGTGACGACGACTCGCCGCTTGCTCATGCGGTCTCCGGGAGGGCTATCGGGAGGCTAAAAGGACGGGGCCGGCACCTGGCCGGCCCCGTGCCGATACAACGGACGCCTCAGGCCTTGCGGCGGGCGTTGACGTAGTCGATCGCTTGCTGGACCGTGGTGATCTTCTCGGCGTCCTCGTCCGGGATCTCGGTCTCGAACTCTTCTTCGAGCGCCATCACGAGCTCCACGGTGTCGAGGGAATCGGCTCCGAGGTCATCGACGAACGAAGCATTGTTGGTGACCTGCTCGAGCTTGACGCCAAGCTGCTCCGCAACAATGGCTTTGACCTGCTGTTCGACGCTGCTCATCGGTGGTGTGACCTCTCTGAGACCTATGAAGAATTATTCTCTGTCGACCGGCCAGGCCGTCGAC
>DAIMYL010000024.1:0-9997 GCA_036734505.1 Steroidobacteraceae bacterium | reverse complement strand
GACCTCTCTGAGACCTATGAAGAATTATTCTCTGTCGACCGGCCAGGCCGTCGACCAGGCCCTATTGTAGGGGAAGCGGGGGTGCGCGCCAACGCACGAGGGCTAAATCTCTGAATTTAATGAGAAATACGCCGGTTCTGCCCCGCTAGGGCATGTGCATCCCGCCGTTCACATGCAGGGTCTGGCCGGTCAGGTAACCCCCCGCCGGCGAAGCCAGATAGAGCACTGCGGCGGCGACATCGGCCGGGTCGCCGAAGCGGCCCAACGGGATGATGGTCATCCACGCCGCCCGCTGCGCCTCGTCCACCGCCCGCGTCATGTCGGTGTCGATGAACCCCGGGGCGACCGCGTTCACGGTGATGCCGCGGCTACCGACCTCCTTGGCGAGCGACTTGGTGAAGCCGATGACCCCGGCCTTGGCGGCCGCGTAGTTGGTCTGCCCCGCCCCGCCCATCGAGCCGATGACCGAGGTGATGTTGATGATCCGGCCCTGCCGCGCCTTGACCATGTGCTTGATGCAGCCCCGGGACAGGCGGAACACCGAGGTCAGGTCGGTGAGCAGCACGGCGTCCCAGTCCTCGGGCTTCATGCGCATGAGCAGGGCGTCGCGGGTGATACCGGCGTTGTTGACCAGGATCCCGGGCATCTCGCCCGCGGCCTCGAGCCCGGCGAGCAGCGCCTCGACCGAGGCCGCATCGGCGACATCCAGCACCGCCCCCCGTCCACCCGAAGGCGCGAGCCACCCGGTGATGGCCTCGGCGCCCGCCGCGCTCGTGGCCGTACCGATGACCTTGGCACCGGCGGCCGCAAGCGACTCGGCGATCGCGCGACCGATGCCGCGAGAAGCACCCGTGACGAGCGCCGTCTGTCCCGTGAGCACTGCGGTCATGCCGCACCTCCTGTAGTGGTCCCTTGGACGCCGGCCGCAGTGGCCAGCGCCGCCGACATCGAGCCCGGGTCCTCGAGCGCCGATGCCGAGAGCCCCGGGGTCTTGTCGATGCGGCGGTTGAGACCGGCCAACACCTTTCCGGGACCGCATTCGACGAAATCCGTGACGCCGGCGGCGACCAACGCCCGCACAGTGGCGACCCAACGAACCGGGCTTGCGAGCTGGCGGTAGAGCAGATCGCGGATCGCGTCAGGGTCCCGGTATTCCTCGGCATCGACCGAGCTCAGGAACCGGCAAACGGGCGCGGTGAAGGTGGACTTAGCGAGCCGCTCGCGCAGCCGCTCGGCGGCGGGGCGCATCAGGCTGCTGTGGCAGGGCACGCTGATCGGCAGCGGCAGTGCGCGCTTCGCGCCCCGCGCTTTCGCGCCCTCGATGGCGCGCTCGAGCGCGGTACGGTGGCCAGCGATGACCACCTGCCCGGGCGCGTTGAAGTTGACGGCCTCGACGACCTCGCCCTGCGCGGCGGCGACGCAGACCGCTTCCATGTCGGCGTCTTCGAGGCCGAGCACCGCGGCCATGCCGCCCTGCCCGCCCGGCATCGCATCGCGCATGAGCTCACCGCGCACCCGCACGAGGTCGACGGCATCCTCGAAGTCGAGCGTCCCCGCGGCTACGAGCGCCGTGAACTCCCCCAGACTGTGGCCCGCCACCCAGCCAGGCACCGCACCGCCCGCCGCGCGCCAAGCGCGGTAGGTCGCGACACCGGCGACCAACATCACCGGCTGGGTGATCTCCGTGAGGGCGAGCTGTTCCGCAGGACCTTGCTGCGCAAGCGCCCAGAGGTCGTAGCCGAGCACGCCCGAGGCGGCATCGAAGGTCTCGCGCACCACGGGATGCTCCGCGGCGAGTGACGCCATCATCCCGACGGACTGGGACCCTTGGCCGGGGAACAAGAACGCTCGCGACATCAGACCCCTCATCAAGGGTTGGGAACAGGCGCCAGTATAAGCCCGGTCGGAAAGTACTACCGACGAGGGTGATGCAAGTCGTTGAGACTGGTTCCCGCTATGCCTATGCTCGCGGGGTCGAACACACACGAGCCCGCCGCTAGCCATGTCCAGAATCGGAAACGCAGACCGTCATCGCCGCTACGCCCGGACCAAGTTGTTGAGCGCGGCAGCCTGCCTCAGCGCGCTGACCCTCGCCGCGTGCGGTGGCGGCGGCGGAGGCTCCCCAGCGCCGAATCCGCCGCCGCCGCCGCCCCCACCGCCGCCGCCGAGCGGGGTCACCTGGAACCCAGGTGTCTACGCGGCCGCGAGCACATTCAAAGATCGGTGTGAGATCCCGCGCACCGGCGTCGACCTCAACAACCGTCCGTTCACCGACCGGCAGGGGACGGCGATCGAGGAACGGTTCTGGTTGCGCTCATGGACCAACGAGACCTATCTCTGGAACACCGAGGTGCTCGACCAGAACCCCGCGAACTTCAACAGCCGGAAGGACTATTTCGCGGTGCTGAAGACCACCGCACGGACGCCCTCCGGCAAGGACAAGGACGACTTCCACTTCAGCGAGTCCACGGTCGATTTCCAGCGACGACAGATCTCGGCGCCACGCGCCACCTACGGTGCGGATCTTGTCGCGCTCGCCACGCGTCCGCCGCGCGACTACCGCGTACGCTTCACCGAACCGAACTCGCCGGCCGCCGCCGTCACCAACGGTCAGGCGAACCTCGTCCGCGGGTCTCGAATCCTCCGCGTGAACGGCGTCGATGTCGTCAACGGCAATACGCAGGCCGACATCGATGTGCTCAACGCCGGGCTGTTCCCGACCGCTGCGGGCACGACCACCACCTTCGTGGTGCGCGACCCGGGCGCCGCTGCGGACCGGACCGTAACACTGACCTCGATCAACTTGGCGCCGAGCCCCGTCAACCGCACGCGCATCATCGATACCCCTACCGGCAAGGTGGGCTACATCCTGTTCAACACCTTCGGTCCGAACGCGAGCGAAAGCGCCATCGTCCAAGCGATCACCGAGATGCGCATCAACAGCGTCACCGATGTCGTGGTGGATCTGCGCTACAACGGCGGCGGGCTGCTCGCGGTGGCCTCGCAGCTCTCCTACATGCTCGCCGGGCCGTCCCGCACGGCGAACCGCGCCTTCGAGCGGTTGCGCTTCAACGCGGCGGCAGGGACGCGCGACCCCGTTACCGGACAACCGAACGAGCCGGTGCCGTTCTACAGCCGGACGCTCGGTTTCTCGCTCTCGAGCGGACAGGACCTTCCGACGCTCAACCTCACACGCGTCTTCATGCTGTCTACGGAACGCACCTGCAGCGCGAGCGAAGCCGTGATCAACGGCCTGCGCGGCATCGATTTCCAGGTCAACCTCATCGGTGGCACGACCTGCGGCAAGCCGTTCGGCTTCTATCCGCAGGACAACTGCGGCGAGACCTACTACACCATCCAGTTCCAGGGCGGTAACGACAAGAACTTCGGCGACTACGCCGACGGATTCATCACCGGTAACTCCCCCGCGGCCTTCGGTGTCCGGGTGCCGGGCTGTCAGGTGGCGGACGACCTGACGCGCGAGCTCGGCGACGCGAACGAAGCGCTGCTCGCGGCCGCGCTCGGCTTCCGGGCGACCGGCAGTTGCCCGGCGATCCCGGCGGGCGCTGCGCCTTCGGATCTGGAGCGCCCCTCGTCGGCGGGCCGCGCCCTCGAGCCGCCGGAGCCGGGAGTGATGGAGGTCAACCGCGATATGCGCCTTCCACCCGGCATGGACCGTCGCTGACATGCGGTACGGCCCACAGTCCATGGTCGCCGGCATCGGCGTGCTGCTCGTCGCCGCAGCGGGTGTGTCGGCGTGTCGGTCACCGACGGCGCCGGAGCTGCGCCCTGCGGTGCTTGCGGACGGCTCACCCGCGACGCTGCAGACCTTGGATCGCGTGCTTTTCGAGGCGACCGAGCGAGGGCCGGCGAAGCGCGGACCCGGCGATCCGACACGGGAGTCGGTCGTGAGCGTGCCGCCCCCGCCGCCCGGACCCTACGAGGGCAACAGCCCCGCGATGCCCAGATATTTCGATATCGTGACGGACGGCAGCACCTGCTACCTCCGGGACCGCAAGACCAGCAAGACGCATGCGCTTCCTGGAGTGGCCTGCCGCCCGAAGTGACCGCATGGCGCTTTGCTATCATCGCGTCGTGCCTTGCCTTCCCGGAGTACGACCGTGACCCACCGCCGACACCGTTCCCGTGGCTTCACGCTCATCGAGATCATGGTGGTCGTCGTGATCATCGGCCTGCTCGCGGCGTTCATCGTGCCGCGCGTAATGGGTCGCGTCGACGAGGCCCGCGTCACCAAGACCCGTACCGATATCCAAGCGCTGGAGACGGCGCTCGCGATGTACCGGCTCGATACCGCGCGTCTGCCGACCACCGAGCAGGGCCTCAAAGCGCTCGTGACCAAGCCGGACGATGCCACCGTGCGCAACTGGAAGCCGGGCGGCTATCTGGCGCGTGTCTCCACCGACCCTTGGGGCAACGAATACCGCTACGCCTACCCCGGGTCGCGCGGTCGCGAGTACGACCTCTGGTCGATGGGACCTGATGGCCAGGGCGGCACGCCCGAGACCGACCGGGACAACATCGGCAATTGGGACCTCGGCAACTGAGCCGCGAGGTGCGCACGCGCCTCGGCACACGACCCGGCGTAGCGCCGGGATTCACCTTGATGGAACTGCTGGTGGTGCTCGTCATCATCGGCGTCGTGACAGGCGGTGCGCTGCTGTCGTTCGGGCTGCTCGGCCAGGACAGGCGTCTCACCGAGGAGGCGGATCGTCTCGCCGCGCTCCTCGATCTCGCGGCCGACCGCGCCGAGCTCGAGGTCCGCGACTACGGCCTGCGCCTACGCACCGACGGCTACGAGTTCATGGTCTGGGAGCCGCGCACCCGCGCTTGGCAGCCGATCGTCGATGACGCCTTGCGCCCGAGGCGTTGGCCCGCGGGTATCGGCGCGGAGCTCGATGTCGATGGACGGCGCGTCACGCTGCCTAAGAAGGCGGATCCCGGCGACCCGCCGCAGCTCGGCGCCGATGCGCGCGGCGAATTCACCGGTTTCGAGATCCGGCTGCGGCGTGAAGGTGACCCGCTGACCGAGCACCTCGCGCCCTCGCCCGACGGCGGCTTGGCACGACGCCAGACGGGAGCCGCGCGGTGATCCGCCGTCGCGGCTTCACGCTGGTCGAAGTCCTGGTGGCGCTCATCATCGTCGCCTTGGGCGCCGCTGCGGTGCTCACCGCGCTGCGCACCGCGGCCGACAGCGCGCAGCGTCAACGCGAGCGGATGCTGGCGGGTCAGGTCGCGATGAACCGCATCACCGAGACCCGTCTCGAGCCCGAGTGGCCATCGCCGGGGACGCGCGAAGGCAGTGCCGAGATGGGCGGCCGACGATGGCAGTGGCGCCAGGAGATCGGGCGCACGCCTTTCGACGGCGTCGTGCAGATCACCGTCCGGGTGCGACCCGAAGCGCAGAGCGGCCTGAAGGCCGACGAGGGCTGGATCGTCACGCTGACCGGTGCCCGTGGCCGCAGCCTGCTCGCCGATCCCGGTGCCGACCGGCTGTGGGATGTTGCGCGTCGCGAGGACGGATGATGTCGCGGGCGCGCGGGTTCACGCTGCTCGAACTGCTGGTCGCGGTGTTCATCGCCGCGTTGATGGCGGCGATGGGCTACGCCGCCATCGGCCAGGTGGCGCGGCAGCGCGGGTCGGTGCAGGCCGAACAGCGATCCATCGACGCGCTGTCTCGGGCCATGCGCGTGATGACGCTGGACTTCGCTCAGACCGCAGCGCGACCGGTACGCGACGCTCTCGGCCGCGGCATGGAGTCGGCGGTCCTCGCCGACCCGCGCATCTCGCAAGGCGTCTCGCTCACCCGCGCCTCCGGCGCGCCGGTGCTAGGCGCGGCGCGGCCCGCGCTGCAGCGGGTGTCCTGGACGCTCGAGGGTGAGGAACTCGTCCGCATCGCTTGGGCGGCGCCTGATCGGACGCAGACGACGCCGGAGCGGCGCCGCGTCATGCTGACAGGAGTGCGTCGCCTGCAGTTCCGCTTCCTGGCGCCCACCGGCGAATGGCGCGCCGAGTGGCCCGGCAACTTCGACGCGGATGCAGGCGCCGCGAGCGGGCGCATGCGACCGCGGGCCGTCGAGGTCACGATCGAGGACGCACGCCTCGGGGTGGTCCGCCGCGTCATCGAGGTGGGTGGATGAACGCCCATGCCGGACAGTTCGCCGCCCCGCGGCGCAGCCGCGGCATCGCCCTCCTCGTGGCGCTGATCCTCGTCGCGCTCTCCACCACGATCGCGGTCGCCCTGTCCTTCGACACCGGTCTCGGCCTGCGGCGTGCGCAGGGCGGACTCGCCCAGGACCAAGCGCTGCTGCTCGCCGGCGGTGCCGAAGCGATCGCTGCAGAGATCCTCGTGGACGATCTTGCCGGAGGCAACGCACCCGTCCACTTCGCGCAGCGATGGCACAATCCGATCGGACCGCTCGAACCCCTGCCCGCCGTTCGTGTCGAGGCGCAGTTGGAGGATCTGCAAGGCCGGTTCAACCTCAACAGCCTCGTCGGTCCCGAGGGACGGACCGACCCCGTCGCCGTGCAGGTGTTCCGCAGACTGCTGCTGCGTCTCGAGTTGGAGCCCGAATGGGCCGAGCGCATGGCCGACTGGATCGACGCCGACGACCAGGCCTTGCCGTCCGGAGCCGAGGATGCGACGTATTCTTCGACGACGCCCGCGTACCGCACGCCGGGACGGCCGGTGACCACCGTGGCCGAACTGCTCGCGCTCCCCGACTTCGGTGCGGCCCGCTACGCGCGCTTGGCGCCGTTCGTCGCCGCCTTGCCCCGCGATGCGGGCATCAACCTCTGCACCGCGAGCGCCGAGCTGCTGGATGCGCTCAGCGACGAGCAGCAGTGGACCGGCGCGCCCGAGGCGCTCGCCCGCAACCGCGAGCGCGAGTGCTTCCCCACGCCCGCGACCTTCCGCAGCAGCATGCCCGCCGATGCCTACGAGCGTCTGCGACGCAGCGTCGGGCTCGGCGACCGCTCGCGGCATTTCGGTCTGCAGGTCCGCGCCGGCGTTGGCAGCACCGAGTTCTCCTTGTACAGTCTGCTGCGCAGCACGCATGGCGCCCAGGGTCCTGCACGCATGCGTGTCATGAGCCGGCAGTTCTCCGAATGAGCGACACCCTTTTCATCCGTCTACCCGCTGCCGCCGGCGCCGCTGCGGCCGGCGATGCGCTGATGGACTGCTTCGAACCGGGGGCGGATCACGGCACGACGACGCAACGCGTGGCGCCCGCTTCGCTCGTGGATCGCGCCCGAGGGAAGCGGCTGGTCGCGTTCATCCCCGCGTCGGACACCTTGTCGGTCGCCGTCGACCTGCCGCCGATGTCGGCGACGAAGGCGCGTGCCGCGCTGCCCTACGCCCTCGAGGACCAGTTGGCCGGCGATCTCGAGGACCAGCACTTCGCGCTCGGTGGGCGGCTCACGGATGGGCGATGGCCGGTGCGCGTCATCGCCCGTGCGCGGCTCGAGCGCCACCTCGGACTGTTGCGCGGCCTCGGCGTCGAACCGCAGGCGCTCGTCGCCGAGGCCGATGTCCTCCGCGACAAGCCGGGCGATCTGATGCTCTGGCTCGACGGCGATGACGCGCATTGGCGCGCTCCCGGACGACCGACCGTGACCTTGCCCATCGACGCCCTGCAGGATGGTCCTGCCTTCGCGCTGGGCGACACGCCCGCGAGCGCGCTCGGTCTGCGCGTGCATGGCGAGCCTGCCGATCTCGCCCGTCACGCCGCTGCGCTCGATGCGATCAGTGCGGGCTTCCTGCAGTCGGCATCGCAAGCGCTGCCGGACGGACCTTTGCCGTGGCTTGCGGCGCAGTACGACCCGACGCAGGCGGTGAACCTCCTGCAAGGCGCTTTCGCGCCGACGCGCCGGACATCCGTCGGTCTCGACGCATGGCGATGGCCCTTGAGGCTGGCTGCGGTCGCCGTGGCGCTGCAGCTCGTCGGTTGGGGACTCGAAGCCTGGCGGCTGCACCGTCTCGCGAAGCCGCTCGATGCCGCTCTGGTGCAGGCGGCACGCCCGCTCGATCCCGGCATCCAGGACCCCGATGCGGCGCGGACGCTGCTGCGTTCGCGGCTCGCCGCATGGGACCGTCGCGAGCGTGATCCCGCCGCTTCGCCTTTGGTACGCGCGTCCGCGACGGTGATCGACGCGCGTGTCGCCGCGCCCTCGTTGCAGATGGTCGCCCTCCGACAGGGACCGGACGGCAGGATCACCGCCCGCTTCGACGCCGGCGATGCCCCCGCCGCACAGACAGCGCGCGAGGCCCTGATCGCCGCCGGGTGGACGCCCCCGCCGGGCGGCACCGCCGATGTCGACGCAGGGTTCGCCCTCGACTGGAGCGCGGAGCCGTGAGCGTCGCCACCGTGTGGCGTGAACGGCTCGAGGCCCGCTGGTCCGAGCTCGGACCGCGGGATCGCCGGGCGTTGCGGGTCGGCGGCATCGCACTCGCCGTGCTCCTGCCGGTGATCCTCGCATGGACCGTCCACGAGGCCCTCGTGGCACGCCGGGCCGCCATCGCAGAGTCGCGTTCGTTGGTCGACTCGGCAGGACGACGCGTAGCGGCAAGGCTTGCAGCCGGTGCGGATGTGAGCGCCGTCGCGTCGGAGGCCGCGGCGTTGCAGCCGCTCGTGTCGCGCGCGGCTGCCCGGGTCGGCATCGACGCCTCGTCGATGACGCTCGAACCCCAGACCGGCGGCCAGCTGCGGCTCGGCCTGCGCGACGCGCCCTATGAATCGGTCACGGGTTTGTTGGCTGCGCTCGCACGCTGGGAGGGCATCACCGTCGTGTCCGCCGACATCGCGCGGACCGCGCCCGGACGGGTGGAGGCCTCCTTGGTGCTGCGGGCGCCGTGAGCCGCGCCCTCCCGTCGCGTCGCGCGGTGCTGCTGGCCGCAGCGACCCTGCTCGCGTTCATCGTCGGCGCGGTCGTCTGGTTCCCGGCGGCGCTCGCGTCCCGGGCGTTGCCCCCGCCCTATCGGTGTGTCGACCCGACGGGCACCCTCTGGCGCGGCGGCTGCGGGGATCTGCGGATGGGCGGTGCGTCCATCGGCGCGATGTCTTGGACGCTGCGGGCACTGCCGTTGCTCCGCGCGCGGGTCGAGGGCGGGATCTCTTGGACCCGCAGCGGCAGCCATCTCGACGGGTACATCGAAGCGACTTCGTCGGCGATGGAAGTCCGCGACCTCCGCGGCCAAGCGGATCTATCGACGGTGCGCGCACTGCCGATCTGGCCGCCCTCGCTGCTCCAAGCCTGGTCCCCGGGCGAGGGTCGCCTGCGCGTCGACCTGAAGCGTGTCGGCCTGCAAGCCCGGCGCTTGACCCGTATCGAAGGGCGGGTCGATGTGGACGGACTCGTATCGCTCGGAGCGGAACGATGGGTGCTCGGCGATTATCAGCTCGATTGGCGCGAGGGCCCTGGCCTCGTCGGTCGGTTGACCGACCGGGGTGGACCGTTGCTGTTGGACGCGACGATCGCCGCCGTGGCGATGGGGGATGTCGCCGACGCGCCACCCGGCGGTGCGTGGCGCCTCGAGGGGACGGTGCGGGCGCGGGACCCTGCCTGGCGGCCCAGGCTGATGATCTTCGGTCCCGCGGACACCGCAGGCCGGCACGCGCTCTCGATCGAGTGGCGCTGAGCCGGATCAGGTCCTGAAACGCGCGCCCGCCTCGACGACCTTAGAATCCGTCGGTCGCGACCGAGGCCGTGACGCGTAGTCATCCAGCAACTCGCCCATCCTCGCGAACACCGTCCTCAGCGTCGCCGCGTCGGGCAGATTGGTGACGCGGAAATGATCGCGGTACGGCACATTGAAACTGACGCCCGGCGCGACCAGCACATGCTTCTGCTCCAGAAGGTCGAGCGCGAAGGCCTGGTCGTCGAAGTCCGGCAGCCGCTCGCGGTCGACCCCGACGAACGCGTACAGGGCGCCCTGCGGTACCACGAGCTTCAGCGACGGGTTCGCCGCCGCCGACTCCAC
>DAIMYL010000023.1:0-20681 GCA_036734505.1 Steroidobacteraceae bacterium | reverse complement strand
AGCTGCGCTCGGCGGGCAACATCCTGTTCGGGCCGCAGTCGTTCGTCGATGCGGCCAATGCGGCCCCGGACATCGACGCCTTCGATGTCGCCGCGGCGTCGCAGGGCGCGACGGCGGGACGGTTGTTCCTGGTGAGCGGCGCGACCGCGTTCGACGCGCCGGGCGCGATCCTGCAGCAGAACACGGGCAGCTCGCCGCGTGACGGCGACGGCATCCGCATCGGTGCGCCGACGGGCGGCATCACCGCCACCTTCGCGAACGGCACGCCGCCGCGCCGCATCGAGCTCTTCGGGCGCATCGTCGATGCGCAGGGCAACGTCACGAACGCGCAGCGGGCATCGTTGGTGTCCGGCCTGTTGCCTGCGGGCACGGCGCCGCTCGCGGTGTGGCGCATCAACACCTGCGTCATCGGCACCGGCGCCGGCTGCGCGGGCGGCGAGCTGCTGCCGCCGCCGTCGACGCTGCTGCAGCCGCCCCTGTCACCGCCCCCGGCACCGTCCGGCACCGGAGAGAGCGGCGGTCAGGGCGGTACGGGCGCGGGCGGCCAGGCCGGCGCGGGCGGCACGGGCGACGACGGCGACGAGTCGGACGATACGCGCGCCGTACCGCAGCTCGCCGATGCCGCGACCAACGCCGAGGACCAACGCATCCGGCCGCTCGAGGTCGATCCGGGTTCGCGCGACCTGCTGCGGCCGGTCGACGACGGCGCGCCGCGCGAGCCGGGCGTCGGCTCGGCGAACGAGGACCTCTGGCCGCAGGGAGCGCCGCCGCGATGAGCCGCCGTCGCCTCTCGAAGGATCCACCGCTGCGGGGCCTCGCGCCGCTGTCCGCGGCCTGCGTGCTGCTGGCGGCGGGGCCGCCGGTCCATGCCGCGCCCGTCGCGGCGGCGTTCGCGCCGACGGCGGGCAGGACGGTCGCAGGCCAGGCCACCTTCAACGTCGGCGCCGATCCCACGGGCCGCCCCTGCACCGCGCGGCGTCTGTACGGCGATCCGCTGCTGCGCGACGGGCGGCGCGACTTCGCCTATGACATCGCCTGCGGCCGCGCCGGCGGCATCGGCCGGGTCTACCTGTTCGGCGGCGCGCCGAAGGCGCAGGCGCTCTCGGCGTGGCGTGATGCGGTGGCGCCGATCTGTCTCGCGCCCCGGCCGCAGGACTGGCGGCCCGAAGGCGTCAGCGCGGAGCTCGGACTGTTCTGTGCCGGCGGCACCACCGTCGGCGCACGGCCGGCGACGGTGCTGCTGGCCGCATCCGCGCCCCGCGGTCTGCTCGCGGGCGATGCCCCGCCGGCTTCCGCGCCGGTGGTGGAGCGCGCGATCCGCATCCTCGCGGGCGTCGAACCGGAGCCGGCCAAGGCGCGTGCGCGCGGGCCGCGCAGCGCGCTGCTCGAGGACCTCGAGACCGTGCTCGGCAGCGACCTCGCCGGCGGCGGCTTCGGCGATTTCGCGAGCCTGCGCGCCGCCGGTTTCGAGAACAACTCGATGTGGCTGTTCGGGTCGGCCGAGCTGCAGTTCGCCGACGCGATCCGCATCCACGCCGGGCTGTGGCCGGAGGACCATGCGGGACGCGCCGACCTGCAGTCCGAGCGCGCGCTCAACCTCTCCAACCAACGCCGCTTCGCCGAGGCCGAGCGTGCGCTCGCCGAAGCCGGGCAGAACGCCGACAAGGCCGGCGACCTCTACCTGCGCGGCAAGGTCGCGGCCTACGCCGCGGTCAACGCGCTCAACGCCGGCAAGACCGCGGACGCACGCACGCGCGCGATGCAGGCGCGCGGCCTGCTCGCCGAGTGGCGCGCGTCGGGCCAGCTCGAGCGCGTACAGGCGGACCAGTCGGTCGCCCGGTTGCCGGTCGCCGCGCGGGTCGCCATCCTCGATTCGCAGATGCTGCGCGCACAGGCGCTCGCCGATTCGCGCGAGCGGGGTCTGGATGCAGGCCGCCCCGGTCTCGCCGCCGCTGCGGAATCGGCCGCGGCGCTCGATGCGCGCGCCGGCAGCTGGCTGCGGTCGGGTCTCGCGCAGGACCGCGCCGCGCTCGAGCTCGCCGATGGTCGTCCCGACGCGGCAGCGCGCATCCTCGAGGAGGCGCTCGTCGCCTACCGGCGGGACTATTCGGGCACCCGCGTCGAGGCGAACCTGCTGATGGACCTCGCCGCCGCCCTGCAGGCCGGCAAGCGCGAGCCCGAGGCCTTGGCCCGCTACGCGGAAGCCTTCGTCATCTACCGCGACCAGACGGAGAACCGCGGTGTCGCGCCGATCCGCGCCATGGGCTATCTGCAGACGTTGGAGCGCGCGCTGCCGCGCATCGCCGCCCACGCGGAAGCGGCGACGCTGTTCGACGCCTTCGAGACGCTGGCGACGCCTGCGGTCGCGCAGACGGCCGCGGCCACGGCGGCGCGGCTGCTCGCCGGACCCAACGGCGCGGTGATCCGGTCGTGGCAGGACGCCGACCGCGCACAGCGCCGCGCGCTGACGCGGTTGTCCAACCTGCCGGCCGACGCGCCGCCCGACCAGCGCCAAACCGCGGAGACCGAGGCGAGCGCGGCGCGCGCCCGCGCGGCGGCGCTGGAACAGCAGGTCGAGCAGCGTTTCCCGAAGTTCGGCCTGGTGACGCTCGAACCGGTGACCCTCGAGGCCTTGCGCGCGTCGCTGGGCGCGGACGAGCGGCTGCTGCGCATCGCCCTCGGCGCCGACTCCGGTGTGGGCATGCTGATCGACCGCGACACCGTACGCGTGTTCCGCATCGGCATCGGCGAGTCGGAGGCCGCCGCGCTCGTGGCGCGGATCAAGGATTCGGTGCGCAACCCGGAGGTCGCCTTCGACCGCGCCGCGGCGCGCGGGCTGTTCGACAGGCTGTTCGGCGAGGGCCGCGAGGCGCTGCTCGCCGCGGGCGCGCCCGGACGGCTGATCGTCGACGCCACCGGTGCGCTCGCCAGCCTGCCGTTCTCGGTGCTGCTGACCGGCGATGCGACCGCGCAGGGCGAACCGTGGCTGGTGCGGCGGTTCGCGGTGATGTCGGTGCCGAGCATGCGGGCGTTCGTCACGGCGCGCGCCGTGGGCGCCTCGCGCGGCGCGACGCCGTTCCTCGGCTTCGGCGACTTCACGCCGCTCGCCGCCGCGCCCGCGCCGGCGTCCATCACGCGCTCGGTGCTGCAGGCGAAGCGCCTGCCGGCCGGCTGCGAGGCGCCGCTCGCCGCCGCGCTCGCGCGCCTGCCGCGGCTGCCCGGCACCGCGGCGGAGCTCGCGGCGGTGCAGCGGGCCACCGGTGCGGACGCGGGCAGCGTGCTGCTGCGCGAGCGGTTCACGGACCAGGGCGTGCTCGACGAGGCCCGGCTCAGCGATGCGCGCGTGCTGATGTTCTCGACGCACGGGCTGTTCGGCGCGGACTTCCCGGAGGCCGCGGGCTGTCTGCCCGACGCGGCGCTGCTCACCTCGGCGGTCTCCGACAAGGCAGGGCTGTTCCTCGATTCCGCGCAGGTGCTCGACCTCAAGCTCGACGCCGACCTCGTGGTGCTGTCGGCCTGCGACACCGGCAACCCGCAGCCGGTGGCGCCCGGCGAGTCGGGTCTCGCCTCGGGCGGCGACGCGCTGTCCGGCCTCGCCCGCTCCTTCTTCTATGCGGGCGCGCGCAGCGTCATGGTGTCGCACTGGGTGCTGCCCGACGAGGACACGGTGGCGCTGATGACGGTTTTCTTCGAGCGCCTGCAGGGCGGCGATGCGGGGCCCGAGGCCTTGCGCGCCGCGCAGCTGGCGCAGATCGGGCGCGGCGCGGACGACCCGTTGCAGTGGGCGGCGCTGGCCGTGGTGGGCGCGCCGCCGGCGCGTTGAGGCGCGGCACGGCCGCAGTAAGACCATGACAGAGGTGACGAGATGACGGACCTGAAGAGATGCTTGATGGTGCTGGCACTGGGGCTCGTCTCCGGCATCGCCGGCGCGGCCGACTACATCGTGGTGCGCTCGAGCGACGCCTCGATCGCCAGGGGCACGGCGCTGGCCGCCGGCACGCGCCTCGCGTTGCCGGCGGGCGCGACGCTCACGCTCGTCTCGCCGGGCGGCGAGGTGGTGACGCTCAAGGGTTCGCCCGTCGGCGCGCAGGTGCCGGGCGTCGCCAAGCCCGGCGACAGCGCCGCCGCCGCCGCGCTGACCGCGCTCGTCAACAGACCGCCGCCGCGCCGCAGCTTCGGAGCGATGCGCGGCAGCGAAAAATGCCCGAGCGCCGCTGCGTTGCAGACCATGGAGCAGATCCTCGCCGCCGCGCGCGAGCAGGGCTGCGGCAGCATCGCGCAGGCGGCCCTCGAGGCCTATGTGGACAAGGCCGGTGCCGCGCCGGCCGATGCGTCCGCTCCGAAGCCCTGAGGGGGCGCCGCCGCCGATGACCGACAAGGTCCGCATCGCCGTGGTCGGGGCTGGCCCCGGCGGCCTGAGCGCCGCCGCGCGCGCGGCGGAGCTCGGGCTGTCGCATGTGCTGCTCGAGCAGAGCCCGGCGCACGCCAACACCATCCAGCGCTACCAGAAGGGCAAGCATGTGATGGCCGAGCCCAACGTGCTGCCGCTGCGCAGCCCGTTGCCGTTCGCCGCGGGCGTGCGCGAGCACATCCTCGGCGAGTGGGCCGCCGGCCTCGAGCGGCTCGGCGTGCAGCTGCGCTGCGGCGCCGAGGTCACGGCGATCGATGGCGCGCGCGGGGATTTCCGGCTCACGCTGAAGGACGGCGGCGAGGTGCTGGCCGAGAACGTGGTGTTCGCCATCGGCCTGCAGGGCAACCCTCGCCGGCTCGGCGTGCCGGGCGACGACCTGCCCTGCGTGCAGTACACGCTCGACGACCCGGACGAATACCGCGACGAGACCATCGTGGTGGTCGGCGCGGGCGACGCCGCCATCGAGAACGCGCTCGGCCTCGCGCGGCGCAACAAGGTGTTCATCGTCAACCGCGCCGACGAGTTCGTGCGTGTGAAGGAGGGCAACCTCTCGGCGATCCTCAAGGCGATCGACGACGGCACGCTCGGTTGCTTCTACCAGTCGCAGTGCGCGTCGCTGGCGGCGACGCCCGGCGCGGACAAGCCCTATGCGCTGACGCTCGCCACCGCGGAGGGCGAGACCGTCGTGCCCTGCCACCGCATCATCGCGCGCATCGGCGCGGTGCCGCCGCGCCGGTTCGTCGAGTCCTGCGGCATCCGCTTCGCGGGCGCCGATGCCGCGGCGCTGCCCGAGCTCACGCCGCAGTACGAGTCGAGCGTCCCCGGCCTCTACGTCATCGGCGCGCTGGGCGGCTATCCGCTCATCAAGCAGGCGATGAACCAGGGCTGGGAGGTGGTCGGCTACATCGAGGGCCATACGGTAGAGCCCGCCGACGAGCCGCTGCTCGTCGCCAAGTTCACGGAGCTGCCGCCGCGTCCCGCCGCCGCCGACCATCTCGCCTACATGCAGCAGCGCATCCCGCTGTTCGCCGAGGTCAACCCGCTGATGTTCCGCGAGCTGATGCTCGGCAGCGCGGTGCACCGGCCGAAGGCGGGCGAGGTCGTGTTCCGGCGCAACGACTACACCAACTCCTTCTACACCATCCTCGAAGGCGGCGTGGAGATCGAGGTCGGCGAGGAGGGCGCGATGCGGCGCATCCGGCTCGAGACCGGCCAGTTCTTCGGCGAGGGCAGCCTGCTCTCCGGGCGCCGCCGGTCCGCCACCGTGTACGCCGGCGCCGGCTGCACGCTCATCGAATCGCCGCGCCGCGACATCATGAAGCTCATGAACTCGGTCGAGGCGGTGCGGGCCGTGGTCGACCGCCTGTCCGTGCTGCGCGCGATCCAGACCGGCTTCGCGCCCGGCGTGCAGCTGTCGGTGCTGGAGCCGATCGCCTCGCGCGCCAAGCTCAACCGCTACAAGAGCGATGAGCGGCTGTTCGCCGAGGGCGACGAGGGCGACACGCTGCACTTCATCCGCCGCGGCTCGGTGTCCGTGTCGCGGCAGATCGGCGGTCGTGACGTGGTGATGTCCTATGTCGCGGCCGGCAACTATGTCGGCGAGATGGGGCTGCTCGGTCGCACGCGCCGCAACGCGACGGTGCGCGCCGCTGTGCCGACCGAGACCGTGAGCCTCGACGCCGAGTCCTTCAACGGGTTGCTCGTGCACAACCCGGGGCTGCGCGGCGAGGTCGAGGCGGTGATGCGCAAGCGGCTGGTCGCCAACCAGGCGTCGGAGGCCGGCGAATCGGGCGACCTGATCTCGTTCCTGATGCGCCAGGGCCTCGGCGAGGCCACCGATGTGCTGCTGATCGACGAGTCGCTGTGCGTCGGCTGCGACAACTGCGAGAAGGCCTGCGCCGCGACCCATGGCGGCACCTCCCGGCTCGACCGCGCGGCCGGCCCGACCTTCGCCAACGTCCACGTCCCGACCTCGTGCCGGCACTGCGAGAACCCGCACTGCATGAAGGACTGCCCGCCCGACGCGATCCGGCGCACGCCGAACGGCGAGGTGTACATCCGCGACAACTGCATCGGCTGCGGCAACTGCGAGCGCAACTGTCCCTACGGTGTCATCCACATGGCCGGTCCCGCGCCGGCGCAGCCGGGCCTGCTCTCCTGGCTGCTGTTCGGACGCGAGGCGGAGTCGCCCGGTGCGCACGCGCCCGGTGGGTCCAAGGCGCCGAAGAAGGCCGTGAAGTGCGACATGTGCAAGGACCAGACGGGCGGCCCGGCCTGCGTGCGCGCCTGCCCGACCGGCGCCGCGTTGCGCGTCAGTCCGGCCGCGTTCATCGATTTCGTGAAGACCTCGGCGGCGGAGCGCTGACGGTGCACCAGTCCTTCCTCGACCATGCCCGGCGCCGTTATCTCAAGGTCGCGCTGGCGCTCTGCGCGGCGTCGATCGCGCTCTACGTCTGGCACGACCCGCGGTCGCCGCCCAACGGCGGCACCTGGCTCGGCTATACGCTGGGCGGCGTCGGCGCCGCGCTCATCCTGTGGCTCGCAGCGCTCGGCGTCCGCAAGCGCAGCTACTCGTCGGCGCTCGGCACGGTTCAGGGCTGGGTCAGCGCACACGTCTACCTCGGCCTCGCGCTCATCGTCGTCGCGACCCTGCATGCGGGCTTCCAGTTCGGCTGGAACATCCACACGCTCTGCTATGCGCTGATGGTGGTGGTGGTCGTCTCCGGCGTGGTCGGCGTGGTGCTCTACCGGCGCTACCCCGAGCAGATGTCGCGCAACCGGGCCCAGCAGACGCAGGACGGCATGCTCGAGGAGATCGCCGAGCTCGACGCGCGCGCGCTGCGCATCGCGAAGCAGCTGCCGCCCGAGTTCTCGGATGCTCTGCGCGCGAACATCGCCGGCACGCGCATCGGCGGCGGCGTGCTCGCCATCCTGTCGGCGCGCGACCGGTCCGAGGTGGCGCTGCCCGGCATGCCCGCGGCCGGCAACGCCGGGCAGGGGCGCATGCTCGACTGGCTCGGCGGGCAGCTGTCGCGCAGCGGCGATGCCGAGCGCTCACGGCTCGTCAACGACCTGCTGTCGATCGTCGGCGCGCGCCGTGTGCTGCTGCGACGGCTGCAGCGCGACGCGCGCATGCGCGGCTGGCTCGAGGCCTGGCTGTACCTGCACGTCCCCGTCACCTTCGGGCTGCTCGGCGCGCTGGTCGCGCACGTGGTCAGCGTGTTCCTCTACTGGTGAGCCGCCGATGCGCATCCTGATACGGCACGTGACCCGCGGCACAGGCGATGCGGTCTCGGTGCGCGAGCGCGCCTTCGACGACGGGTTCCTCAGCATCGGCCGGTCCACCGACCAGCTGCTGCAGATCAACGATCCTCGCATGCAGCTGCAGCATGCTCAGGTGCGCGCGAGCGGCGGCGCCTTCGTGCTCAGCTGTCTCGCACCGGCGCAGGCCGTCGTCAACGACGAGGTGACCCGCAACGCTCGGCTCGCGCCGGGCGATGTGGTGCTGCTCGGGGCGTTGCGCATCACGGTGGGCGAGCCGGCCGCGCCCGGTGACCTGCTGCTCGTCGTCGAGCAGGCGGCACCGGAACCGGTACCCGACGCGGAACCGGCGGCGCCGGTGCTGACGCTCGCCGCCGCGGGCTGGCGCAAGCGACCGTGGGCCTGGGGGCTCGGGCTCGCGACGCTGCTCGGTGGTCTGGTGCTGCCGTGGACGGTCGGCTGGCCGTCCGACGACAACTGGACGTCGGGGCCGCTGCACGCCGCGCATGCTCCGCTCGAGCAGGACTGCAAGGCCTGCCATGTGAAGCCCTTCCAGCGCGTGCGCAACGAGTCCTGTCTCGACTGCCATGCCGAGAACCTGCATCGCCATCTGCCGGCGGACCATCCGGCGGCCGCCACCTTCGAGGCGGCGCGCTGCACCGATTGCCATGTCGAGCACGACGAACCGTCGCATCTCGTGCAGCGCGACTCCCGCACCTGCACCGATTGCCACGGCGACCCGATGCGTCACGGGGCGCGCGAGGGCGCGCAGCCGGTCACGGACTTCGCGCGTCGGCATCCGCCGTTCCGCATCAACGCATCCACCGTCGAGCGGCCGTCCTCGGGTCTGAGGTTCACGCACGCGGCGCACCTCGATCCGCGAGGCATCAAGGCGCCCGACGGTGAGGTGGTGATGAAGTGCGCCGATTGCCACGCGCCCGATGCGGGCGCCGCGGGGTTCGCGCCCATCAAGATGGAGACGCATTGCGCATCCTGCCATCGCCTCGATTTCGACCCGGCCGAACCGGAGCGGACCGTGCCGCACGGCGATCCCGCCGAGGCGCTGCGCGTCATCGTCGGCCACTACAGCGCGCGCTACCTCGGCGGCTACGCCGACCCGAAGGCGGCCCGCGGCGCCGTCGCGTTGCCGCCGGGCGTGGACATCGCGCCTGCCGCGCGCGCGCAGCTGCTCGGTCAGGCGCGCGACCGCGCGCTTCGTGTGGCCACGGACCTCTTCGAGCGCCGAGCCTGCGCCGACTGCCACGAGGTGCGCCGCGAGGGCACGGCAGACGCGCCGGTATGGAAGGTGCCGCGCGTGCAGCTCCCCGACAGCTGGATGCCGCACGCACGCTTCGACCACGCGGCGCACGGCACCTCGCTCACGCCGTGCAGCACCTGCCATGCAGCCGAGAAGTCGAAGCAGGCCGATGACCTGCTGATGCCGACCATCGAGACCTGCCGCGATTGCCACGGCGGCGAGGACGGCGAGGCCGCGCCGCTGACCGCCGCCGCACGTGCCGCGACGCCCGGCACCGCGCGCATCCCGAGCGCCTGCATCGACTGCCACGGTTTCCACGCGCCGGAGCAGCCGCTGTGGCGTTCGCCGGCGCTCAAGAGCGCGCTCAACCGGCTGCCGGAGCGGCGCTGATGCGGCGCTGCGGCGTGCTGCTGTTGGCGGCGCTGCTCGGCGCCTGCGGCGGCGGCGGGTCGTCGGCGTCGTCGGTCGGCGGCGGCGGCGGGGGGGGCGGCACCGGCGGCGCCCCGGTCTGCGACGGCAGCTGCGCGAGCGCGAGCACCGCGCTCGGCGTGGCCCAGGTCGAAGGCGTGATCGCGCGCGCGGTGGCGGAGGCGCAGGCGCGCAACGCGCGAGCCACCATCGCGGTGGTCGACCGGGTCGGCAACGTGCTCGCGGTGTACGCGATGGACGGCGCCGCGCCCACGGTGACGGTACGCAGCACGCGCGGAGCGGCGCGCATCGAGGGCGGGCTCGAGGGCGTCACGGTGGTGCCCGCGACGCTGGCGGCGATCGCCAAGGCGGTCACCGGCGCGTACCTCTCGAGCGAGGGCAACGCCTTCAGCACGCGCACCGCGAGCCAGATCGTGCAGTCGCACTTCAACCCCGGCGAGGCGCTCGCGCCGGGCGGTCCGCTGTTCGGTGTGCAGTTCAGCCAGCTGCCGTGCTCCGACCTCGCCGCGCGTTTCGCGGGAGGTGCGCCGGATGCGGGACCGAAGCGCTCGCCGCTCGGTCTCGCGGCCGATCCGGGCGGCTTCCCGCTCTACCTCGGTGGCACGCCGGTGGGCGGGGTCGGCGTGGTCGCCGACGGACTCTACAGCCTCGACGCCGACATCATCGACCGCGATGACGACCTCGACGAGGCGATCGCGCTCGCCGGCACGGTCGGGCTCGCGGCGCCCGAGGACCGCCGTGCCGACCGCATCACCGCCGACGGCAAGACGCTGCGCTTCAGCGATGTCGAGCAGGGCGGTCTGCGCACGGAACCGGCCGCGGCGCCGGCGTTCGCCGCGCTGGGCGCCGTCGGCGCGCTGCTCGCGGTGCCGGGCTACGCGTCGGCGACGGTGCGCGCCGGCACGGCCTTCGGGCAGGCGGCCTCCGGCATCCGCGCCGATGCGCTCGACTACCCGGGGCTCGACGCCTTCGTGCTCGTCGATGCCACCGGTGCCGAACGCTTCAGGCCGCGCGCCGGCACCGAGACCTCGGGCGCGCTCACCGCCGCGGAGACGCAGGCGATCCTGCGCGCCGCGCTGGGGGTCGCCAACCGCAGCCGTGCACAGATCCGCCGCCCGCTCGGCACGCCGGCGCGGGTCAGCATCTCGGTGGTGGACTCGAACGGCGTCGTGCTCGGCATCGCGCGCACGCGCGATGCGCCGGTGTTCGGCGTCGACGTCTCGCTGCAGAAGGCGCGGGCCGCGGCGCTCTTCTCCTCGCCGCGCGCCGCGGCCGTCCTGCAGGCGCTGCCGCCGGCGGTGTACCTCGACGGCGGTCTCACGGTGCTGCGCGCCGATGCGCCCGGCGACCATGTGCCTGCGCTGCGCGCGCTGCTCGGACTGCCGAACGCGCTCGCCGACGGACAGGTGGCGTTCACGGCACGCGCGGTGGGCAACCTCGCGCGTCCGAACTTCCCCGACGGCATCGACGGGAACCCGCATGGCCCGCTCTCCGAGCCCGCTGGCCGCTGGAGCCCGTTCAGCACCGGGCTGCAGCTCGGCGTGGTGCACAACGCGATCATCCAGCATGTCGCGTTCGTCGTCGGTCTCGCGCCCGATGCGCCGCGCAACTGCAGCGGCATCAGCGGCTTCGACAGCGGCTTCCAGGTGCGCGCGCCGTCGACGCTGCTCGCCAACGGCATCCAGATCTTCCCGGGCGCGGTGCCGGTGTACCGCGGCGAGACCTTGGTGGGCGCGATCGGCGTGTCGGGCGACGGCATCGACCAGGACGACATGGTGGCCTTCCTCGGCCTCGCGCGCGCCGGTTTCACCGCGGGCGGGCCGCAGCATCCCGCGCCGGCGCGCCGCGCCGATCAGCTGGCGCCGAACGGCGCGCGGTTGCGCTACGTGAGCTGTCCGCAGGCACCGTTCCTCGATTCCGGCGAACAGGAGCCCTGCGGTGGCATCTGAGGCGCATCGCACGGCGGCCGCCGTCGCCCTGGCGCTGCTCGCCGGCGCCGCGCCCTCGGGCGCGCAGGAGGCCGCGCCTGCGGCTACGCCCGTTGCGCAGGATCCTTGCCCGCGCGCCGAACCCGCCGATCCGCGCCGCCGCAGCCCGACCGTAGCGGTGCTCGAGTACCGGCCCGATCCCTGCGACCCGACGCGGCTGCGCACGCCGGCGCTGTCGGAGATCGGCCAGATGCAGGGCCTCCCCGACCGATGGCGCATCGTCGAGGAGATCGGCCTCAGAGAAGACCTGCTCGACCCGTACCACGGCCAGAACCGTCTCAAGGGCGACATCCCGGTGTTCGGCGAGGACTGGTTCGTGGCGCTGATCGGCATCTCGGACACGGTCGTCGAGCCGCGCGAGTTCCCGCTGCCGGTGGGCGGTCCGGTCACCGACCGCGCGGGGTCGCTCGACACCTTCGGCGACGGGCGCCAGCAGGTCTACTCGCAGACCTTCGCGCTCGAGGCCGTGCTCTACCAGGGCGACACCGTGTTCAAGCCACCCGACTGGGAGTTCCGCTTCACGCCGGCGCTCAACATCAGCCACGTGGTGGTGGAGGAGCGCGGGCTGCTGAAGGCCGATGCCGACGCGCGGCGCACGCGCACCGAGGCGGTGGTCGGCATCCAGGCCGCGTTCGTCGACAAGCACCTGCGCAACGTGTCGTCGCGCTACGACTTCGACAGCCTGCGCATCGGCGTGCAGCCCTTCACCGCGGACTTCCGCGGCTTCCTGCTCAACGACAGCCTGTTCGGGGTGCGCCTGTTCGGCATCCGCGACGACAACCGCATCCAGTACAACCTCGCCTGGTTCCGCCGCATCGACAAGGACACCAACAGCGGGCTCAACAACCTCGTCGAGCGCGGCGCGGCCGCGCTGCGCGACGACGACGTGTTCGTCGCCAACGCCTACCTGCAGGACTGGCCGCGGCTCGGCTTCACGGTGCAGGGCACGGTGCTGCACAACCGCAACCGCGAGGGCGACGACCTGCGGTACGACGACAACGGCATCCTGCAGCGGCCCGCCTCGATCGGCCTCGAGCGGGCGCGCGACCATGACGTCACCTATGTCGGCGCCTCGGGCGACGGACACCTCGGCGGCGTCAACCTCTCGGCGAGCGCCTATCTGGCGCTCGGCGACGCTTCGCGCGGCACGTTCATCGAGCGGGAGGAGGACGTCCGCGCGGGCTTCGTCGCGGCGGAACTCTCCAAAGATTTCTCGTGGCTCCGCGCACGCGTCTCCGTCGCCTGGGCCTCGGGCGACCCCGATCCCTTCGACGGCCGCGGCGAGGGCTTCGATGCCGTGTTCGAGAACCCGCTGTTCGCGGGCGCGGACACCAGCTTCTGGATCCGCGAGCCGGTACCGCTGATCGCCGGCGGGCGCGTCACGCTGTCGGGCCGCAACGGCATGCTGAACTCGCTGCGGCCCTCAAAAGAATTCGGTCAGTCGAACTTCACCAACCCGGGGCTGCGCCTGGTCGGCATCGGCGTCGACCTCGACCTCACGCCGACGCTGCGCGTCAGCGGCAACCTCAACCACCTCGCCTTCGACCATACGGCGGCGCTGCAGGTGGCGCGTGCGCAGGGCGGCATCGGGCGCGACATCGGCCTCGACGCCTCGGTGGCGGTGGTGTGGCGGCCGCTCGCCATCCAGAACATCGTCGCGCGGCTGTCCGCGTCGGCGTTGCTGCCGGGCGACGGCTACCGCGACCTCTTGGGCGACGACACCGCGTGGGCGGTGCTCGGCAACGTGGTGTTGACCTACTGATGGCGAGGTTCTGCGACATGACGAGACCGCTGTGCGCGCTCGCGCTGCTTGCGGCGCTGTCCGCTCCACCCGCGGCGGCGAGCGGGGCGCACCATGCCGTGGAGCGCAGCTATCCGGCGTACCCGGCGGCGCCTGCGCGGCAGACGCCGGCGGACGCCGCCGCCAAGAGCGAGGGCTGTCTCGACTGCCACACCGCCACCGACCAGCCGACCATGCACGCCAACCCCGGTGTGCTGCTCGGCTGCACCGACTGCCACGGCGGCGATGCCGGCGTACGCTTCATGGGCGGCGCGAAGACGCCCGACCCCGCCGCCGCCGCCGCGGTGCGCGGCGATCCTGCCTACGCGCGCGTGCGCGACGCGGCACATGTGCTGCCGCGCTTCCCCGAGGCGTGGCGGTACCCGTCGAGCGCGACGCCCGAGCGCACCTACGCGCTGCTCAACAAGGAGGCGCCGGAGTTCATCCGCTTCGTGAACCCCGGCGACTACCGCATCGTCGAGGAGGCCTGCGGCGCCTGCCACGCCAAGACCATCGCCGACGCGAAGCGCAGCCTGATGGCGACCGCGGTGATGTTCTGGGGCGGCGCGGCGTACAACAACGGAATCCTGCCGTTCAAGAACTACATCCTCGGCGAGGGCTACACGCGCGACGGCCGGGCCGCCATCATCGAGGGCGCGGCGTCGACGCCCGAGCAGCGCGAGCGCCACGAGATCGTCGAGCGCGTGTACCCGCTGCCGCGCTGGGAGAACCTGCCGCCCGCAGACGTGTTTCGCGTCTTCGAGCGCGGCGGCCGCAACATCACCAACCTGTTCCCCGAGACCGGGCTGCCGAACGTGCTCGGCCAGATCCAGCGCCTCGAGGAGCCGGGCCGTCCCGACCTCAAACAATCGAACCGCGGGCCCGGCACCGGCGCGCGCATCGCGGTGCCGGTGCTGAACATCCACAAGACGCGCCTCAACGATCCGCTCATGTGGTTCATGGGGACCAACGACAACCCGGGCGACTTCCGCTCCTCGGGCTGCAGCGCCTGCCATGTGGTGTACGCCAACGACCGCGATCCGCGGCACTCGGGTCCCTATGCGGCGTTCGGCCACGACGGCCGTTCGCAGACCGCCGATCCGACCATCCCGAAGGACCGCAGCGGCCACCCCTTGAAGCATGCGTTCACGCGGGCGATGCCGACCAGCCAGTGCATGATCTGTCACATGCACCAGCCGAACATGTTCATGAACAGCTTCCTCGGCTACACCATGTGGGACTACGAGTCCGACGCGCCGGCGATGTGGCCCGCGGAGCAGCGCTTCCCGACCGCCGAAGAGATGCGCGCGGTGCTCGACCGCAACCCCGAGGGCGCCGCACCGCGCGGCAAGTGGGCGGACCCCGCCTTCCTCGCCGAGGTCAGCACGCTCAACCCGACGCTCAAGGACACGCAGTTCGCCGACTACCACGGCCACGGTTGGAACTTCCGCGGCATCCACAAGCGCGACCGCAAGGGCAACCTGCTCGACGCGGAGGGCCGCCCGGTGGCCGCGGACGATCCGCAGAAATGGCAGAAGACGGTGCTGATGTCGTCCATCCATGTCGATGTGGGCATGCACTGCGTCGACTGCCACTATGCGCAGGACGGACACGGCAACGGACATCTCTACGGCTCGGTGGCCGCCGCGGTGGAGATCGACTGCAAGGATTGCCATGGCACCACGCGCGCGCGCACCACCCTGCGCACCTCTGGGCCCGCGGCGTCGACGACGGGCACCGACCTCTCCCTGATCCGCAACCCGGACGGTTCGCGGCGCTTCGAGTGGCGCGGCGACACGCTGGTGCAGCGCTCAGCGGTGACGCCCGGGCTCGAGTGGGAGGTGTCGCAGATCAGGGACTCGGCGATCCCCGGCGGACGGCACTACGATCCCAAGGCCGCGCGCGCCCACACCATGTCGCGCGATACGAAGACCCAGCGCTGGGGACCCGACATCCCGTGGGAGATGCTGGCGCACAACGACGACAAGATGGAGTGCTACGCCTGCCATACCTCGTGGACGACGAGCTGCGGCGGCTGCCATCTGCCGATCGAGGCCAACTGGAAGACCGAGCGCCACCGCTACGAGGGCGGCGAGACGCGCAACTACGCCACCTACAACCCGCAGGTCGCGCGCGAGGACATCTTCATGCTCGGCCTGCGCGGCGCATCGGAGGGCGGCAAGATCGCGCCGGTGCGCTCGTCGTCGGCGCTGGTGCTGTCGTCGAAGAACTCCAGCCGGGAGCGCATCTACGTGCAGCAGCCGCCGATCGCGGCGTCCGGCTACAGCTCGCAGGCCATGAACCCGCACTACCCGCACACCGAGCGCAAGACCGAGACGAAGGGCTGCAGCGATTGCCATCTCGCGCGCGGCGGCGACAACAACGCCATCGTCGCGCAGACGCTCGGCTACGGGACGCAGTTCATCAACTTCACGGGTTTCAACGCGTATGTCGGAACCGGTCGGGGCGTGACCGCGGTCGAGGTCACCGAGTGGGAAGAGCCGCAGGCCGTCATCGGCAGCTACCTGCACCGCTATGCCTATCCGAAGTGGCACGCGGAGCACCTCGCGCGCGACCGGCGCCTGAAGCAGGCGAGCGCGCTCGGCGGTGCCGCGGCGGGCTGTGTGCAGCTGCGCGGCGAGTACCTGTTCTCGGCGGAAGGTGCGCGCGGTCTGCGCGTCATCGACGTCGCGAGCGTGGGCAACAAGGGGTTCAGCCAACGGATCGTCAGCGCGCCGTTCTCGCCGCTCGGCCACGACACGCGCGTGGCGAGCCGTGATGCGACCTGCGTCGCGCTGCCGACCACGCAGCCTGTGCACCCGCCCCGCAACGAGGGCGAGCTGATGCGCAAGGCGAACCTCGAGCAGCCGTTCCTGCCGATCTACAACTACGCGCTGGTGACCGACGCGCTCGAGGGACTCATCGTGGTCGACGTCAACACGCTCGCCGACGGGGAGTTCCGCAACAACTTCCTGACGCGGGCGCTGACCTGGAACCCCGACGGGCGCCTCACCGGCGCGCGCAAGCTGATCATCGCCGGCAACACCGTCTTCATCGTCACACCGCGCGCGCTGGTGGTGGTCGACATGACCGCGCCGATGCGGCCGGCGGTGCTGGCCGAGGTGCCGCTCGACGACCCGCGCGCGGTGGCGCTGCAGTTCCGCTATCTCTTCGTGACCACGGCGCGCGGCCTAGAGGTGCTGGACGTCACGCGGCCCGCAGCGCCGCGCCGCGTGCCGGAGGCGGTGGTCCCGTTGCGCGAGGCGGCAGGCCTCACCGTGGCGCGCACCTACGCCTATGTGGCCGACGGCGCCGGCGGCATCGCCATCATCGATGTCGAGCGGCCCGATCGGCCGGCGCTGCTGCGGTCCTGGAATGCGGACGGCCGCATCCGCGACGCGCGCGATGTCATGATCGCCTCCACCAACGCCTCGCTGTTCGCTTATGTGGCCGATGGCAGGGGCGGCCTCAAGGTGGTGCAGCTGACGAGTCCCGCGTCGCAGCCGAACTTCTACGGCTTCAGCCCCGAGCCGCGCCCGGAGCTGATCGCCTGGCATCCGACGCGCGCGCCGGCGCTGTCGCTGTCGCGACCGCTGGAGCGCGACCGCGCGGTCGACGAGAGCGGCGGTCAGGTGGCGGTGTTCGGCCGCCGCGGTTCGCGGCCGTTCAACCTCGCGGAGATGCGGCGGCTGTACCTCGATGCGGCGGGCGAGCCGTGGTACGTGGATGATGCGCCCGTGCCTGCGCGGGCGGAGGTGAAGCGATGAGACGCGACGATGCACCGACCGGACGGACCGGCCTGCGGCGCCGCACCCTGTGGCCGCATCTCGCGCTGCTGCTGTGCCTGCCGATGACGGCGCTCGCCGCCGACGCGCCTAAGGACGTCAGGCACGAAGGCGCCGCGTCCTGCGCCTCGTCGCTCTGCCACGGTTCTTCGAAGCCGCTCGATGCGCACGGCGTGCTGCAGAACGAGTACGTCACCTGGTCGCAGTTCGATCCGCACTCGGGCGCGTACCGCACGCTGCTCGGCGCCCGCAGCCGGCGGATGGCGGCGCGGCTCGGCATCGGTCCTGCGGAGAAGGCGCCGCAGTGCCTCGCCTGCCACGCCGAGGTGGTGCCGGCGGCGCGGCGCAGCCCGCGGCACCAGCTCTCCGACGGCGTCGCCTGCGAGTCCTGCCATGGCCCGTCTAGCGCCTGGCTGCCGACGCATCATCAGTCGCCGGCGGTGTCGCACGCCGACAACCTCGCGCGCGGCCTGGTCGCGCTCGAGCGCCCTCCGGTCCGCGCCGAGACCTGCACCGCCTGCCATGTGGGTGATGCGACGCGTTACGCGAGCCACGCGATGATGGCGGCGGGCCATCCGCGGCTGGTGTTCGACCTCGAGACCTACGGCGAGCTGTGGCGCACCAGCGGCGGTCGCGAGCACCATCGCAAGGCGCCCGGCACAGCCGGCGGCCCGGGCATAGCGGCGGGCGCGCCCGAGGTCTGGGTGGCGGGCCTCGTGACGGCGACGCGCCGCCAGCTCGACCTCGTCGGGCGGCAGGCGGGGCGCGGCGGCATGGCGGATTTCGGCGTGTACGCCTGCCATTCCTGCCATCGCGATCTGCGGGTGGCGGCGTTCGGCGGGGGTGCGGCGGCTGCGGATCCCCTGACGGGTGCACCCGGTGAGCTGCGGCTGCAGGACGGCAACGCGCGCATGCTGATCGTCGTGGCGCAGTCGCTCGGCATCGCTACCAAAGATTTCACGGCGGCGTGGACACGCGCGCAGACGGCCGTGAACCGCGAGCCGGCACGGGCCGCGGCCGCGGTCGCCGCGGCGCGCGGCGCGCTCGTCCGGTTGGGCGCCGCGATCGGTCCGCAGCGCTGGCAGACCGCCGAGCGGCAGCGGGTGTTCGACGGCCTGATGCGCGCGGCGCGCGGCGGAGCGTTCCCGGACCCGGCCGCCGCCGAGCAGGCCGCGATGGGGATGGTGATGCTGCTCGCCGAACTCGACCTCGACCGCGCCCGCAAGGCGCAGATCGACCGTCTGTTCGCCACGCTGCGCGACGACAACGCCTTCGACCGGGTCCGCTTCGCGCGGGTGCTGGAGCAGCTGGACCGGGGCAAGGGGAGGTAGCCGGGCGTTGCCCTCCGCCTCCAAACGCCCCCGCGGCGCCCCTCGCCCCACGCGCACCTGCGAGCAGTGCGGGCGGCCGTTCGAGTGGCGCAAGAAGTGGGAACGCGACTGGGACCAGGTGAAGTACTGCAGTGATGCATGTCGCCGCGGGCGCGTGCCGCGGCGTATCATCGCCGCACCATGAAAAGACGCACTCTGCTGTTGGCGGGCCTCGGCGGCATCGGCGCCCTGGTCGTGGGTTGGAGCGTGCTGCCGGCGCCTTCGCGGCTGCGCGGCAAGACGCCGCTGCCGGTCAAGGACGGCGAGCTCGCGCTCAACGGCTGGGTCAAGATCGGCGCCGACGACACCGTCACGGTGATCGTGCCGCGCTGCGAGATGGGGCAGGGCATCCACACCGGGCTCGCCATGCTGCTCGCCGAGGAGCTCGACTGCGACTGGCGCAAGGTGCGCATCGAGCAGTCGCCCATCGACCCGATCTACCGCAATTTCTTCATCACCAAAGGCATGCTGCCGTTCTCGACCGAGGGCGATGGCACGCTGCGCCGCATCGGCCGCAACATCGCCGACAAGGCGACGGGCGTCATGGGCATGATGGTCACGGGCGGCTCGACCAGCACTCCGGACCTCTGGCAGACGATGCGCGAAGCGGGAGCCGCCGCGCGCGCCACGCTGGTCGCGGTCGCCGCGCGCGACTGGGGCGTGCCCGTGGCCGAGTGCGCCGCGGCTGCCGGCGCGGTCACGCATCCGCGGCTGGGGTCCATCGGCTATGGCGCGCTGGTCGGCAAGGCTGCGCCGCTGCCCGAGGTCGGTGATGTCACGCTCAAGGATCCGGCGCAGTTCAAGCTCATCGGCCAGACGGTCACACGGCTCGACGCGCTCGGCAAGGTCACGGGCCGCGCCGTCTACGCGGGCGATGTGCGCGAGCCGGGCATGCTCTACGCGGCGCTGATGCACGCGCCGCAGCGCGATGCGGTGCTCGGCGCGCTCGACGACAAGGCCGCGCTCGCGATGCCGGGCGTGCGCGGGGTGGTGCGGCTGCCCTCGCTCGCCGGATCGGCGGCCGCGGTGGGCGTGGTCGCCGACAACACCTGGCAGGCGCGCCGTGCGGCCGCCGCGTTGCTGCCGACCTGGCAGGCGCCGTCCGCCGACCCGAAGTCCGACAAGAAGGGCGCCGCGGTGCCCGCCGAGGCCGCTGCCCTGAGCGCGGCGCTCTGGAAGACGGTCCGCGAGGGCCGCAACGCCGACACCTTCCGCGACGAGGGCGATGCCCCGAAGGCATTGGCCGCCGCGACCACCAAGGTCAGCGCCGAGTACGAGCTGCCGTGGCTCGCGCATGCCGCCATGGAGACCATGTCCTGCTGCGCCAAGTACGACGGCAAGACGCTGGTGCTCCATGTCGGCCATCAGGTGCCGGATGTGGCGCGCAAGAGCGCCGCGAAGCTCTTGGGCCTCGAGGAGACGGCGGTCGAGATCCGTGCCGTGACCCTCGGCGGCGCGTTCGGACGCCGGACGGAGCTCGATGTCGTGCTGCAGGCCGCGAGCATCGCGCGCGAGCATCCCGGCAAGCTGGTGCAGCTGCAGTGGACCCGTGAAGACGACACGCGCAACGATTTCTACCGCCCGGCCGCGGCCTCGCGGGTCGAGGGCGCGGTGGCCGACGGGCGCATCGTCGCGCTGCACGCCCGGTCGGCCTGCCAGTCGGCGTCGGTCGACCTGACCACGCGCTTGATCGGCTTCGCGCCCCCCGGCCCCGACAAGTCGGCGGTCGAGGGCGTCTCCGACCAGGCCTACCGCATCCCGGCCCTGCGCATCGAGAACGAGGTGGTCAAGCTGCCGGTCGCGGTCGGTGTCTGGCGGTCGGTCGGATTCTCCTTCCAGACCTTCATCATGGAGAGCTTCATCGACGAGCTGGCGCAGGCCGCCGGCGCGGACCCGATGGCCTTCCGTCTGGCCCACCTCGAGACCGGCTCGCGCGAGCGCGCGGTGCTCGAACTCGTCGCCGAGAAGTCGGGCTGGGGCACGCCCCCGGCGCCGGCCGCCGACGGGGCGCGGGTCGCCCGCGGGGTCGCCTACTGCAAGAGCTTCGGCAGCCCGGCCGCCGAGGTGGTCGAGGTGTCGCTGTCGCCGACGGGCGAGCCGCGGGTGCACCGGGTGGTGGTGGCGGTCGACTGCGGCACGCCGGTGAACCCCGGCCTCATACGCCAGCAGATCGAGGGGTCGGTCATCTTCGGTCTGTCGGCCGCGCTGCGCGACCGGGTGACCTTCGAGGGCGGGGCGGTGCGCGAGGGCAACTTCGACACCTACCCCCTCATGCGGTTCGCCGAGTCGCCGGTCATCGAGGTGCACATCGTGCCGAGCCGCGAGGCGCCGACCGGCATCGGTGAGGTGGGGGTGCCGCCGGTCGCGCCGGCGCTCACCAACGCGCTCGCCGCGCTGAC
>DAIMYL010000022.1:0-20930 GCA_036734505.1 Steroidobacteraceae bacterium | reverse complement strand
CAGCGCGAGCCACGCGGGCCCGAGCCGCACGAAGCGTCCGCGCACCGACCGGTGCTCGACCGTGAAGCGGTGGACCGCGTCCACGCCGAGGGTCTCCCCGACGGCGTCGTTCATCCGGCGAGTTTTTTCTTGAGCAGGTCGTTGAGCTGCGCCGGGTTGGCCTTGCCGCCGGTCGCCTTCATGACCTGGCCGACGAAGAAACCGAACAGCTTGTCCTTGCCGGAGCGGTAATCGGCGAGCTGGCCGGGGTTCTTGGCCATGACATCGTCGATGGCGGCCTCGATGGCACCGGTGTCGGTGATCTGCCGCAGGCCCTTCTGCTCGATGACGGCATCGGCGCCTTGGCCCGACTCCCACATCGTCTCGAACACCTCCTTGGCGATCTTGCCGGAGATGGTCGCATCGACGATGCGCGCGACGAGGCCCGCGAGCCCCGCGGAGTCGACCTTCGACTGGCCGACCTCGAGGTTGTCGCGGTTGAGGAAGGCCGCGAGGTCGCCCATCACCCAGTTGGCGCAGAGCTTGGGGTCGCGGCCGACGCGGCGCACGACATCCTCGTAGTAGGCGCCGAGCTCGCGGCTCGCGGTGAGCACGCCGGCGTCGTACTCGGAGAGCCCGTGCTCGCGCACGAAGCGCGCGGCCTTCTCGTCGGGGAGCTCCGGCAGCGTGGCGCGCAGCGACTCGATGACCTCGGGCTCGAGCGCCACCGGCAGCAGGTCGGGGTCGGGGAAGTAGCGGTAGTCGTTGGCTTCCTCTTTGGAGCGCATGGAGCGCGTCTCGCCCTTGTCGGGGTCGTAGAGCCGCGTCTCCTGCACCACCTTGCCGCCGGACTCGATGAGCTCGATCTGGCGCTCGACCTCGTAGTTGATGGCCTTCTCGACATAGCGGAAGGAGTTGAGGTTCTTGATCTCGGCGCGGGTGCCGAACTTCTCGGCGCCCTTGCGGCGCACCGACACGTTGGCGTCGCAACGGAACGAGCCTTCCTGCATGTTGCCGTCGCAGATCTCGAGGTAGCGCACCAGGGTGTGCACCTTCTTCATGTAGGCGACGGCTTCCTTGGCCGAGCGCATGTCCGGCTCGCTGACGATCTCGATGAGCGGCGTGCCGGCGCGGTTGAGGTCGATGCCGGAGACGCCGGGCAGCCCCTCATGCAGCGACTTGCCGGCATCCTCCTCGAGGTGCGCGCGGGTGATGCCGATGCGCTTGCGCGTGCCGTCGTCGAGCACGACCTCGAGCGCGCCCTCGGCGACGATCGGCAGCTCGTACTGGCTGATCTGGTAGCCCTTGGGCAGGTCGGGGTAGAAGTAGTTCTTGCGCGCGAACACCGAGCGCGGCGCGATGCGCGCACCGATGGCGAGACCGAAGCGCACGGCCATGCGCACCGCTTCGCCGTTGAGCACGGGCAGCACGCCGGGATAGCCGAGGTCGACGAGGTCGGCCTGGGTGTTCGGCTCGGCGCCGTAGGCGGTGGCGGAACCGGAGAAGATCTTCGAGCGCGTGGCGAGCTGCGCGTGGATCTCGAGGCCGATGACGGTTTCCCATTCCATGGCGATGCCTCAGGCCCAGGCCGCCGGCACGCGGAGGTGCCAGTCGGTCTCCTGCTGGTAGCGGTGCGCGGCGTTGAGCATGCGCGCCTCCGAGAAATGCGGCCCCACGAGCTGCAGCCCGACCGGCAGACCGCCCGCGAAACCGCAGGGGATGGACATCGCCGGCAGGCCCGCGAGGTTCGCGCCGATGGTGTAGATGTCGTTGAGGTACATGGTGATCGGGTCGTCGTTCTTCTCGCCGATGCCGAACGCCGTGGTGGGCGCGGTAGGGCCGACCAGCAGGTCGCACTCGCCGAAGGCGCGGGCGAAGTCGGCGCTGATCAGCTGCCGTACGCGCTGCGCCTTGAGGTAGTAGGCGTCGTAGTAGCCGGCCGACAGCACATAGGTGCCGGTCATGATGCGGCGCTTGACCTCGGCGCCGAAGCCCTCGCCGCGCGAGCGGCAGTAGAGGTCGGCGAGGTTGCGCGGCGAATCGCAGCGGTGGCCGAAGCGCACGCCGTCGAAGCGCGCGAGGTTGGAGGAGCACTCGGCGGGCGCCACCACATAGTAGGTGGGCACCGAGAGCGGCAGGTTCGGGCAGCTGACCTCGCGCACCTTCGCGCCCTGCTTCTCGTAGACCGCGATGGCCTCGCGCACGCGATCGCCGCAGGCGCCGTCGAGCCCCTTGTCGAAGAACTCGCGCACCAGGCCGATGGTGAGGCCGTCCAACCGGTCGCCGAGCGTCGCGGTGTAGTCGGGCACGGGGGAGTCGACGCTGGTGGAATCGCGCGGGTCGAAGCCCGACATCGGCCCGAGCAGCAGCGCGGCGTCCTCGGCGCTGACCGTGATGAGGCCCGCCTGGTCGAGGCTGGAGGCGAAGGCGATCATGCCGTAGCGGCTGACCCGGCCGTAGGTGGGCTTGATGCCGGTGAGGCCGCAGAGCGCCGCGGGCTGGCGGATGGAACCGCCGGTGTCCGTTGCGGTGGCGGCCGGCGCGAGCCGCGCGGCGACCGCCGCGGCCGAGCCGCCCGAGGAGCCGCCCGGCACCTTGGTGGGATCCCAGGGGTTGCGGACGGGCCCGAAGAAGCTGGTCTCGTTCGACGAGCCCATGGCGAACTCGTCCATGTTGAGCTTGCCGAGCATCACCGTCCCGGCGGCCTTCAGGCCCTTCACCACGGTCGCGTCGTAGGGCGACACGAAGTTCGAGAGCATCTTGGAGCCGCAGGTGGTCAGCACGCCCTCGGTGCAGAAGATGTCCTTGTGCGCGATGGGGACGCCGGTGAGCGCCCCGGCCCGGCCCGCCGCGCGGGTGGCATCGGCCGCGGCCGCGGCGGCCAGCGCCGACTCGCCGGTGACCGTGACGAAGGCGTTGAGGGCGGGTTGCCCGGCGGCGATGCGGGCGAGGCAGGCCCGGGTGAGCTCGACGCTGGAGTACTCGCCCTGGGCGAGACCGCGGGCGAGACCGGCGACGGTCGGGGCCGGCAGGGACGGCGGCGCGGTCATTCGATCACCTTCGGGACGAGGTAGAGGCCGGCCTCCACCCGGGGCGCGTTGCGCTGGTAGAGGTCGCGACGGTCGGTCTCGCTGACCTCGTCGGCCCGCAGCCGCTGCGTGAGCCCCGGCAGGGGGTGGGCCATGGGGGCGATGCCCTCGGTCGGCGCCCGGTCGAGCTCGCCGACGAAGGCGAAGATGCGCGACAGGGAGTCGACGTAGACCGGGATCTCGGCCTCGGTCAGTTCCAGCCGCGCGAGGCGGGCGATGTTCTCGATGTCGGTGCGGTTCAGGCTCATGCGGCAGGCCCCATGCGGCGGTCCGCGGAATCCACGGAAAAACCGGCCTTGGCCGGGCCGCGAATCATACACCGTCGCCTTGTGGAAGGTCGCGCGGATTGGTAGATTTCCCGCCCTTTCCCCCCTCCTTCCGGATCGCGGCACCCACCGATGTTCAAGCGCCTGCGCGGCTATTTCTCCAGCGACCTCTCCATCGACCTGGGGACGGCCAACACCCTCATCTATGTCCGCGACCGCGGCATCGTGCTCAACGAGCCCTCGGTCGTCGCGGTGCAGGAGGACTACAGCCGCGGCGGCAAGGTCATCGTCGCCGTGGGCGCCGAGGCCAAGAACATGCTCGGCCGCACGCCGGGGCACATCACCGCCGTGCGCCCGATGAAGGACGGCGTGATCGCCGATTTCACCTACACCGAGAAGATGCTGCAGTACTTCATCGGCAAGGTGCACGACAACCGCATGCTCAAGCCCTCGCCGCGCGTGCTGGTCTGCGTGCCGGTCGGCTCGACGCAGGTCGAGCGCCGCGCCATCCGCGAGTCCGCCGAGGGCGCGGGCGCGCGCACCGTCGCCATCGTCAGCGAGCCGATGGCCGCGGCCGTCGGCGCGGGCCTGCCGGTGCAGGAGGCGCGCGGTTCGATGGTGCTCGACATCGGCGGCGGCACCTCCGAGGTCGCCGTGATATCTTTGAACGGCATCGTCTACGCGCAGTCGGCGCGCATCGGCGGCGACCGCTTCGACGAAGCGATCATGAACTATGTGCGCCGCAACTACGGCATCCTGATCGGCGAGACCACCGCCGAGCGCATCAAGATCGAGATCGGCTCGGCCTACCCGGGCCAGACGGTGCGCGAGCTGTCGGTGAAGGGCCGCAACCTCTCCGAGGGCGTGCCGCGCGCGTTCACGCTCAACAGCAACGAGATCCTCGAAGCGCTGCAGGAACCGCTGCAGGGCATCGTCGGCGCCGTGAAGCAGGCGCTCGAGCAGACCCCGCCCGAGCTCGGCTCGGACGTCGCCGAGCGCGGCATCGTGGTCACCGGCGGCGGCGCGCTGCTGCGCGACATCGACAAGCTCATCACCGAGGAGACCGGCGTGCCCACCGTGATCGCCGAGGATCCGCTCACCTGCGTGGCGCGCGGCGGCGGTCGCATCCTCGAACTGATGGACGAGCTCGGGCCCGGCAACTTCGGGCTTGAATAGCCTCTCCGCCAGCCGCGACCGGCCGAAGCGCGGCGCGGCTCCGGAGCTGCGCTTCCTCGGATACGCGCTGCTCGCGCTCGGCCTCATGTACCTCGACCAGCGCGGCGGCGTGCTCGACCGCGTGCGCTACGGCTTCGAGGCCGCCGCCTACCCGTTGCGCATCGTGCTGCAGTCGCCCGCCGCGGCCTGGCGCTGGACGCGGGACATCTTCGAGAGCCGCGCCGCGCTGCAGGACGAGAACCGCCGGCTGCGCGAGGCGCTGCGCGCCCAGCAGCTGCTGTCGATGCGCCGTGAATCCTTGGAACGCGAGAACGCGGAGCTGCGCGGGCTGCGCGTGAAGCTGCCGTCGGTCGCGGAGCGCTGGTTGCCGGCGCAGGTGATAGCGCACGATTCCGACGGCCAGCGGCAGCGCATCGTGGTCGACCGCGGCGCCCGCAACGGCGTCTTCAAGGGGCAGGCGGTCGTCGCCGGCGACGGCATCATCGGCCAGAGCCTGCGGGTCGGCCCGTGGAGCACCGAGGTCATCCTCTTGTCCGACCCCGAGCACGGCATCCCTGTGCAGGTGGCGCGCAACGGCCTGCGGACCCTCGCCATCGGCGCCGGCGCAGCCGATGCGCTGACCCTGCCCTACCTGCCGATGCAGTCGGACATCAAGGTCGGCGACCAGTTGGTGTCGTCGGGTCTCGGCGGCGTCTTCCCGGCCGGTTACCCGGTCGCGGAGGTCGTCGAGGTGCGCCGCGACGGCAATTCGCCGCTGGCACAGGTCCGGGCGCGCGCGCGGGGGGGCATCGACCGCGACCGCATCGTCGGTTTCGTCTGGTTCGACCCGTCCCACCCCGCGAAGCCGGTGGACCCCGCGGCCGCAGAGGGCGGCGACCCCAAGGCCATGCCCATGCCCGCAGCGGCGGCGTCCGGCGCACCCACCCCGCCGACCACCGCGCCGACCGTCGCAAACCCGGGGACCGCGCCGTGAACCGGGTCCGTCTGACGCTCACGCTGATCGTCGCGTTCCTGCTGCAGGTGGCGCCTCTGCCCGCGGGCTTGGCGCTGTTCCGTCCGCCTTTCCTCGTGCTGGCCGTGGCGTGGTGGTCGCTCGTCATGCCGCGCCTCGGCGGCATCGGCGCGGGCTTCCTCGCCGGGCTCGCGCTCGATGTGGTGCGCGGCGCCGTGCTCGGTCAGCACGCGCTCGCCACGGCGCTGGTCGCCTTCGTGGCCGTGCGGCAACATCTGCTGGTGCGGCACAAGCCCGCGCTCGAGCAATCTTTGTTCATGCTGGCCCTGCTCGTGCTGTGGCAGGGCGTGGTGTGGCTCATCGACCTGTGGACCGGGCAGAGCGGCGACGGCTGGCGCGCCTGGGTGCCGGTCATGGTCGGCGCGGCGCTGTGGCCGGTCGCCGCCCATGTGATGGACCGGCTCGCCCCGCCCTCGCGCTGACATGGGCGCGCGTGGCCGCATCAAGGACCTGTGGCGCGAGCAGCGCCTGTTCGAGCAGCGTTCCATCGCCGCGGTGGTCGTCGTCTGCCTGTTGGCGGCGGTGCTGGTCGCGCGGCTCGGCTGGTTGCAGGTCAAGAAACACGACGAGTACACGGCGCTCGCGCAAGGCAACCGCGTCCGCACCGAACCGTTGCCTGCGGCGCGCGGCGCGATCTACGACCGCAAGGGCGTGATCCTCGCCGAGAACCGGCCGGCGTACCAGCTCGAGCTCGTCCGTGAGCAGGTGCCCGATCTCGAGGCGACGCTGCGCGGACTGGTGCGCATCGGTCTGCTCGAGGAGGACAACCTCGACGCCGTGCGGCGCACGATCCGTTCGCGGCGCCCGTTCGACGGCGTGCCGATCCGGCTGCGGCTCGACGAGGAGGACATGGCGCGCTTCGCGCTGCACCGCTTCGACTTCCCGGGCGTCGACATCCGCACGCGCCTCGCGAGACGCTATCCCGAAGGCGAGACCGCGGTGCACGCGGTCGGCTATGTCGGCACGATCTCGGAGGCGGACCTCGAGCGCATCGACCGCGAGGAGTACGCCGGCACATCGACCATCGGCAAGACGGGCGTCGAATTCGCCTTCGAGGACGTCCTGCGCGGCAGGAACGGCGCGCGCGAGATCATGGTCAACGCACAGGGACGCTCGGTGGAGCGTCTCGGGTCGCTGCAGACGGCGTTGCGCAACATGCCGGGACGGCCCGGTGCGGACCTCTTCCTCACGCTCGACCTCGAGGTGCAGCGCGTCGCCGAGCAGCTGGTGCGCGGCCAGCGCGCAGCCGTGGTCGCGCTCGACCCGCGCAACGGCGATGTCCTCACGCTGGTCAGCACGCCGGGATTCGACCCCAACGGCTTCGCCCGCGGGCTGACCCGCGCCGAGTTCGCGGCGCTCAACGAGAGCATCGACCGCCCGCTCTTCAACCGCGCGCTGCGCGGCACCTACCCGCCCGGGTCCACCATCAAGCCGGTGGTGGCCCTCGCCGGGCTCGAGTACGGCGTCACCACGCCGGACACCGCCATCGCCTGCCAAGGCTGGTTCTCGCTGCCCGGCAGCTCGCACCGCTTCCGCGATTGGCGCCGGAGCGGTCATGGCCGCGTCTCGATGGAGCAGGCGGTGGCCCAGTCCTGCGACGTCTACTTCTACGACCTCGCGCGCGACCTCGGCGTGCAGCGGCTGCACGACTTCCTGGCGCGCTTCGGTCTCGGCGCCCCGACGGGCATCGACATCGGCGGCGAGCGTGCGGGCATCCTGCCGTCGCCCGAGTGGAAGAAGGGCGCGTTCAAGCGCGCCTCGCAGCAGGTCTGGTTCCCCGGCGAGACCGTCATCTTCGGCATCGGCCAGGGCTACATGACGAGCACGCCGCTGCAGCTCGCGCACATGACGGCGGTGCTCGCGATGCGCGGCGAGAACTATCGGCCGCGTCTCGTCCGTGCGCTCCGCGACCCCGCCACCCAGACCGTGACGAGCATCCCGCCCGCGCCTCTGCCGTCGGCGACGGTGAAGGACGCATCGCACTGGGACGAGGCGATCGGGAGCATGGTCGCCGTGATGCAGGGCGGCACGGCGTCGCGCTCGGCGCTCGGTGCGCCCTACTCCATCGCCGGCAAGACCGGCACGGCGCAGGTGTTCACGGTCGCCCAGGACGCGCGCTACGACGAATCGACCATCAGCGAGCGGTTGCGCGACCACGCGTGGTTCGTGGCCTTCGCGCCGGTCGAGGACCCGCGCATCGCCATCGCGGTGCTGGTGGAGAACGGACGCAGCGGCAGCGGCACCGCGGCGCCGATCGCCCGCGCGGTGATGGACGCCTACCTGCTGCGGCTGTTCCCGCCGCCGCCGGGCGAGGATGGTGCGGTCGTGGTACCGCCGGCGGTCGTGGGGGGCGGCGAATGATCCGCGAGGAGGTCGACGGCACCGCACGCCGCACCCTCACACGCACGGCGCAGTTGCTGTCGGCGCTGCGGCTGGACGGCCCGTTGCTGGTCGGCCTCGCGCTGATCGCGCTCTACGGACAGATCGTGCTCTACAGCTCCTCGGGCGGCGACTGGGGCGCGGTGGCGCGCGGCACGACGAGGCTCGCGATCGGCGCGGCGTTGATGCTGGTCTGCGCGCAGCTCAAGCCGGGGTTCCTGCGCCGCATCTCGCCTTGGCTGTACATCCTCGGGTTCGTGCTGCTGGTCATCGTCGATCTCGTCGGCTACATCGGCAAGGGCGCGCAGCGCTGGCTGGACCTCGGCTTCGTGCGCTTCCAGCCCTCGGAGATCATGAAGCTCGCCGTGCCCATGGCCTGCGCGTGGTATCTGCACGAGCGGCCGCTGCCGCCCGACTGGCGCACCCTGCTCGCGCTCGCCGCGATGATCCTGCTGCCGACCGCGCTGACCATCGTCCAGCCCGACCTCGGCACGGGCCTGCTGATCCTGATGGCCGGCGCGCTGGTGGTGCTGTTCGCCGGGCTGCAGGCCTGGATCATCGGACTGTTGGGCGTCGCGTCCGCCGCGGCCGCTTGGGGCGGCTGGTACCTGCTGCACGACTACCAACGCCAGCGCGTGCTCACCTTCCTCGATCCGCAGGCCGATCCGCTCGGCGCGGGCTATCACATCATCCAGTCCACCATCGCCATCGGCTCGGGCGGCGTCACCGGAAAGGGCTTTCTGCGCGGCACGCAGGGACAGCTCGAGTTCCTGCCCGAACGCACCACCGACTTCGTGTTCGCCGTCATCGGCGAGGAGTTCGGCCTGCTCGGCGCGCTGCTGCTGATCGGCCTCTATCTCTTCGTCGTGCTGCGCGCGCTGCACCTCGCCACGCAGATGCGCGACACCTTCGCGCGCCTGCTCTCCGGCAGCCTGGCGGCGATCTTCTTCGTCTATGTCTTCATCAACGCCGGCATGGTGAGCGGTCTGCTGCCGGTGGTCGGCGTGCCGCTGCCGCTCGTCAGCTACGGCGGCACCTCGATGGTGACCCTGTTGGCGGGCTTCGGTATGCTCATGTCGTTGCACGCCAACCGGAAGCTCGCCGCCTGATGAAGGTCCACACCCGCCTGCTGTCCCTCGCGTCGCTCGCCCTCGCCCTCGCCGCCTGCACCGCAGGACGCAGCGTGGCCCAGCCGGCACCCGCCGCGACGCCCACGCCCACGCCCACGCCCGCCGCAGCGACCGCTCCCGCCGCGGCGCCGACCGCCGCTTCGACCCCCGCTCCGACACCGCCGCCCACGCCGTTCGATCTGTCGCGACCGGAGATCGACGGCTGGATCAAGGAGATCTCGGCGCGGCACGGCATCCCGACGGGCGAGATCCGCGCGCTGCTCGCCGAGGGTCGAAGCCAGCCGCGCATCATCGCCGCGATGACCCGACCGGCGGAGAGCGTGCTCGCCTGGTGGCAGTACTCCGAGCGGCTCGTCAGCGAGACGCGCATCGCGCAAGGCGTGCAGTTCTGGCGTGAGCACCGCGCGCGGCTCGAGGCCATCAGCGCGCGAACGGGCGTCGATCCCGCCTATCTGGTCGCCATCGTCGGCATCGAGACCTCCTATGGGCGGGGCGCGGGGACCTGGCGCGTGCTCGACGCGCTGATGACCCTCGGCTTCGACTACCCGCCGCGCGCGAACTTCTTCCGCAGCGAGCTCGAGCAGTTCGTGCTGCTCGCCCGCGAGGAGAAGCTCGATCCGCGCAGCACCCTCGGTTCCTACGCCGGCGCGATGGGCGCGCCCCAGTTCATCCCGTCGAGCTACCGGCGTCTGGCGGTGGACGGTTCGGGTGACGGTCGGCGCGACCTCTTCACCGACTGGGACGATGTGCTCGCCAGCGTCGCCAACTACTTCGTGGCGAGCGGCTGGCAGCGCGGCGGCCGGGTGCTCGCCGATGCGACCGCCCCCGCCGAGGTCATCGCCGGACTCGACCGACGCAACCTGGACCTCAACTCGACCGCGGGCGCGCTGCGCGCGCGGGGCGTGCAGTTCGATGCCGCGGTTTCCGCCGAGGAACGCGTGGTGCTGATCCCGGCGGAGCGTCGCGATGGACCAGGCGTACGGCTCGGTTTCGCCAACTTCCGCGTCATCACCCGCTACAACCGCAGCGTCCTCTACGCGATGGCGGTGCACGACATCGCCGAGGCGGTGCGCGCGCGGGTGACCGCCGAGCAGCGCTGATGCGCACGGCGCCGGTGCTGCTGCTCGTCGCGCTGCTCGCGCTGCCGGGCTGCAGCCTGCTGCGGCGCGGACCGGAAGCGCCCTCGCCCGGTGCCGGCGTTCCCCCGCCGCCCCGCGACCTCGCCGCCATCCCCGACGCTGTCCCGCGCGACGAACCGCGCAGCCGGTACGGCAACCCCGAGACCTACGAGGTCTTCGGCCGCAAGTACCGGGTGATGAAGTCCTCCAAGGGCCATGTCGAACGCGGTCTCGCGTCGTGGTACGGCCCGGGTTTCCATGCCGAGCGCACTTCGAGCGGCGAACCCTACGACATGTACGCGATGACGGCGGCGCACAAGACGCTGCCTATCCCCTGCTTCGTCCGGGTCACCAACCTCGAGAACGGACGGTCGGTGGTCGTGCGGGTGAACGACCGCGGACCGTTCGTCGGCGATCGCATCATCGACCTCTCCTACACCGCCGCGTGGAAGCTCGACATGCTCCGCGCCGGTACCGCCAAGGTGGAGATCCGCGTGCTCGAACCCGGGCGCCGCGCACCGCCGCCGCCGGTGGTCGCCGCAGCGATGCCCGCGGTGACCGGCGCCGCGCCTGCCGCGGCGCCGGTGGCCGCGCCGGTCGCGGCGCCGACGGCAGGTGGCGGCCGTCTGCTGCAGGTCGGCGCGTTCGGCTCGCGCGCCAATGCCGACGCGCTCGTGAGCCGGCTGCAGGCTTCAGGCATCGGTGGCGCCTCGGTGAGCGAGGCGAGCGTCGGCGGCCGTACCGTGTTCCGCGTGCGTGTCGGACCGGTCGCCGATGCCGAGCAGGCGACGCAGCTCGCCGACCGTCTGCGCGCGTTCGGCATCCCCGACGCGCGTCCCGCGCTGGATTGAGACACGCCGCTCAGCCGATGCGAGCGGCTACAATGCGCGCTTGCGCGGCGATCGATGCGCGACGCTGCACCCGCACACCTCTCTCGGAGCCTCGATGACGAACCAACACCGCTGCGGCCTCGCGGCGCTGCTCGCCCTCCTGACGCTGCCCTCGTCCGCGGCGACGCCGGCCGCGTCCACCGCGCCCACGCCAGCCGTCGCGTCCGGCCTTCCGGCCGCAGCGGCGCTGCCCGGACCGGTCGCGGCGCGCCAGTTCATCCTCGTCGACCAGGCCACCGGGCAGACGCTCGCAGCGCAGGGCGAGGACCAGCGGGCCGAACCGGCCAGCATCACCAAGCTCATGACCGCGTATGTCGTGTTCAAGGCGCTGGGCGAGAAGCGGCTGCGTCTCGATGAACCGGTCACGATCAGCGAGCGCGCGTGGCGCGCGGAAGGCTCGCGCACCTTCGTCGAGGTCGGCAAGCAGATCCCGGTGGAGGTGCTCATCAAGGGCATGATCGTGCAGTCGGGGAACGACGCCGCGATCGCGCTCGCCGAGCGCGTCGGCGGATCGGAGCAGGCCTTCGCCGACCTCATGAACGCCGAGGCGCAGCGGCTCGGCATGCGCGGCACGCGCTTCGCCAACGCCACCGGCCTGCCGGACCCGGGCCTCTACAGCACGGCGCGCGACATCGCGATCCTGTCGCGCGCGATCATCCGCGACCATCCCCAGTTCTACTCCTGGTACTCGCTGCGCGAGTACGAGTACGACGGCATCCGCCAACCGAACCGCAACGGCCTGCTGGCCCGCGATGCCGGCGTCGACGGCCTCAAGACGGGCCATACGGCGAGCGCCGGCTACTGCCTCGCGAGCTCGGCGATGCGCGCCGGCACCCGCTTCGTCGCGGTGGTGCTCGGCTCCGAGTCGCCGCGGAAGCGCGAGGAGGCGAGCATGCTGCTGCTCGAGCACGGCTTCCGGAACTTCGAGACCGTGCGCCTGCGCAAGGCGGGCGAGACGGTGCTGCGGCCGCGGGTGTACAAGGGCGCGGCGGAGCAGATCGAGGTCGTGCCGGCGACGGATGTCGCCACGACGGTGCAGCGTGGACGCGCTGGCGCGCTGCGCACCGCGACCACGGTGAACGCCCCGCTGGTGGCGCCGATCAAGGCCGGACAGCGCGTCGGCGAACTGCAGGTGCTCGACGGCGACCGCATCGTGCAACGCGTGCCTTTGGTCGCCAAGACGGCGGTGCCCGAGGGCGGACTCTGGGCGCGCCTGCGCGACACCATCCTGCTCTGGTTCCAGTGAGGTAGCGCCATGGCCGCCCCCCTGCCGATCTGCCACCTGAACGGCGAGTTCTTGCCGCTCGCCGAGGCGCGCATCTCGCCGCTCGATCGCAGCTTCCTGTTCGGCGACGGCGTGTACGAGGTCGTGCCCGTGTTCGAGGGGCGCCCGTTCCGCTTCACGGAGCACTTCGACCGGCTCTCGCGCAGCCTCGCTGCGGTGCGGATGCGCGATCCGCACACGCGCGAGGCCTGGCGCACGCTGGTCCGCGACCTCATGGCGCGCAACGGCGGCGGCCGCATGTATGTCTATGTGCAGGTGTCGCGCGGCGCGGAGAACGGCCGCAACCATGCGCCGCTGCCCGACATCCCGCCGACGGTGTTCGCGTTCTGCGCGCCGTTGCCGCCGCCGACGCCGGAGCTGCTCGCGCAAGGGCTGTCCTGCGTCACCGCCGCCGACACGCGCTGGGCGCGCTGCGACATCAAATCCACCGCGCTGCTCGCCAACGTGCTGCTGCGCCAGCTGTCGGTGGACGCCGGCGGCCACGAGACCATCCTGCTGCGCGACGGTCTGCTGATGGAGGCGAGCGCCTCGACGGTGCACATCGTCAAGGACGGCCGGCTGGTCACACCGCCCGACTCGACGCGCATCCTGCCCGGCACCACGCGCAGCGCCGTCGAAGAGCTCGCCGACCGCATCGGACTGCCGCGGGAGACGCGGGAGGTCACCGAGGCGGAGCTGCGCGCCGCCGACGAGGTGTGGCTCGCCTCGGCGACCCGCAACGTCTCCTCGGTCACCCGCATCGACGGCGCCCCGGTCGGCGCCGGTGTACCCGGTGCGCACTGGAAGCGCATGTGGCAGGCCTTCAACGACCTGCAGGTCGGACTCGCCGGGCAGCCCTGGTGAACGAGGACGGCCTCGACCCGGCGCAGAGCCCGCTGCAGTTCCCGACCGACTACCCCATCAAGGTGGTCGGCAGGACGAGCCGCGAACTGCGGCTGCGCGTCGATCTCGTGGTGCAGCAGCATGCGCCGGACCTCGATCCGGCGCAGGTCAGCGAACGCGCGAGCGGCGCCGGCAACTTCACCGCCATCACCTATGTCATCGTGGCGCGGAGCCGCGAGCAGGTCACCGCACTGGTCGGGGCGCTGGTCGCCACCGAAGGCGTGCTGATGGTCATCTGAACCGCGCGCGGCCTCGCCGCACGCGACGGCGTCGGTGCGTTCAGCGCCCGATGAGCGACAGGAACTCGCGCCGCGTGTCGGCGTTCGCCTTGATGCTGCCGCGCAGCGCCGAGGTCACGGTGGCGGTGCCGGTGTGGCGCACGCCGCGCGACTCCATGCACATGTGACGGCACTCGATGACCACCGCGACGCCGAGCGGCTTGAGGTGGGTATCGAGCGCATCGGCGATCTGGTTGGTCAGCCGCTCCTGGACCTGCAGCCGGCGGCCGAAGATCTCCACGAGGCGCGAGATCTTCGACAGGCCGAGGATGCGCTTGTGCGGCACATAGCCGACATAGGCCTTGCCGAAGAACGGCGCGAGGTGGTGCTCGCAGAGCGAGTACACCGGGATGTCGCGCACGATGACCATCTCGTCGACCGCCTGCGCGCCGTCCTCGAACGACTTGAGGATCTCCTCCGGGTTCATGCGATAGCCCCGGGTGTACTCCTCCCAGGCCTTCAGGAAACGCACCGGGGTCTCGAGCAGGCCCTCGCGGTCGGGATCCTCGCCGATGTAGGCGAGCAGACGGCGGACGGCCGCGACATCCTCAGGCGTGTGGGCGGGCGTCGCCGCGGGCGGACTCGGGGGCTTGGCTTTGTTCATGGGCATGGGTTCGGATCTCCAAAGATCGGCGCAGTTCCGGCACGAGCACCCCCGCCACGGCTCCGACCTCGCGCGGCCCGCCGAGAGCCGCGAACTGGGTCATCGCCAGGCCCTCGTAGCCGCAGGGGTTGATGCGCCCGAACGGTCCGAGGTCCATGTCAACGTTGACTGACACCCCATGATAACTCGCACCGCGGCGGACCCGTATGCCCACGCTGGCCAATTTGGCGCCGTCGACATACACGCCCGGCGCGCCCGGCCGCGTGGCGGCCGATATGTCCCAACGGGCCGCTGTCGCGATGACCGAGCGCTCGAGCGCCGTCACCAGATCGCGCACGCCGAGGCCCGCGCGGCGCAGGTCGACGAGAGGATAGACCACGAGCTGGCCCGGGCCGTGATAGGTGACCTGCCCGCCGCGGTCGACCTTCACCACCGGGATGTCGCCGGGGTCGAGCAGATGCGCGGCATCGGCGTTCATGCCGAGCGTGAACACGGGGTCGTGCTCCAGCACCCACAGCTCGTCCGGCGTCGCGGCGTCGCGCCGGTCGGTGAACTCCTGCATCGCGCGCCAGGTCTCGAGGTACCCGACGCGGCCGAGGTCACGGACGAGGATGGCCGGCTCCCGCCGCGAGGGCGCGGTTGTCGAGGCCCGCGTTGTCGCCGGCCAGCGCCTGCTCGGCGCGATAGCTGGAGCGAACGAGCGGACCCGAGACGCATTCGCGGAACCCGCGCTCGAGCGCCCAGGCACGGTAGCGGTCGAACTCCTCGGGCGTGACGAAACGCTCCACCGGCAGATGGTTGGCCGTCGGACGCAGGTACTGGCCGAGCGTCAGCAGGTCGACCTCATGCGCACGCAGGTCGTCCATCGCTCCGCGGATCTCGTCCTCGGTCTCGCCGAGACCCAGCATCAGGCTGGACTTGGTCAACACATCGGCGCGGTGGCGCTTGGCGTGCGCCAGCACACGCAGCGTCTGCTCGTAGCCCGCGCGGGCATCGCGCACCGGATGCGTGAGCCGACGCACCGTCTCGACGTTCTGCGCGAACACCTCCAGCCCGGAGTCGACCACGGTCTCGATGTCGGCCGCGACGCCCTGGAAATCAGGCACGAGGGCCTCGACCGCGGTCTGCGGCATCAGGTCTTTGATGGCGCGTACCGTGGCGGCGAAATGCGCCGCGCCGCCGTCCGGCAGATCGTCACGGTTGACGGAGGTGAGCACGACATAGCGCAGACCCATCAGCTGCACCGTGCGCGCGGCGTTGCGCGGCTCCTCGGGGTCCAGCCAGCCGCGGGGGTTGCCGGTGTCCACCGCGCAGAAACGGCAGGCGCGGGTGCAGACCTCGCCCATCAACATCAGCGTCGCGGTGCCGGCGTTCCAGCACTCGCCGATGTTGGGGCACTTGGCCTCCTCGCAGACCGTCGCCAGACGATGCTCGCGCACGGTGCGGCGGACGGCTTCGTAGTTCGCGCCGCCGGCGAGCGGTGCCTTGAGCCAGCGCGGCTTGCCGCCCGGTACGCGCACGGGCGCCGTGGCGGCGGCCTTGATGCCGTCGCGGATCGCCGTGAACCCCTGCGGGGTGCGGTACTTCTGGCCGCTGGCGGGCTTCCCGCCCGGAGACTGCTCATCCATGACGCCAAGTCTACGCGAACGGGCCGTACGCGGACCGATCAGCCGAGCGCACCGCCGGCCAACCGGTCGTCGAGATCCCGCAACCGCTCCGGCGTGCCGACATCCGACCAGAGACCCTGGTAGAGCGTTCCGCGCAACCGTCCGGCCGCCCCGGCGCGGCGCAGCAAGGGCAGCAGCGGGAAGCGTCCGTCGACGCAGCCCTCGAAGAATTCCGGGCGGTAGACGCCGATGCCGGAGTAGGTGTGGCGCGGCGGCGCGTCCGCCGCCTCGAGCAGCGCCGGGTCGGTGATCACATCGGCGAGCGGTCCGCCGGGAGCGCTGTGGCCGGCGGCGGCTTCGAGGACGCGCGGACGCAGCGCGAAATCGCCGCGCGGGTGCTGCGGCGGGTTCGGCACCAGCACCAGGGCGGCGAGCGCCTCGGCATCGAGCGCCGGGCGCTGCGCGAAGTCGTAGTCCGTCCAGACATCGCCGTTGACCACCAGGAACGGCCCGGCGCCGAGCAGCGGCAACGCCCTGAAGATGCCGCCGCCGGTCTCGAGCGCCACGGGCCCCTCGTCGCTGTAGCGCAGCGACACACCGAAGCGGGCACCGTCGCCGAGCGCCTCCGGGATGCGCTCGGCCTGCCAGGAGAGGTTGATCACGATGTCGGTGATGCCCGCGCGCGCGAGCGCGAGCAGGTGCCACTCGATGAGCGACCGGCCGCCCACCTCGAGCAAGGGCTTCGGCAGCCGGTCGGTGAGCGGGCGCATGCGCTCACCGCGGCCGGCGGCGAGGATCATCGCCGGCATCGGACGCGGACCCGGATGCGCCATGGCATGCGTCATCGCGGAGCGACGGCGGCGCGCGCACGGGCGTTCGCCGCGGCCAGACGCGGCGCGGCCTCGCGCCGCAGCCAATCACCGAGCGCAGCGAGCTCCGGCAGACGCACGCAGGCGTCGAGCAGGTAGTCGAGGGTGAGCGGCAGGTCGTCGAGGTAGCCCGCCTTGCCGTCGCGCCAGCAGAGCCGCGCGAAGATGCCGAGCACCTTCAGGTGGCGCTGCGCACCGGCGAGATCGAACCAGCGCAGGAACTCGTCCTCGCCGGCACCGGCGAGCGATGCGGCGCCGGAGGCGCACAGCAGCCCGCGGTAGCCGCGCAGCCAGGACTCGACCTGCGCGCGCGGCCAACGGATGTAGCAATCTTTGAGCAGCGAGACCGGGTCGTAGGCGACCGGGCCCGACAGCGCATCCTGGAAATCGATGATGCCGGGTCCGCCCTGGGGCAGGACCATAAGGTTGCGGGAGTGGTAGTCGCGGTGCACGAACACCACCGGCTGCTCGAGCACCGCGGCGGCGAGACGGGCGAACGCGTCGTCGATCAGGCCGCGGTCGGCGGCCGAGAGCGTGAGACCGAGATGCCGCTCGGCGAACCACTCGGGCATCAGCCGCATCTCGCGCTGCAGCACGGCCGCGTCGTAGGGCGCGAGCGTGGCCGCCGCGGCGGCGCCCCGCGACTGGATGGCGACGAGCGCACTCAGCGCATCGCCGTACAGGCCATCGGCACGCCCGGCCTCGCGCAGCACGCCGAGATAAGGGGTCGAGCCGAGGTCCTCCAGCAGGATGAACCCGCGCGCCTCGTCGACGGCGTGGACCGCCGGGACATGCACGCCGATGTCCCGCAGCAGGCCGGCGACGCGCAGATAGGGACCGATGTCCTCATGCTCCGGGGGCGCGTCCATCACGACGCGGGTGCTGCCGTCGGGCAGCGACGCGCGGAAATAGCGGCGGAAACTGGCGTCCGCCGAGGCGACCGCGACCCGCAGCGGGCGCAGTCCGAGGTCCTCGGCCAGCCAGCGCGTGAGCGATTCCAGACGCGGATCGGGCGGTGTCATGCTGAACGCAGGGCGCGGAGAGGGGCGGCCATTATAATGGCTGCAACCATGTCGCCGTCGCCCTGCCCCGCCGGTCCGCGCGCGCTGCTGCTCATCGCATGCCTGGCGGCCCTGCCGATGCGGCTCCCGGCGCAGCCCGCGCCGCCTGCACCCGCACCGCCCGCACCCGCATCCGCACCCGCGCCGCTGCGCTGCCCGGCACCGAGCGCGGTGCGCGATGCACTGCTCGCCGAGGACCCCTCCGCGGCCCGCAGACCGACGATGCCGTCGAGCGATACCGCCGGCGCAGCGCCTGCGGACGCACCGGGCGGCGACCCCGTCGTCGAGATGAGCAGCGACTCGGCGACGTTGGGCGTCGACGGGGACGCGGTGCTCGAAGGCGATGTCAGGATCACGCAGGGCGATCGCACGCTCTCCGCCGAGGATGTGAAGTACGACCGGCGGACCGGCGTGTTCGAGGTCGAGGGCGAGGTGCGCTACGCCGATCCCGCGCTGCAGATCTCGGGACGCGGCGGCGACTTCGATCCGAAAGGCGGCGCGGCCTTCGACGAGGCCGCATTCGAACTTCCGGAGCGCCCGGCGCGCGGCGCTGCGGAACGGCTGACGCTGTCCTCGGACGGCAAGCTCGGTCTCGAAGGCGTATGGTTCAGCACCTGCCCCGCCGCCGAGCCCGATTGGCGCATCCGTGCGCGCAGCATCGACATCGACCCGGTGACGCGCAACGGCACGGCGCGCGATGCCGCCGTCGAGTTCATGGGCGTGCCCATCCTCTACTCCCCGTGGCTCTCGTTCCCCGTGGGCTCACAGCGCAAGAGCGGCTTCCTGTTCCCCAACATCGGCTACGGCTCGCGCAGCGGTCTGCAGCTCGAGGTGCCCTACTACCTCGACCTCGCGCCCAACTACGACCTGACGCTCGAGCCGGTGCTGTACGGGCGGCGCGGCATCGAGGTCGGCGGCCGTTTCCGCTACCTGACCCGCGCCCATCGCGGCGAGCTGCAGGCGCGCGTGCTGCCCCAGGATTCGCTGAAGGGCGCCGAGCGGCATTGGTTGCGGATCGCGCATCGCGGCGGCTTCGGCACCGGCTGGCGCGTCGAGCTCGATGCGCAGGATGTCAGCGATGCGGAGTACTTCGAGGACTTCGGCAGCGGCGTCTCGGATGCGAGCACGACCTTCCTGCAGCGCCTCGCCCGCGCGTCATGGGCCGACGAGCATTGGTCGCTGCGCGGCGAGCTGCGCGACTTCCAGGTCATCGACCGCGCGCTCGCCGATGACGACCGCCCTTATGCGACCCTGCCGCGACTCGAGCTGCGCGGCGACTTCGCGCGCGGCGCCGAGCGCAGCCTGCGTCTCGGGGTCGATGCGGAGCTCGCACGCTTCGACCGCGAGGTCGGGGTCACCGGCTGGCGCTTCGACGCCGCGCCGCGTGTGGAGCTCGAGTTCGACCGCGCGGGCTGGTACGCGAAGCCAGGCGCGTCCTGGCGCCACACCCGCTACGACCTCTCGGGCGCGACGGGTCCGTCCAAGCCGAGCCGCTCGCTGCCCTCCGCCTGGATGGACGCCGGGCTGCGGCTCGAGCGCGCCACCGCTGCCGGCGGCGCCGCACGGGTCACGCTCGAACCGCGGCTGCTCTATCTTTGGACACCGTACCGCGATCAGGACTCCCTGCCGGTGTTCGACACCGCGGTGCCCGACCTCGACTATGTGCAGCTCTTCCGCACCACGCGGTATGTCGGCGCCGACCGCGTCGCGGATGCCGATCAACTCAGCCTCGGCGTGACCGGCCGCGTCTACGATGCCGCGGGTCGACAGCTGCTGTCGGCCACCGTCGGACAGACCCGCTACTTCGCGCAGCCGCGCGTGCGCCTGCCGTGGGAGCCCGCCGAACGACGGCGGGAATCCGACCTCGTCGCGCAGCTCGGGGTGTCCGCTTGGCAGGACTGGACCGTCGACCTCGGCCTGCAATGGAACACCCGCGACGAACGGCGCGAGCGCAGCGATGTGCGGCTGCGCTGGAGTCCCGATGCCGAGCGCGCGCTCAACCTCGGTTGGAACTTCCAGCGCGACGGGGTCGACCAGGCGGTGTTCTCCGGCGCATGGCCGATCGGTCAGCGCTGGGGGGTGTTCGGCAAGATGGTCTACGACCTCGAAGGCAACGATGGACTCGAGCGCTTCGCCGGGCTCGAATACAAGGCCTGTTGCTGGCGGCTGAGGGCGGTGGCGAGGCGCTTCGTCTCGGACCGTACCGGCGCGCAGGACACGCAGTTCTACCTGCAATTGGAACTCAACGGGCTTTCGAGTGTCGGTAGCGGAGCCGATGCTTTCCTCGAGGAAGCAATTCGGGGATACTCGCGTGCCGGCGCAAGCCGCTGACTTTCCACCGGTTTTCGGATACCAGATGCCCATGAAACCCTCCCCTCGCGCCCCGTCCGCCCCGGCCGCGGCGTTCGCCCTCGCCCTGGTCTGCGCCACGCTCGGCGGGACGGCGCACACGCAGACGCGCTCGCTCTCGGACCGCGGCGAGATGCTCGACCGGGTGGCCGCGGTGGTGAACGACGGCGTGGTGTTGAGCAGCGAGCTCGAAGAGCAGATCGCCGAGATCACCGGACGCATGAAAGCGCAGAACATGGAGATGCCGCCGGCGCAGGTCCTGCGTCAGCAGGTGCTCGAGCGGCTCATCGTGCAGGAGATCCAGATGCAGCGCGCGAAGCGCGCCGGCATCCTCATCAACGACGAATCTCTGAACCAGGCGCTCGGCGATGTGGCGCAACGCAACAACCTGACGCTCTCCGAACTGCCGCAGGCGCTCGCCGCGCAGGGGGTCGACTACCCCTCCTATCGCGAGAGCGTACGGCGCGAGATGACCATGCAGGTGCTGCGCCAGCGCGATGTGCTGCAGCGCATCAACGTCTCGCCGCGCGAGATCGAGCAGTTCCTCGCCAAGCAGAGGAACCGACCGTCCGAGTCGAGCGAGTACAACATCTCCCACATCCTCATCGCCGTGCCGCAGGACCCGACACCGCGCCAGCTCGAGGAGGCCGCACGACGCGCCGAGGATGTCAGCCGCCGCGCGCGCTCCGGCGAGGATTTCGCGCAGCTCGCGATCGCCAACTCGAACAGCCAGACCGCGCTCGAGGGCGGCGCCCTCGGTTGGCGCCGCGGCCCGGAGATCCCGACCGTGCTCGCCGACATCGTGGTGAGGTTGAAGGCGGGCGAGACCAGCGAGCCGCTGCGCACCCCGACCGGTTACCACATCGTGCGCCTCAACGAGATGCGCGGCGAGGCCGGCCAGGGCGTCGTCGAGCAGACCCACGCGCGCCACATCCTGCTCAAGCCCACCGAGGTGC
>DAIMYL010000021.1:0-20945 GCA_036734505.1 Steroidobacteraceae bacterium | reverse complement strand
GCGGCGATTGCCACCTCTACCTCAACCACCTCGAGCAGGTGCAGACGCAGCTCGCCCGCGACTGTCGGCCGCTGCCGCGGCTCGTCATCCGCCGCCGTCCGCCCTCCATCTTCGACTACGCCTTCGAGGACTTCGAGTTCCAAGGCTACGATCCGCACCCGGCCATCCGCGCGCCGGTGGCGGTCTGACGCTCCACGCACCCGCACCCGTACCCATCACCAGACAGGAGAGCCTCCACCGTGCCGATTCCCGAGATGCGCACCAGCCGCTGGATCGAAGTCCGCGAATCCCCCATACATGGCACGGGCGTGTTCGCCGCGCGCCGCATCCCCAAGGGGACGCGCGTCATCGAGTACCTCGGCGACCGCATCACGCACAAGGAGGCCGATGACCGCTACGAGGACCACGACCCGAACGACAACCACACCTTCCTGTTCATCGTCGCCCGCAGGACCGTGATCGACGCGGGCGTGGGCGGCAACGCCGCGCGCTTCATCAACCACTCCTGCGACGGCAACTGCACCTCGGTGATCGAGCAGCGGCGCGTCTTCATCGAGTCGACCCGCGTCATCGAGAAGGGCGAAGAGCTCGGCTACGACTACGAGATCGGCCGCGAGAAGGACGACCCGGAGAACGTCGACGAGATCTTCGCCTGCCGCTGCGGCAGCCCGAAGTGCCGCGGCACCATGCTCTATCCGGCCGAGAAGCCCGCCGAGAAGAAGGCCAAAAAGAAGGCGAAGAAGAAGGCCAAGAAGCCTGCCAAGAAGCCTGCGAAGAAGAAGACGCGGCGCGCCAAGGGCGGTCGCGGACGCTGAGCATGCACGGCACCCCGCGCATCACGCTGGCGGTCGCCGTGGCCGACAACGGCGTGATCGGTCGCGGCGGTGAGCTGCCGTGGCGGTTGCCCGAGGACCTGCGGCGCTTCAAGGCGGCGACCCTCGGCAAGCCGGTGCTGATGGGTCGCAAGACCTTCGAGTCCATCGGCCGGGCGCTGCCGGGGCGGCTCAACATCGTGCTCACCCGGCAGCCGGGTTGGCAGCCGTCGGACCCGGCGGTGCGCGTGGCACCCGACCTTGAGGCCGCGCTCGCCCTCGCGGGCGACGCGGCGGAGGTCACGGTGATCGGCGGGTCCGAGATCTACGCGCTGGCGCTGCCGCGCGCGTCACGGGTGCTGCTCACCGAGGTGCACGCCGCGCCCGAGGGCGACACCGTGTTGCCGCGCTTCGACCCGCGTGAGTGGCGTGAGGTCTCCCGTGAGCGTTGGGCTGCCGATGGGCGTCATGCACACGACATGAGCTTCGTGGAGCTGGAGCGCACCTCGCCCGTCAATCCGGGTTGACACAGCCCGGCCACCGGCGGTTTCGCCGGTGGGTCTTCCCTGTCGCCTAACCGACATCCGCGTTACGATGAAGCGACAGGGGGTGGTCCATGCGCTTCAAGACCTTGAAGCCGACATCGCTCGACATCGCACATCGTGCGCAGGTGTCGCAGGCGACCGTATCGCGTGCGCTGCGCGACAGCCCGCTCGTGCGTCCGGAGACCCGCGCCCGCATCCGCCAGATCGCTGACGAACTCCATTACCGCACCGACCGCAGCGCCGCCGGGCTGCGCACCCGGCGCAGCCGTACGCTCGCGCTGCTGCTGTTCGAAGAGTCGCCCGACCAGGCGCGCATCAATCCGTTCTTCCTCAACATGCTCGGGCACATCACGCGCGCGGCGGCGCGGCGCGGTTTCGATCTCCTGCTATCGTTCCAGCAGCAGAGCGACGATTGGCACACCGATTACGAGGTCTGCAACCGTGCCGACGGCTTGATCCTGCTCGGCTACGGCGATTACACGCTCTCGGCCGACCGGCTGCGGCATCTCGCCAAGAGCGGCGCACACTTCGTTATCTGGGGGCCGGTCATCGAGGAGTTGCCGGGCAACTACCTCAGCTGCGACAACGCGCTCGGTGCGCGGCTCGCCACCCGGCACCTGCTCGGTGCCGGCCGCCGCCGCATCGCCTTCGTGGGCACGGCGGGCGAGCAGTTCCCGGAGTTCCGTGACCGCTACGGCGCCGTCTGCGAGACGCTGCGCGCCGCGGGGCTGCAGGCCGATCCGCGCCTGCAGGCGGACGCGCAATCCGATCCCGCCGAAGGCTACGCCGCGACCTTGCGGCTGCTCGGCGCCGAGGTGCCTTTCGACGGCATCGTGGCGGCGAGCGACATGATCGCCATCGGCGCCATCCGTGCGTTGCAGGAGCAGGGCCTGCGTGTGCCGCAGGATGTCTCCGTGGTGGGTTTCGACGACATCGTGACGGCGGCGTTCTACAGCCCGCCCTTGACCACGGTGCGTCAGGACACCGCGCTCGCCGGTGAGCGCCTCGTCGACCATGTGATCCGCCTGATCGACGGCGAAGAGGTGCGGTCCACGCTGCTGCCGCCGACGCTGGTGGTGCGCGAGTCCTGCGGCGCAGATGCGTCCGCCGCCGCGCCCGCTGAAGCGCCCGCCGCGGACGGCACGCGCCGTCGTCGCTAGCGGCCCGGCCCTCCGTCCCGGCCTTCCGTCCCGGCTAGTCGTCGACGCGCAGGGTCGCGACGCCCGCGGCCACCATCAAGCCGCCGCCGAGCACCAGGGCCCAGATCGGGTCGTCACCGAACACGCGGTCGACCATGAGCCCGAGCAGGCTCGCCGCGAGGATCTGCGGGATGACGATGAAGAAGTTGAAGATGCCGACATAGAGCCCCAGCTTGCGCGCCGGCAGCGACCCCACCAGCATCGCGTAGGGCAGCGAGACGATCGAGGCCCAGGCGATGCCGACGCCCACCATCGACAGCAGCAGCCACTGCGGGTCGTGGATGAGCGCGAAGGAGGCGAGGCCGAGGCCGCCGCAGCAGAGGCTCACGAGATGCGCGCCGCGCCGCCCGATGCGCCGCGCGAGCGAAGGCAGCACGAGCGCCCAGACCACCGCGAACACGTTGTACACCGCGAACAGGATGCCGACCCAGTTCGCGCCCTCCTGGAAGGCGGGCGAGTCGGGATCGGTTGCTCCGAACTGGTGACGCGCCACGGCTGAGGTGCTGTAGATCCACATCGCGAACAGCGCGAACCAGGTCAGCATCTGCACCACGGCGAGCTGGCGCATCACGCGCGGCATGCCGAACAGGTCGTTGACGATCGCGTGCAGCATGCCTTCGGTGCGACCCGCGGCCTGCCGGCGTCCGATGTGCATCTGCAGCAGGCCGAAGGCGACCAGACCCCCGGCCAGCACATAGAGCTCCTTGCGCCAGCCGAGGGCGGCGATCGCGGCGCAGAACACCGCACCGGCGAGCAGGCACCAGAGGCCCCCCGAGCGGTACTGCTCGACGCTACGGGTGGGCCGGTCGTCCGGGATGTCTACGGTGGGTACGGTGCCCCGTGCCGCCGCCGCGGCCGCTTCGGCGGCCTCGTAGGCGTGGAGCTGCTCCGGCGGATATTCACGGGTGCGCAGCACGCTCCAGAGCACCGCGCCGAGGAACGCCGCGGCGCCGAAGTAGAACGACCACTCGACGCTCGCCGGGATGTCGCCGTCCGGCGCCGTGTTCGACAGACCGAACCAGTTGGTGAACACCCAAGGCAGAGCGGATGCGATGACGGCGCCCAAGCCGATGAACAGGCTCTGCATCGAGTAGCCGAGCGCCCGTTGACGCTCAGGCAGCATGTCCCCGACCAGGGCGCGGGACGGCTCCATGGAGACGTTGATGGACGCATCGAGGATCCACAGCAGTCCGGCCGCCACCCACAGCGTCGGACTGTTCGGCATGGCGACGAGAGCGGCGGAAGCCAGCAGCGCACCCCACAGGAAGTACGGCCGCCGTCGGCCGAGCGGTCCCCAGGTGCGGTCGCTGAAATAGCCGATCACCGGCTGGACGAGCAGGCCCGTGACGGGCCCGGCGAGCCAGAGGATGGGCAGGTCGTCGATCTCGGCGCCGAGCGTCTGGAATATCCGGCTGACATTGGCGTTCTGCAGGGCGAAACCGAACTGGATGCCGAGGAACCCGAAACACATGTTCCAGATCTGCCCGACGCTGAGTTCCGGCTTGCCGCGCGGCGTATCGTTCATGGTCGTCCCCCCCCTCCGGCCGGAGTCTCCGCGCCGTCTGCGGACCGCACAACGAAATGTAATCGTATTCACCATTCCGTGACGGTCCCGCATCGCGAACAATGGCGGGTGTGCCCGGACAGCAGGGCGCGACCGTGCGATGCACGACCCGGGGGGGAAGGGCGAGGGGATGCTGGACGACCAGAAGACAGGCGCCGGAGCGGCGCAGGATGCCGTGGACGCGGCCGCGCGCGATGCCGGGCACGCCTGGTGGCGCGGCGCCGCCATCTACCAGATCTACCCGCGTTCCTTCGCGGATTCCGACGGCGACGGCACGGGCGACCTGCCGGGCATCATCGCGCACCTCGACCATGTGGCATCGCTCGGGGTCGACGCGATCTGGGTGTCACCGTTCTTCAGGTCGCCGATGGCCGATTTCGGCTACGACGTCAGCGACTACCGCGAGGTCGATCCGATCTTCGGGACGCTCGCCGATTTCGACCGCCTCGTCGCGGAGGCGCACCGCCGCGGGCTGCGCGTGATCATCGACCAGGTCATGAGCCACACCTCGGACCAGCACCGCTGGTTCCAGGAGAGCCGCCAGAGCCGCGACAACCCGCGCGCCGATTGGTATGTGTGGGCGGACCCTGCGCCGGACGGCACACCGCCCAACAACTGGCTGTCGATCTTCGGCGGCTCCGCCTGGCAGTGGGAGCCGCGGCGCGGCCAGTACTACCTGCATAATTTTTTGGTCAGCCAGCCCGACCTCAACTACCACAACCCCGCGGTGGCGGCGCAGATGCTGGAGGAGTGCGAGTTCTGGCTGAAGCGCGGCGTCGACGGCTTCCGGCTCGACGCCATCAACTTCTGTTTCCACGATACGCAGCTGCGCAGCAATCCGGCCAAGCCGCCGGAGCTGCGCAAGGGACGCGGCTTCACCGTCGACAACCCCTACGCCGCGCAGGTGCATCTCTACGACAACACCCGGCCGGAGATGCTGGGCTTCCTCGAGCGGCTGCGCGCCGTCATCGACCGCTATCCGCAGGCCATGACGCTCGGCGAGATCGCCTCCGAGGACTCCATCGCGACCGTCGGCGAATACACGGCAGGCGATGCGCGGCTGCACTCGGCCTATTGCTTCGAACTGCTCGTCGAGCGCTTCTCGACGGCGCATGTGCGCGAGGTCATCGAGTCGCTCGAGCGCCGCTCGCCCGGCTACTGGCCTACCTGGTCCATCGGCAACCACGATGTGGCCCGCGTCGTCTCGCGCTGGGCCTGCCCGGGCGTGCCGACCACGGCCACGGCCAGACTGCTCAACGCCTTCCTGCTCTCGCTCAAGGGCACGACCTGCACCTACCAGGGCGAGGAGCTCGGGCTCACCGAGGTGGAGCTGCCGCGCGAGGCGCTGCGCGACCCCTACGGCATCGCCTTCTGGCCGACGTTCAAGGGCCGCGACGGCTGCCGCACGCCGATGCCCTGGACGGACACCGACCCGCAGGGCGGTTTCACCGCGGGTGCGCCCTGGCTGCCGATGCCCGCCGAGCATCGCGCGCAGTCGGTGGCCAGACAGTCGGCCGATCCGGCGTCCACGCTGAACGCGTTCCGCGCGTTCATGCGCTTCCGGCGCGCGAACCCCGCGCTGCGGTCCGGGTCCATCCGTTTCCTCGACGCGCCCGCCGAGGCGCTGTGCTTCCTGCGCGAGCATGAGGGACGCACGCTGCTCGCCGCCTTCAACTTCGGCGCGACGCCGGTGACGGTGACGCTGCCTGCGGGCGCGGCCGTGACGCCGCTCGCAGGCCATGGCTTCGACCCCTGCATGCCGGCCGGCGGGCGCGTGACGCTGCCGGCGGCGGGGGCCTTCTTCGCCAATCTGGCCCCCGGGGGGTCGACCAGGAGCTGACAGCATGCTTTCGAACCTCGACTGGGCGGTCGTCGTCCTCTACTTCGTGGTGGTGTTCGCGGTGGCCTTCGGTGTCACGCGCGGTCGGGGGTCGCGGGAGTCGGCCGAGGGCTACTTCCTCGGCGGACGCAACGCGGGCTGGTTCGTCATCGGCGCGTCGCTGTTCGCCTCCAACATCGGGTCCGAGCACCTTGTCGGCCTCGCCGGCACCGGTGCGGCGAGCGGCGTGGCGGTCGCGCAGTTCGAGGTGCTCGCCTCGCTGATCCTGCTGCTGCTCGGCTGGCTCTTCGTGCCGTTCTACCTGCGCAGCGGCGTGTTCACCATGCCGGAGTTCCTCGAGCGGCGGTATTCGCCGGCGGCGCGCTGGTATCTCGCCGTCATCTCCATCGTCGGCTATGTGCTCACAAAGATCTCGGTGACCATCTTCGCGGGCGGCATCGTCTTCGAGGCCTTGATGGGCATCGACTTCTGGACCGGTGCGCTGATCGTGGTGGTCGCGACCGGCATCTATACGGTGTTCGGCGGTCTGCGTGCGGTGCTCTACACCGACATGATGCAGATGTTCGTGATCCTGGGCGGTGCGGCGGCGGTGACGCTGCTCGGGCTGCGCGCCATCGGCGGCTGGGACGCGCTCGCCACCGAGGCCGCGCCCGGGTTCCTTTCCATGTGGAAGCCCATGACCGACCCGAACTTCCCGTGGACCGGGATATTGCTCGGCGCGCCCATCCTCGGCGTCTGGTACTGGTGCACCGACCAGTTCATCGTGCAGCGCGTGCTGTCGGCGCGGAACGTCGACGAGGCGCGGCGCGGCACGATCTTCGCCGGCTTCCTCAAGCTGCTGCCGCTCTTCATCTTCGTGGTGCCGGGCCTGATCGCGCATGTGCTGGTGCAGCGCGGTGAGATGACGCTGTCGAGCCCCGATGCGGCGCTGCCGACGCTCATCAGCACGCTGCTGCCGGAGGGCGTGCGCGGGCTCGTGGTCGCAGGACTGCTCGCGGCGCTGATGTCGTCGTTGTCGTCGGTGTTCAACTCCTGCTCGACGCTCATCACATGGGACGTCTACCGCAAGCTGCACCCGGAGGCCTCCGAGCGCCGCCTGGTCGCCGTCGGGCAGATCGCGACCTTGGTGATGGTGGGCTTCGGGCTGCTGTGGATCCCGATGATGAAGCTCATCTCGGGGCAGCTCTACCAGTACCTGCAGAGCGTGCAGGCCTACATCTCGCCGCCGATCGCGGCGGTGTTCCTGATCGGTATCTTCTGGAAGCGCGTCAACTCCCAGGGTGCACTGGCGGCGCTCGGCACCGGCTTCGTGCTGGGTCTCGCGCGTCTCGTGCTGGAGCTGAACAAGGGCGCGGCCGGCGACGGCCTCGTCGGCGCCTTCGTCGGCATGAACTTCCTGCACTTCGCGCTGTTCCTGTTCGTGGTCTGCGCGGCGGTGCTGGTGCTGGTGAGCCTCGTGACGCCTGCGCCCGATCCGGCGCACATCGCGGCGCTGACCATCGCCACGCGCGATGAGCCGCTTGCGCAGCCGCCCGAGGCGATGACCATCCCGGGCGGCCACGAGCACCTGCCCGGCACCCGCAGCGATGCCACTTGGCGGCGGCGCGACCTCGGCTGGAGCCTGCTGCTGGTCGGCCTCGTCGGGCTGATCTGGATCTGGTTCAGCTGACGGGCTGACGCCGCCCGTCCAGAAGCCGTCCCCGAAAGAGAAGGCCGCCGGCGCGATCGCTCACGCCGGCGGCCTTGCAGCGCGGTCAGGTCAGAACTTGTAGTTGAGACCGATCAGGTACTGCGAGCCGTACTCCTGGTAGTCGAGGAGGCGGTCCTCGATCTGCGAGTACGCGATGTACGGCTCGTTGGTCAGGTTGTTCGCCTGCAGCAGGACCTGCAAGCCCTTCAGGGCACCGCCGCCGAACTCGTAGCTGACCTGTGCGTCGACGATCATGTCGTCCTGCACGAAGCGCAGCCCGCGCTCGTTGGCGAAGTTGGTGACCTCGCCGATGTACTCCGAGCGGTAGCGGCCGGCCACGCGGGCGCTGAAGCCGTGCTTCTCGTAGTACAGGGTGGCGTTCCAGACATTGTCCGACAGGCCCGGCAGCGGGATGTTGCCGGCCGGCAGCGAGCTGATCGACCCGACGACCTTGATGCTGCTGTCGGTGTACGAGTAGCTGGCGACCGCACCGAAGCCGTCCAGCGCGTCGGAGAACATGCTGAAGGGCAACGAGGCCGTGAACTCGAGACCCCACAGCGTGCCGCCCTTGCCGTTCACCGGACGGGTGAAGTTGCCGGTGCGCTGCTTGGTGATGCCCGGGTTCAGGAAGCTGGCCGGCGTCGAGTCGAACAGGTTGCTGAAGTCGTAGTCGGCCGTCGTCTGGTTGTAGATGTAGGTGGACAGGTCCTTGTAGAACGCCGCCGCCGCCACATAACCCTTGCGGCCCTCGAAGTAACGCTCCCACGAGAGGTCGAGCGCCCAGGCGCGCCAGGGGTCGAGGCGGGGGTTGCCGCCGCTGCCGCCCGGCTTGCCGGTGGCGCGGTCGTAGCCGCTCTCCTCGGTCGCCTTCAGCTGGTCCATGCGGGGACGGGCCATCTCACGCGCCACGCCGAAACGCACCACCTGGTTGTCCGGCATGGAGAACGCGAGGTTCACCTGCGGCAGGAAGTCGTTGTAGCTCTTGCCGTCCGAGACCTTGAGGATCTGCTGGGCGGGCGTGTAGGCGTTTGCTGCCAGGAACGACGAGGAACTCTGGTCGGTGCGGATGATCTGCAGACCGACGCTGCCCTTCATCGTCACCGTGTCGGAGATCTCGCGGTCGAGCTCGCCGCGCAGCGAACCGGTCCACGCCTTCTCCTCGACCGTCCAGAACTTCGGCGCGAGGTAGGGCAGGGTCTCCGGCGTGCCGTAGTTGATCGGGTTGTAGTACGCGCCGAGCACGCCCATGACATCCCAGGCGAGCGCATTGCCGGCGCCCGCGTAGGAGAGGTTCATCGGCGCGAGCAGGTACTGCGAACCGATCGCGAAGTACGCGTCGCCCTTGGTGCCGAGACCCGCTTCCGGCGAGATCTTGTCCTTGGTGCGATCGGCGTAGTTGAGGCTCGCGGTCACGGCGCTGAAGGGGCCGTAGCCGCTCGAGCGTGTGACGTCGATGCGCGCCGAGGTCAGCTCGTCCTCGGTCTCAGGCGCCTTGGTGTAGCCCGCGCCGTAGATGGTCGGGCCGACCTGCACCTGCGCCGCGTCCGCGTAGTTGCGGGTGAACGAGAGCGTGGGCATGTCGCGCGCACCGCGCAGAGTGAAGGTGCCGGTGTCGTACTGGTTGCGCGGGTTGGAGCCCGAAGCGGCCGCGGGACGGTACTGCGAGTTGACCTCGAACTGGTCCTGCTCGCGCGTGGCCTTCGAGTAGCTGATGTCGGCCACCATCGACCAGTCGTCCGAGAGCGTGAACTCGTTGCGGAATCCGCCGGCGATGATCTCGTCCTCGGTGGTGAACAGGAAGTTGCGCGCCAGCGGCATGACATTGCGCAGCGTGCCCGCGACCACCGAGCTGTTGGAGATGGTCACGTTCTGGTAGCCGAACGGCGTACCGGCCGGGAAGGTGCCGTCGCAGCAGGGTGCCGGATAGCCGCCGAGGTTGACCTCGAGGCTGCGCGCGTTGTTGGTCTGGTCCATCGTCGAGTAGTAGAGGTCGACGATGCCGGTGTAGGTGTCCGACGGGCGGAACTGCAGCGTGGCCATGAAGCCGTCGCGCACCGTGTCACCCATGTCCGAGCGTACCTTCATGCCCTTGGTGATGCGGGTGCCGGCCGGGATGCCGGCGTTGAGCCCGGAGAACCACTGGTTGCCGGCGACATCCTCCCAGGGCTCGTAGGTGCCGAAGGCGCGGGTGGCGAGCGGCGAGTCGAGACGGGCGTAGCCGATCGCGAGGCCGACGGTGTCGTCCGCGAACTGGCCGATCCAGGAGAAGCTCGCGCGGTACCCGGTGTCCTTCGAGTCGGCGCCGAGGTCGTCGTTGCTGTTCATCTCGCGGCGCAGGTTCACGGCGCCGGCCTGACGACCGTAGTCGAGGGGCCGCACGGTGCGCAGGTCGATGGTGCCGGCGAGGCCCTGACCGACGAGGCTCGCGTCGGGGGTCTTGTAGACCACGACGGAGTTCAGCAGTTCGGACGGGTACTGGTCGAACTCGACGCTGCGGTTGTCGCCGGTGCTCACCTGCTCACGCCCGTTCAGCAGCGCAGAGGTGAAGCCGGGGTCGGTGCCGCGCAGGCTGATCGCGGAGGCGCGGCCTTCGGCACGCTGCGAGGTCACGCCGGGCAGGCGGGAGATCGACTCGGCGATGCTGGTGTCGGGCAGTTTGCCGAGATCCTCGGCCGAGACCACCTCGACGATGGCGAGGCTCTCCGCCTTGGCGGCGATGGCGCTCTCGAGGCTGGCGCGGAAGCCGGTGACGACGACCTCTTCGAGGGCTTGCTCACCCTGCTTGGTCTGCGGGGTCTGCGCGTACCCCGTGGAGGCGGTGATCGCAGCGGCGACCGCGAGCGCGACCGCCGAGCGGCGCGGCGAAGGCAGCGGACCCGCGTTGCGGATAAGAGACTGGAGCGTGAGCCGGTTGGGCTTGGCCATGTAGGAAAACTCCCCCTGATGGAACGGGTCTTGCGACCCCGCAAAACCCCTAACGAATCGTAGTCAGGCGGTGAAAGGCCGTGCAATGCATGCATACGATTGCATTAATGTAATCGTATGCAGATGGCATCCTGTCGATGCGTCCCGTCTGATAGCGGTACGCGCAATGCGGTTGCCGACCGGGGGGTTCGACGATGTCGCGAGCTGTGGTTTTTTCGCTTCTGTGGTTGCTCAGCGGTGCTGCGATCGGCGCGGGGGTCGGTGCGGCGGGGGGGGCATCGCCGACCGACCCGCATCGGTCGCGACCGCCGCAGGACGAGATCATCTACTTCCTGTTGCCGGACCGTTTCGCGAACGGCGATCCGTCGAACGATCGCGGCGGACTCCGGGGCGGACCTTTGCAGCACGGTTTCGACCCCACCCACAAGGGCTTCTATCTCGGCGGTGACCTCAAGGGCCTGATCGCGCGCCTCGACTACATCCAGGGTCTCGGCGCCACGGCGATCTGGCTCGGTCCCATCTACCGCAACAAACCGGTGCAGGGCGGTCCCGGCCAGGAGTCCGCGGGGTACCACGGCTACTGGATCACCGACTTCACGCGCGTCGATCCGCACTTCGGCAGCGACGCCGACATGAAGGCGCTGGTGGCGGCGGTGCATGCGCGCGGCATGAAGCTCTATCTCGACATCATCACCAACCATACCGCCGATGTCATCGCCTTCAAGGAGTGTCCGACCAGCGCCTGCCCGTACCGCGCCGTCGCCGACTATCCGTACTCGCGCCGCGGCGGTCCGGGCGGCGAGCCGATCAACGAGGGCTTCGCGGGCCATGCGCCACCGCACCAGACCGCGGAGAACTTCGCGCGGCTCACGCGGCCCGACTACGCCTACACGCCGGTGATCCCCGAGGCCGAGCGCGATGTGAAGGTGCCGGCCTGGCTCAACGACCCCATCTGGTACCACAACCGCGGCAACACCACCTTCACGGGCGAGAGCTCCGATCAGGGCGATTTCGTGGGGCTCGACGACCTGATGACCGAGAACCCGCGCGTGGTCGACGGCTTCATCGAGATCTTCGGCGGCTGGATCGACCGCTACGGCATCGACGGTTTCCGCGTCGACACCGCCAAGCATGTCAACGACGAGTTCTGGCAGCGCTTCGCGCCGGCGATGCTCGCGCGTGCGCAGGCGCGCGGAATCCCGAACTTCCACATCTTCGGCGAGGTGTATGTCGAGCACCCGACCGACACGCCGATACTCGCGCGCTACACGCGCGTCGCGGGGTTGCCGACGGTGCTCGACTTCGGTTTCGCCGCCGCGGTGCGCGAGACGGTGGCGGGCGATGCGCCGACGCAGGTGCTGGCGCGGCTCTTCGCCGACGATGTGCTCTACGAAGGCGGCGCGGCGACGGCGCTGAGTTCGCCGACCTTCATCAGCAACCACGACTTCGGGCGCTTCGCCCACCTCGTGCACCGCAAGCGGCCGCAGGTGGCGCGCGACGAGGCGCTGGCGCGGGTGCAGCTCGCGCACGCCATGCTGCTGACGCTGCGCGGCGTGCCGACGGTGTATTCGGGCGACGAGCAGGGCTTCGTCGGCATCGGCGGCGACCAGTCGGCGCGTGCGCCGCTGTTCCCGAGCCGGGTCGCCGAATACAACGCGCAGGCGTTGCTCGGCACCGATCGCAGCCATGCGCAGGAGAACTTCGACACCGCGCATCCGCTCTACCGTGCGGTGGCGGACCTGTCGGCGCTGCGCAGGGCGCATCCGGCGCTGCATCGCGGCGTCCAGGTCACGCGCCGCTACACCGAGGACGGCCCGGGTCTCTTCGCGGTGTCGCGCTTCGACCCCGAAGACGGACGGGAATATCTCGTCGCCTTCAACACCTCCACCCGGCCGGTCGCGATGCAGGTCACGGTCGAGACCCGCTCGCGCGGCTTCGAGACTTTGCGCGGCGCGTGTCCGTCGACGGTCAGCGCGCCCGGCAGCCTGCGCGTCGAACTGCCGCCGCTCGGCTTCGTCGTCTGCGCCGCCAGCCGGGGCGCGCCGTGAGCCGCCGCACGCACCGCTTTCCGGGCAGCGTCATCGCCGCGCTCGCGCTGTCCGCGCTGTTCGCGTCGTCCGCTGTACGGGCCGAGACCCGCGATGTCGCGTCGGTCGAGTCGCCGGGCGGAGTCCTGAAGGTGCTGGTGACGCTCAACGGCGAGGGCCGTCCGGGCTACCGCGTGGAACGCCGCGGGCGACCGATCGTCGCCGAATCGCGGCTCGGGATGCTGTTCACCGACGCGCCCAAATTCGAGCGCAACTTCACCCTCGAGAGCCAGGCGACGCGCGTGTCCGACGAGGTCTGGGAGCAGCCCTGGGGCGAGCGGCGCTTCGTGCGCAACCATTTCCGCGAGCTGCGCGTGCGGCTGCGCGAGACGCCGCCGCGTTCGCGTGCGTTGGATGTGGTCTTCCGCGTCTACGACGACGGGCTCGGCTTCCGCTACGAGTTCCCCGATCAGCCCTCGCTGAAGCAGGTGAACATCGCCGATGAGCTCACCGAGTTCTCGCTGATCGAGCCCGCCACGGCGTGGTGGATCCCGGCCGGCGAGTGGAACCGCTACGAGTACCTCTACAACCGCACGCCCGCGGCCGAGATCGGTCAGGCGCACACGCCGGTGACCTTCCGCGCGGCGAGCGGCCTGCACATCGCGATCCACGAGGCCGCGCTCGTCGACTACTCGGCGATGTGGCTGCGCAAGTCCGAGGGGCAGCGCTTCCGTGCCACGCTCTCGCCCGCGGCGCGCGGGCCGCGGGTCAGCCGCACGGCGCCGTTCGCCACGCCCTGGCGCACGCTGCAGATCGCCGACGATGCGGCCGGGCTCTACATGTCCGACCTCATCCTGAACCTCAACGAGCCGAACGCGCTCGGCGATGTGTCGTGGGTGAAGCCCTATAAGTATGTCGGCGTGTGGTGGAGCCTGCACCTCGACACCGAGAGTTGGGCCTCCGGCCCGAAGCATGGCGCCACCACCGCCAACACCAAGCGCTACATCGACTTCGCGGCCACCCACGGCTTCCGCGGTGTGCTGGTCGAGGGCTGGAACATCGGCTGGGACGGGGACTGGTTCGCCAACGGCGAGACCTTCAGCTTCACGCAGCCGTATCCCGACTTCGACCTCGAGGCGGTGGCGGCCTACGCCCGCAAGAAGGGCGTGCACCTCGTCGGCCATCACGAGACCTCGGCCTTCGCCTCGCACTACGAGGCGCAGCTCGGTGCGGCGCTCGACCAGGCGGCGCGTCTCGGCATCGACAGCATCAAGACCGGCTATGTGGCCGACGCCGGCGGCGCGAAGTTCCAGGATCCGGACGGCAGCACCCGTTTCGAGTACCACGACGGGCAGGCGATGTCGCGGCATCACCTTGAGGTCGTCACCGAGGCCGCCAAGCGCCGCATCACCATCAACCCGCATGAGCCCATCAAGGACACCGGCCTGCGCCGTACCTACCCGAACTGGGTGGCGCGCGAGGGCGCGCGCGGCATGGAGTACAACGCCTGGGGCTTCCCGCCCAACCCGCCCGAACACGAGGCCAACCTCGTGTTCACGCGCATGCTGAGCGGCCCGATGGACTTCACGCCGGGCGTGCTGTCGCTCAAGGGCCGCAACGGCCAGCCCTTCCAGTCCACGATCGCCAAGCAGCTCGCCAACTATGTGGTGCTCTACAGCCCCATCCAGATGGTCGCCGACCTGCCGGAGAACTACGCGCGCTTCCCCGGGCCGTTCCAGTTCATCAAGGAAGTGCCGGTCGACTGGCAGGACACGCGCGTGCTGGAGGGCGCCGTCGGCGACCACGCGACCATCGCGCGTCAGGACCGCAACTCGGCGGACTGGTATGTCGGCAGCGTGACCGACGAGAATGCGCGCACGGCCGTCGTGACGCTCGACTTCCTGAAGCCCGGCCGCCGCTACCGCGCCAAGCTGTACCGCGACGGCGCGGATGCGAGCTGGGACAAGAATCCGTTCGCCATCGTCATCGAGGAGCGCCAGGCCGCGCACGGCGAGCGGTGGCGGATCCCGGTGGCGGCGGGCGGCGGCTTCGCGATCCGCTTCGAGGCTTTGAAGTGAGTCTGCGCCGCACCGCGATCGCGCTGCTCGGCGTGGCGGCGCTGCTCGCGGGCTGCGCAGCGGTCGGCGCTCCGGGCTCTGGCATGCAGGCCCCGGCCACCGCCGCCGACCCTTACGCGCCGCAGCGCGAGATCCGCGTCACGCCGCCCGCGTGGTCGCGCGACGCCACGATCTACCAGATCAACCTGCGGCAGTTCACGCCCGAGGGCACGCTGCGCGCCGCCGAAGCGCAGCTGCCGCGGCTCAAGGACCTCGGCGTCGACATCCTGTGGCTGATGCCCATCCACCCGATCGGCGAGAAGAACCGCAAGGGCACGCTCGGCAGCCCGTACGCGGTGCGCGACTACCGCGCGGTGAACCCGGAGTTCGGCAGCTTCGCCGACCTCAAGCGCTTCGTCGACCGCGCGCATGCGCTCGGCCTGAAGGTCATCCTCGACTGGGTCGCCAACCACTCGGCCTGGGACAACCCGCTCGTCACGACGCATCCCGAGTGGTACGAGCGGGACTGGAAGGGCGACTTCCACCCGACCTCGTGGTGGGACTGGTCGGACATCATCGAGTTCGACTACGGGCAGGCGGGCCTGCGCCGCTACATGGCCGAGTCGATGGCGTTCTGGGTGCGCGAGGCGGGCGTCGACGGCTTCCGTTGTGATGTCGCGGGCTATGTGCCGCTCGATTTCTGGAACGCGGTGCGGCGCGAGCTGCAGGCGATCAAGCCGGTGTTCATGCTGGCCGAGGCCGCGACCCGCGACCTGCACTTCGAGGCCTTCGAGGCGAGCTACGGCTGGAGCCTGCACAGCGGCCTGCACGAGGTGGCGAGGAAGGGCGCGAGCGTCGATGCGCTCGCCGGCTACTACTCCGAACAGGACAACCTGTTCCCGCGCGGCAGCATGCGCCTCGTGTTCACCAGCAACCACGACAAGAACTCCTGGGAGGGCACGGAGTTCGAGATGTTCGGGCCGGCGGTCGAGGCTGCGATCGTGCTGACCTTCGTCGGCGACGGCATCCCGACCGTCTACAACGGCCAGGAGGCCGGCAACACCAAGCGCCTGCAGTTCTTCGAGAAGGATCCCATCGAGTGGCGCGCGCATCCGCACGAGGCGCTGTTCCGCTCGCTCAACGCGCTGAAGGCCGCGACGCCCGCGCTCTGGAACGGGCCTTGGGGCGCGCGCATGGTGCGCACGGCGAACTCCTCGCCGCAGCGCGTGCTGTCGTTCGTGCGCGAGCACCGCGCCGGGGCTCGCGACGGGCTCGGCGGCGCGCTGCCGGCGAGCAAGCTGCTCGCGGTGTTCAACTTCTCGGCCGAGCCGCGCCGCGTGACGCTGTCCGAGGCGCTTGCGCACGGCGTGTACCGCGAGCCGCTCGCCGCGCAGCCCGAGGCCGAGCGCCGCATCGACGCCGCCACCGAGGTCGAGCTGGCGCCCTGGGGCTGGCGCGTGTTCACGCGCTGACCCGCGACGTCGCGCGCGCTGTAACCCGCAGGAAACCTTCCGGTAATGGTTTCGTCACCCGGTGTGGCGAACATTCCGACTCCGGTCAGCCAGAGTCCATCCGGGGTAGCCCATGTCCAACATCCAGTGCGCGCGCGCCGCGCGCCGTACCGTGCCCGTCGCTCTCTCCGCCGCCGTCGCAGCGCTCGTCGCGCAGTCCGCCGCCATGGCGCAGACGCCGGCCGCTGCGCCCGCGCCCGAGGTCCTCGAGGAGGTGGTGATCACCGCCATCATCGATTCCGCGAAGCGCGCCGCCGACCAGCAGAAGAACGCCCGCGGCGTCACCAACGTCGTCGCGGCCGACGCGATCGGCCGCTTCCCCGACCCCAACATCGCCGAGGCGCTGCAGCGCGTGGTGGGCGTCGCCATCGCCCGCGACCAGGGCGAGGGCCGCTACATCAATGTGCGCGGGGGGCCGTCGGAGTTCTCGGCCGTGACCATCGACGGCGTGAGCATCGCCGCACCCGATCCGACCACGCGCGCCATCGACCTCGACACCGTGCCCTCGGACATCGTGGGGTCGCTCGAGATCACGAAGACGCTCAGGCCGGACCAGGACGCCGATTCCATCACCGGTGCCATCGACATCAAGACCCAGTCGCCGTTCGACTACAAGGGTTTCCGGGCCCGCGCCTCGCTCGGTGGCTCCTACAACGAGTTCGGCGGCACCCACGACAAGCGCGGCTCGTTCTCGGTCAGCGACATCTGGGACGGCGAGCAGCGCTTCGGTCTGCTGTTCTCGGGCAGCTATTCGGAGACCGATCGACAGGTGGACAACATCGAGACGGCCTGGGCGCGGCTGACCCGGCCCGAGGGCGGGCAGGTGTTCGGTGTCGTCGAGAACCTCTTCAAGGACTACGACACCAAGCGTGAGCGCATGGCGTTCACGGGCGCGGCGGAGCTCCGCACCGAGGACGGCTCGAGGCTGTTCGCGCGCGGGACATGGTCCCGCTTCACGGACGACGAGTACCGCAACCAGCTGCTGGTGCTCTGGTCCGAGGGCGTGCTGCTGCCCGGTGCGACCGACGAGAAGGCCTCGTTCCGCAACATCCGCGTGGCCAAGCAGATCCGTCATCGCACGGTGCGCAACGACATCGTGACCGGCGAGGTCGGCGGCGCGAAGGACTTCGGCGGGTGGACGCTCGACGGTTCGGTGTCGATCGCCAGCACCGAGCAGACCTATCCGCGGCGTGACGAACTGCTGTGGCGCACCGCGGCGCTCGGCACCGCGACCGCGCCGATCAGCTACGACTACTCGGCGTCGGCGCGCGAGCCGGCCATCTCGCTCTTCACCACCAACCAGCACCTCAACCCGGCCAACTTCTCGTTCCGCGAGAACGCCTATCGCACCTCCGAGACGAGCGATGACGCCCTCGGCGCGAAGGTGAACCTGACCTTCCCCGTCCGGATCGGCGGCGGCGAGGGCGACCTGAAGTTCGGCGCCAAGTACAAGGCCAGCGAGCGCAAGGCCGACGAGAACCGCTTCCGCGACCGGGCCTCGACCGCCGCGCCTGCGACGCCGTTGGCGGGGTTCCTCACCGCGGAGCCCAGCCGCAACTACGGCTACGACCTCGGTTTCAAGGTGGACCCCGCGCTCGCCGACGCCTATTACGATGCCACCAAGTCCCGCTCGCCGATCCGCGCCGAGCAGTCGGCGACCGCCGATTACACCGCCGACGAGACCGTGCTCGCGGGCTATGCGATGGCGGACCTCGATTTCGGTCGCCTGAGCATGGTGGCCGGCCTGCGCGTCGAACGCACCGAGACCGAAGGGTCGGCGCCGGTGTTCAACGCGGCGACCGGCGCGATCGCCACGCGCACCGACAAGCGCAGCTACACGGATGTCTTCCCGGGCCTCACGCTGCGCTACGAGATCAGCGACGCCTTCATCGCGCGCGCCGCGGTGACCCGCGGCATGATGCGGCCCGACTTCACGGACATCGTGCCGCGGGCCCTCGAGTCCCAGGAGGGGACGCTGCTCGTGGTGCAGCAGGGCAATCCCGAGCTCAAGCCGACGCTGTCGGACAACCTGGACGCCTCGCTCGAGTACTACTTCGAGCCCATCGGCGTGCTCTCGGCGAGCGGCTTCTACAAGGACCTGAAGGACTACAACTACACCCTGCGCAGCTCGGGCAGCTACCTCGGCACGCCGGCGGCGATCATCACGCCCGAGAACGCCGACGGTGAGCTGTTCGGCGTCGAGCTCGCCTGGCAGCAGCAGTTCACGCAGCTGCCGGGCTGGTTGTCGGGCTTCGGCGTGTTCGCGAACTTCACCTATGTCGACGCCTCCATCGACCTCGGGCGGACCTACGGCGGTCGGTCGTCGTTCCCGTTGCCGGGGCAGTCGGAGACGGTGTCGAACTTCGCGCTGTTCTACGAGAAGGGTCCGGTCAGCCTGCGCCTGAGCTACACGGACCGCAGCGACTACCTCGACGAGATCAACGCCGAGGACGGCGCCTTGGACCTCTACTGGGCGGGCCGCGACCAGATCGACTTCACCGGGAGCTACCAGTTCAGCAAGATGTTCGAGGGTTTCGTCGAGGCCAAGAACCTCACCAACTCCAAGGGCATCCGCTACTACGGCAAGCCGAACCGCGTCTACGAATACGAGCAGTTCGGCTACAGCGTGTTCGTCGGTGCGCGGCTGAAGCTGTAACATCCGGCGCATGCGTTCCGTCACAGGTCTGAAGGCCACGATCCTCGGCATCGGGCTCGCCTTGGGTGCCCCGTGGGCGGCCGCGGCGGCGGGTGCTGCGCCCGTCGTCGGCCTTGTCCAGCCCCGGGTCGTCACCGCGCCGGTGCGCCACGACACCGACGATCCGGCGATCTGGGTCGACCCGGCCGACCCGGCGCGTACGCTCGTCGTAGGGACCGACAAGGACATCGACGGCGCGCTCTATGTGTTCGGACTCGACGGCCGGGTGCGCGAGGACCTCGTGGTGCGCGGTCTGCTGCGCCCCAACAACGTCGACATCGCCCGCGGCGTCATGCTCGGTGGCAAGCAGCTCGACCTCGTGATCGTCGCGGAGCGTTTCGCTCATCGCCTGCGCGTCTACACGCTGCCCGACATGCGTCCGGTGGACGGCGGCGGCGTTTCGGTGTTCGAGGACGAGCGTGCGCGCGATGTCATGGGCGTCGCGGCTTGGGTGCGGCCCGTGGACGGCGCGTTGCTCGTCACCGTGAGCCGTTCCGACCGCCATGCGCCGAAGCAGGGCTATCTGCACCAGTACCGGCTCGTCGACGACGGCGCCGGGGTGCTGCGCGGCATCAAGGTCCGTGCATTCGGCGAGTGGAGCGGGCGCAAGGAGATCGAGGCGCTATCGGTGGACCCGGTGGGCGGCCATGTGTTCGCCAGCGACGAGGGTTTCGGGCTGCGCAAGTACCGCGTCGATCCTTCGGCGGAGGATGCCGATGAGGAACTCGCGCTCTTCGGCACGACCGGCTTCGCGCGCGACCACGAGGGCAGCGCGGTCATGCGCGATGCCGCGGGCAGGGCTTGGCTGTGGGTATCGGATCAGCAGGCCGGCACGCTGCGGGTGTTCGATCTGGCGGGTACACCGGGAAAGCCGGACGAACCGCGCTTCATCGGTCATGTGCCGTTCGCGGCGCGCGAGACGGACGGCATCGACCTCGTGGTCGGCGACCTTCCGGGGTTCCCGGGCGGGCTTCTGGTGGCGATGTCGGACGACCGGACGTTCCATTTCTACGCGATCGACGACCTTTTGAAGGCCTTGGTGCCGGCCGCGGCCCCCACGCGCCGCTGAGGACCCTGCCGGAAGTCATTTGACTGTCCGTTATGGCGGCGGGCGGCCGTATGCCCTGAAGCCATGCGAAGAAACATCTGCCCGGCGCGCTCGATGCGCGCCCTGACCCCGTCCCCTCCAGCGTCGAGGGTGTCCGCCATCCTGTCCGTCCGCGCGGCGTCCTGCGCCGGTCCGTCGGGGCCGGCTCTGCGCTGTCCGGCCGTCCGCGGCCGCGGCCGTTGGGCGGCCTTCGGCGAGCGTGGGTGGTGGTACGCGCCGCGCTGCGCCTCGCTGCCGCGGGCGCGCGGCGAGGTCAGTGCAGTTTCACCCGCGGTTCTGTCTGCGCGGCGATCAGGCGGGCGAAGGTGGTGAGCGAGGTGCGCCACCAGCCGTGCAGCGCCACCTCGTGCATCTTGTAGAGCGACTGGTACATCCAGCGCGCGAACAGGCCTTCCAGCCAAAGATTGCCGCCGACGAAGTTCCCCATCAGGTTGCCGACGGTGGTGTATTCGCCGAGCGAGACCAGCGAACCGAAGTCGCGGTAGCGCCAGGGCGGCGAGTCCCGGCCGGCAAGGCGCCGGCGCAGCGCCTTGACGAGGTACATCGCCTGCTGGTGCGCGGCCTGCGCGCGCGGCGGCACGTTGCGGCCCTCCTGGCCGGCCCAGGCGGCGGCCGCGCAGTCGCCGAGCGCGTAGATGCAGGGGTCGTCGAGCGAGCGCAGCTGCCCGTCCACCTTGATCTGGTTGAGCGGGTTCACCGCGAGCCCGAGCTCCGCGAGGAAAGGCGCGGCCTTGACGCCGGCCGCCCACACCACCATCTCCGCCTCGATGATGCGGCCGTCGGCGAGCCTGACCGCCTTCGGCAGCACTTCGGCGACGCGGGCATCGCAGTGCACCTCGACGCCCAGCCCGTCGAGCATGCGGCGCGCGGCGGCGGAGATGCGCTCGGGCAGCGCCGGCAGGATGCGCGGCGAGGCTTCGATGAGGTGCAGCCGGATGTGCTTGTCGGGGTCGATGTTGTCCAGGCTGTAGG
>DAIMYL010000020.1:0-21453 GCA_036734505.1 Steroidobacteraceae bacterium | reverse complement strand
TCGACAGCACCACCAAGCCCGAGGCGCTGTTCGTGCTGGCGCACTCGCTCAAGACCCTGCTCAATCAGCGCCTCGCCAAGCGCCTCTGCGACTGCGCGCGTCACGCCACGCCGTCCGACGGCGAGGCCATCCGTGCGGCGCTGAAGGACACCGGTCTCGAATACCGCCCGGAGGCCAACCTGCGCATGGCGGTCGGCTGCACCAACTGCGAGGGACTCGGCTACCGCGGCCGTGTGCTGGCCTACGAGGTGCTCAACCTGCCCGCCGACGAAGAGGTCCGCATCCAGCTCGCCCACGAGCTCGAACAGTCGCACAACTCCTTCTACAAGGCCCGCGAGATGCCGGGCGTGATGTTCCAGAGCCGCGGACAGTCCATGCAGAAACTGGTCGACGCGGGCGTGGTCGATGCCGTCTCCGCGCGGCGCGTGCTCGGGGTCTGACGGGGCGCGCCATGCAGAACTACCGCGTCACCTACCTCGCGCCCCGGCCCGAGAACCTCATGGCCCAGCCGGACAAGGACCTGCCCGGGTTCTATCGGCACGCCACGCTGCTGGCCGCGCCGAACCCCGGTGTCATCATCAGCGAGATCCGCCAGCGCGGTGGCCTGCCGCTCGAGGTCAAGCCCGTCAAGCCGAAGCCGGCTTGGCTCAGCAGCGTCAACCGCGCCTACAAGCTGCAGTTGCTGCAGGCCGTCAACTACAACGTCCGCGGCGGCATGAGCGCGGCCCGCGCCCTCGAGATGGTGGTCGAGGGCGAGACCGGTACCAACCGCGGCCTGCTCAACCCGGCGCTCACGGTGCTGCGCATCGGCGGCACCTTCCCGGAGGCGATGCGCGCGCTCGGCTTCTTCGACTCCAGCACGCTGTCCATCATCGAGGCCGGCGAGCGTACCGGCCGCATGAAGGACTCCTTGAACGCCGCCGCCAGCCACTACGAGAAGACCAGCAACGGTCTCAAGGCGATGTTCGGCGCGGTCTCCTGGACGCTGCTCGACATCGGCTTCGCCGTGTCGTCCATCATCGGCCTGCGCCTGAGCCTGCTGCCCACCCTCGCCGACACAGCCAAGACCACCGGTGAGACCGAAGCCGAGCGCGAGGCCTTCCAGAAGCTCGTCGACCAGGCCTATCTGGTCAACGATATCCTGATCGGCGGCACGGTGTTCCTGCTGGCGCTCGTTTTCGTCGCCATCTACGGCTATGCGGCGAATGTGCGCGCCATCCGCGACCGCGCCGAGGCCGTGATGGCGCGTATCCCGTCGTTGGGTACGGCGCTGCTCAACACCGCCATCTCCACCAGCTTCACGGTCGCGGCCTCCATGCTGCGCGGCGGCGTCTCCTTCCTGCCCTCGGCCTCGACCGCCGCTGCCGGCGCGGATCATCTCGAGGTGCGCGATTTCTGGCTGACCGCGGTCCGGCGCGTCGAGACCGGCGAGACCCTCCCGCGATCGCTCAACTCGCCGCTGCTCAACTCCTCCGAGGCCATGCTGATCGCTTCGCACACCACCCAGCGCGAGCTGGGCGAGGTGCTCGAGCGCATCGCCGAGCGCCGCGATGGCATCGCGCTCGCGGCCTCCAAGAGCTTCGCGCTGTGGATGTTCGTCGCCTCGATGATGTACTCCGGCATCGCGGTGATGTTCACGCTGTATGTCGTTTATGTGCAGAACAAACAGATGATGTCGAGGGCGCAGGGCTGACATGGCTGCCGCATTCGCACAGGACAGTTTCGAGGAGGTCTTCGGCTCCATGATCGCCGGGGCGTTGCCGCTCGCCGGCGTGAACGCCGAGGCGGCGGTGGCCCTCGTCGCGCGTGACATCCTCGGCACCGAGGATGTCCACACCGTGAGCGTGCGCGAGCCCGTGCTCAAGCGCATCCTCTACTTCGCCGTGCCCTCCAAGGTGCTGACCTCGGTGCCGAACGCCGCGCTGCCGCTCACCGCCGCGCTGCCCGGTCACCCGGCGCACCGCGGCCCGGGTGCCTATGTGCTCACCCACGGCAACCGTTCGGCGGCGGCGCTCTTCACCGGCACGCAGCTGCGCCTGCTCTTCAACGAACGCGACCTCATCGCCGAGACCATCGCCGAGCAGGGCCTGCCGGAGTTCAATGTCAACGAGGTGCAGGACGGCTATCCGCTCACCTCCGCCTACGCCGCGCTGCAGCAGCGCGTCGATACCACCTCCGAGCGCGTCACCCGTATCGCCGGTGTGCTCACCTTGGTCGCCGCCACGCTGCTGCTCGCCGCGCAGTTCGCCACCGGCTACTTCCAGTCGAAGCTCGACGCGATCAGCGACAGCAAAGAGATCGCCTTGCAGCGCTTCACCTCTGACCTGACGCTGACCTCCCGCCTCGCCGAACAGATCGCCATGGTGCAGGCGGTCGCGTCCAACACCGTCCGCACCGGCGGCTGGATCGAACGCTACCGCATGGAGGGCAGCAGGGAAGCCTTCGAGGTCATGCTGCCCGAGTGGGTCACACGCGATGTCATCCAAGCCTTCGGTGCTGACGCGAAGGCGGAACGCGCTGGCGATGGCATGGTGCTGGTGCGTCGCGGCAAGATCGTCGGCGCGGGTGCCAGGACCCGGGTTTCCGATGGGTCGCCGGCGTCATCGGTGGGAGGGACACGCTGATGGCCGGTACGCTCCAGGAGCAGGTCACCACGGCGCTCAATGTGCTGGGTCGGCTGCGGCCGCTCGCCATCGTGCTGGTGGGCACCGCTCTCGTCGGCACCATGTTCGCTGCCGTGGCTGTGCGGGATGCCGTCGAGGCCTTCAGCAGGGCTCGGGCGGTGTCCGCTGAGAAGGCCGCCAAGGTCAAGCTCGTGAGGGAAAACCTCAGCGACGAGGATTACACCCGCTTCGGTGGCATCATCGCCGGTCTCTACCCCGGAGTCCGTGTCGAGGTCCCCCGTGGCGAGGGCGTCCTGCGGCTTTCCATCGACAACATCGCCCTTTATGACCTCTGGATCAGGGGTCTGATGGCGCTGCAGCCCAACGCCAAGAACGTCGTCTGGGAAGCCAAGTCCATCTGCCTGCAGGAATGCGCTAAAGGATTGGTCGCGACGGCCGATGTCCGAGGTTACGTCCAATCCGTGGAGTTCGAAAATGACCGACCAGAATGAAGCCCCCACCTCCGACGAGCCGGTGACCGAGGAGGCGCCCAAGCGCCGCTCCGGTGTGTTGGCGATAGTCGCCGCCGTGCTGGCCTTGCTGGCTGGTGGCGGTTGGTATCTCTACTCCCAGGGCAAAATCCCCGGATTCGGTGCCAAGTCTGCGGCAAAGACCGCTCCGGCGGGCGCCACTGCGGCCACGGTCGCCGGTGAGGAGCGTCTGCGGGTGCTGGCGGAGGTCAACGGCAAGACCATCACCGCTGAGGAGGTCGCCCCGGCGCTGGTCAACGGTCTCGATCGCGCGGTCGCCGTCGACCGCTATGTCACCCGCCTGCTCGCCTCTGAGGCGGCGCTCGACGAGTACCCGGACGAGGCCAAAGCCGCGAAGGCAGCGGCCGAGCGTGAGGTGCTCGCCAACCTCTACCTTCGCCGCAAGTCCGAAGAGCTGGTGATGGCCGTGACCCAGGCCGACATCGACAAGTTCTACAAGCAACAGGTGCGCGATGAGGACTACGCGTCCTACAAGCTCAACTACTACCTGACCCAGGACGACCTCGATGCTACCGCCATGGAACGCAACATCGCGGCCAACGACGCCGCCGCCAAGGCCAGGTTCGTGCCGGTCAACCGCGAGGGCGACGGCTTCATCCCGTTGGCGGCCACCCCCTACGGCCTCGGCGCCCTGGTAGCCCGCGCCAAGGCCGGTGACTACCTCCGCGCGGTCCGGGTCCGTGACGGCTTTCTCATTTTGCATGTCGAGCAGGTGCGCGCCGGCAAGAAGCCGCCGCAGACTAAAGACCTGAACGATCAGATCCGCAATCTGATCGCCCAGGACCTGCTCAACAAGGAACTTCTGGAGCGCCGTGAACGGGCGCAGGTGAAGCTGAAGTTGTAAAGGTTCGGGTGATCCGGCTGCGCGGATCGGACATTGAACCCCCGGCGTCGCAGACAGTCGAAAGCGCCGGGAACCATCAACAACGCCCCTCGGCGGGGCAGGAGAGAGACGATGAAAATGAGTAGCAGTGGCTTCGCGCCGCGCCGCCGTCAGGGCGGTTTCATCCAGGGTGCGATCCTGTTCGCACTCGTCATCATCGCGGTCGTGGTGGCGGCGTTCTCGCTGGCCAACCGTGATTCGACGAACAACGCCGACAACGAGCAGGCGCGCGTCAACGCGTCGTTCGTGCTCAAGGTCGGCAGCGACATGCAGACGGGCATCAACCGCGCCATCGCCGACGGTTTCCCGACCGCGGGCATCCCGGACAAACTGCTTCTGGACGAGACTGCAGCCGACGCTGAGGCCGGCGAACTGAACCTGTTCGATCCGACGCTGCGCTATGTCTCCCGTCCGCAGTTCCCGCCGACTGCCTTGGACGACCCGACGGAGCAGCCGTTCGGCGACACAACCGGAGCCGGGGCGAGCGTCCTGTTTACCTCGGTGGGCATCGATGGCGTGGGTCAGTCCGATAACGATGTCGTGCTGGAGATCCCTGGTCTTCGTCAAGACGTCTGCCGACGCATCAATGTCTCCGCCAACAACCTGCTGCCGACCGCCGCCCCGCTGGAAGAGCCTGGCGCCAACGGTGCGCGCGAAGGCTGTTACGGCGACGCTGAAGGCCCGGGGACCTACTTCCGCGTAGTGGCGACGGATGTGGGTGGTGCCACGGCGCCGCCGCCGACGCCGTAATCCGGCCCGTCCTGAGTACCTTATGACCTATGCCGGGACTCGCCGATCGTCGGCTGTCCTGGTGACCTGAACCGCGGAACCCCGCGTCCTGGAGACAGGGCGCGGGGTCATCCGCCAGATGAGGGACCGACGATGTTCGCACGCAGCGCGAATCACGCCGACCCCGTCCGACGCCTCCGGCGCTTCGGACGGAATCGTGCGCCCGCGCGCGGCTTCATCATGGGCTACATCCTCTTCGCTTTGACGGTGCTCGGCATCGTGGTCGCGGTGCTGAGCCGCATCAACGAAGCCGAGGCCGAGACCAAGTGGGTGAACGACGGCGTGGTCCGCGTCCGCGAGAACATGCAGAACATCCGGGTCCAGATCGTGACCTGCTCCGCGCTGCTGGGCTCGAGCGTCGGCACCTCGAGCGATATCGAATTCCCTCCGCAGCCGGATCCGGCTGTCCCCACGCCGCTCGGTGATCTCGAGTGCCCGCAGGGCAACCTCGACCCCATCGGCTTGTTCGACGGTTCGGCGGGCGTGTTCTTGCCGACGCCGCCGAGGGGCTTCACGCCCTATGTTTATGTCAATAATTTCAATCAACACGTCCCGGCTCGTGGCCCGGACGCTGTGTTCGTCGACACCACCGTGGACACGCCACCCGGCGCCTCCGTGCTCAACCGCATCCGTGTCGGCGCCGCTGGGCCCGACGTCGAGGTGACCGCCCTTGAGGACGGCACGACCCGGTTGCGGTTCTTCATCGCGCGTAGGGCGGAGCCAGCGTCATGACCGGCCGACGCGTGACCCGTATCGTCGGTATGCCGCTCGCTGCGGCGGCGGTCGTCATCACCGCCGCACTTGCCGTGCTCGCCGCCGCTCCCGTCCGCGCGCAGTCGGTGACCCAGTCGAACCTCGAAGGTCGGCTCGACAAGATCCGCCAAGGCCAGCGCAACGCCCGCATCGCGGTCGAGGTGCTGATGGCCAAGCACCGCCAGAACCCACCCCCGTTCGCCAACGATTCCGCTGCGATCGACAGCGACGGTCGCTGGAAGAAATCCCCCAACCGCACTTTCGAACCGCCGCAGAGCGGCTTGACCGGCGTCGACAATCTGCCCGGCGGCTTCCTGCCTGCGGACCTCGGTGTGGCGCGTACCGACGATTTCGAGTTCCCGTTGGGGTACTGCGCGCGCGGTCGGGGCGGCATCGCGGCAGATGCCCAGATCCTCTACGCCGTCATCTGGCCGGGCCTCGACGGCGAGTTCCAGACGAGGTGCGTCGATGTCCTTCTGCCGCCGGGCCACACCCGCCCGAACGGTCTGCGCGACAGCGGCGCCAACGGTGACGACTACGTCGCCTTCGCCCACGCCAACAACATCAACGCCAAGGTCGTCGTCGATGATGTTCCGAACCTCGCGGCCCTGACGGGCATGCCTCCAGCCGAGGTCGAACAGTTGGTGGACGGCGAGCTGCGCTTCGTCGCCAACAGCAACCGTCTCTACCGCTGGAACGACGATCTCGAGCAGTGGGAAGACTCCTCCGGCTTCTTCGACAGCAACGGCGACGGCATCCCGGACTCGTTGACGCTTACCCGGCTCGAGACGGACGAACTGAACATCACCGGCCTCAACGGCCCGCTGCGGGCGAGGAACGGCGAGGTCGGCACGTTCTCCATCCTGCCCACGCTCGCGACGCCGGACGATCCGACCACCGCCACCATCGACGTCATCAATGAAAGCTCTGGCGACATCAGCATCGGCTTGAGGCAGATCGCGGTGACGCCGGGGCCGAACACCGACGGCTCACGCATCCCGGTGCCCATCGTCGACATCTACGGCCGCGTCACCGGCTTCAACAACGACATCAACCTGCAGACGGCGGTCGGCAGCTTCTCTTGGGCTTTGGGCGGCAACCTCAACACCGTGAGCGGCGCTACCCTCGACGCGGGAAACATCGGGCAGGCGCCCGTACTCAATTCGAACTTCCTCGGCACCACCGACGCGCAGGACCTGCGCCTCGTCACCAACGGCGTCGTGCGGGCGATCCTCAGCAGTGGCGGCGACCTCAGCACCGGTCCGTTGAACGTCAACGGCAGGTTGAGTTCGAACGGCGAGGCTGTCATCGGCAACACCGTCGTCGGCGGCGGCTCGTTGCAGGTGATCGGCGGCCCTGCGTCGCCCTCCGTACCGTTGTTCCGTATCCAGAGCTTCGTCGACAACACCCTGCAGGAACAGGTTGTCATCGCCTCCAACGGCAATGTGATCTTCAAATCGCTCTCCGGCACGACGCCGGCGACCGATACGGAATTCGATCGGGTCGTGGTCACGGCGGAGTCGGGCCTTCTGTCCCAAATCTCGACGTCGGCGTTGATCGCCGACAACGCCTGGACACTTACCGGAAACAACGGCACGAACCCGGGCGCCAACTTCGTCGGCACCCGCGACACGCAGCCGCTGGCGTTCCGCACCAACAACGTCGAGCGCATCCGCGTCCTCGGCGGCACCGGCGCAAATGCCGGCTTCGTGGGCATCGGCACCAACGATCCGCAGGCCCGCCTCGATGTCGTGGGCGGCTTCCGCGCCTCGGGCAACGGCGAGATCGGCGGCGCGCTCGGCGTGGCGGGCGTCTTGACCGCCTCCAGCGGCGTCGTGACGCCGTCGGTCACCACCACGAACACCCTGGCTCTGTCGGCCACCGGCAGCAGCGGTACATTGACGGTCAGCACGGCGGGCACCGAGCGCCTGCGCGTGACCTCCGCCGGTCGGGTGGGCATCGGCACCGCTTCGCCGGACCGCACACTGGACGTGGTCGGCACTTTCCGCGCCAGCAACAACGCCGAGATCGGCGGCACGCTCACGGTCACCGGTGGCACCACGATCAACAACACCTTGCTGGTCACCAATGCCGCGACCTTCAACAATGCCGTCACCATCGGCGGCCTGCTGCGCGCCAACGGTGGCACCGAGACGACCTTCCTCACGGCTTCGGGCAACGCCGGTGTCGGCGGCAACCTGAGCGTCACCGGTACCAGCCTCCTGACGGGCGCGGTCACAGCCAACGGCGGCATCACCACCACCACGCTCGCGGCGACGACCTCGGTCACCACGCCGCTCCTGACCAACGCCGGCACGCTCTCGCTGTCGGCGACCGGCACCTCCGGTACGATCCTCGCCAACACCAACGGCACCGAGCGGCTGCGCATCACCTCGGGCGGCCGCGTCGGCATCAACACCGGTGCCACGGTCGATGCCGCGCTGCAGGTCAACAGCGGCGCCGACGCCACGGTCGGTCTGATCGTCCGCGGCAACAGCGCGACCCAGAGCGCCGACCTCTTCCGCGCGGTGCGCGGCAACGGCACCAATGTGGTCTCGATCGACCAGCGCGGCAATCTGACCCTGCTGCCCTTCGGCACGGCGGCCGGCAACACGAACGAGCTGCGCTTCGCCGGCGTGTCGGGTGGCAACTATGTCGGCTTCAGGGCGCCGAGCGTCATCGGCGCGAGCGTCATGTGGACGCTGCCGAACGCCGATGGCGCCGACGGCAGCGTGCTCGCCACCAACGGCGGCGGTGGCTTGCGTTGGATCGACCCGCTGACCGCGAGCTCGGGTTGGACGCTGGTCGGCAACAACTTCACCACCAGCGGCGGCAATCTCGGTGCCGCGCCCGTGGAGAACACCAACTTCCTCGGCACCGTCGACAATGTCGACCTGCGCATCGTCACCAACAACCGCGTCCGCGCGATCATCACCGCCGGCGGGCAGTTCCAGTCCAATGATGTCGCCATCGGCGGCGGCACCATCAACGGCACGGCGATCGGCAACACCAACCCGTCCACCGGCGTGTTCACGCGTGTCACCGCTTCGGAGCGCGTGACGACGCCGCTCGTCACCGGTTCCGAACTGCAGTTGGCCTCGAGCGCCGGCACGCTGGCGTTGCAGGCCACGGGCGGGCCGATCACGGCCAGCACCACCGGCGTCGAGCGCCTGCGCATCACCACCGGCGGCAACATCGGGATCAATCAGGCGAACCCGACCACGCTGCTCGATGTGAACGGCACCTTCAACGCCGCGCTCGCCGCGACCTTCGGCAATACTGTGACCGTGGCCGGCACGACCTCGGCCGCCAAGTTCATCCCGACCGGTGGCACGGCGGCGGGCAACGGCATGTTCCTGCCCGCGGCGAACACGCTGGCGTTCAGCACCGCCAACACCGAGCGGCTGCGCATCGACGCCAACGGCCTCGTCGGTATCGGCATGGTCCCGGTGCGCACGCTCGACATCACCGGCTCGTTCGGTGTGACGGGCGCGGCCGATGTCGGCGGCGGGCTGACGGTCGGCGGGGCGGCCACGCTCAACAACACGCTCACCGTCGCCGGCGCCTCGACGATCAACAACACGCTGACGGTGCGCGACCTGCTGACCGCGAACGGCGGCATCTCCACCACCAACCTCACCGCGACGGGCACCGGCAGCTTCGGCGGCGCGCTCGGCGTCGGCGGCGCGACCACGCTCTCGGACACGCTGACCGTCGGCGGTGCCACGCGTATCGACAACACGCTGCGCGTTACGGGCGCCACCACGCTCGACAGCGCGCTGACCGTGGGCGGCGCGACGCAGGTCAACAATACGCTCGGCGTCCTGAACCTGCTGACCGCGAGCGGCGGCATCAGCACCACCAACCTCACTGCCTCCGGCAACGGCAGCTTCGGCGGCACACTGGGCGTCACCGGCTCGACCACTCTGGCGTCGCTGGGCGGCGCGGCGCGCACCGATCTCACCGGCCTCGACCGTGTGGTGATGTCGGACTCGACCGGTCTCTTGTCGCAGGTCTCGACCGCGACGCTGGTCGGCGCGACGGCCTGGGCGCTCACCGGCAACACCGGCACCAACCCGACCAATAATTTCCTCGGCACGCGCGACGCGGCGGATCTCGCCATCCGCACGAACAACACCGACCGCATCCGCATCCTCGGCACGGGCCCCAACACGGGCTTTGTCGGCATCAATACCACCGCGCCGACCGCGCCCCTGGATGTCAACGGCGGCCTGCGTATCCGCGGCGACAGCAACTTGAACGGCGCGGTCAATGTCGGCGGCGCGACGAACCTTTCGACCACGCTCTCGGTCGGCGGTATCACGACGCTCACCGGGGTGCTCAACGCCAACGGCGGCATCGGCACCACCAATCTCACGGCCACGGGCAACGGCATCTTCAGCGGCACGCTGAATGTCACCGGTGTCTCGACTCTCGGCACGCTGAGCGCCGGCAACACCACCATCACCGGCACGCTCGGCGTGACCGGCGCGACGACGCTCAACAACGGCCTCACGGTCGCCTCTGGCGCGACGAGCGTCGGTGCGCTGACGGCCTCGGGTGCGGTGACGCTGAGCGCTGGCACGCCGAACGGCGTCGCCTTCCTCGACGGCAGCCGCGTGCTGACCACCGGGGCGGCATTGACCTTCGACGGTACGAACCTCGCCACGACCGGCACCGCCTCGGCCACCAAATTCATCCCGACCGGCGGCACGGCGGCCGGCAACGGCATGTATCTGCCGGTGGCGGATACTCTGGCGTTCAGCACGGCTGGCACCGAGCGGCTTCGCATCGCGAGCGGCGGCAATGTCGGCATCGGCAACAACAACCCCAGCAACCTGTTGGATGTCGGCGGCAGCTTCCGCGCGACCGGTCCGGCGAACTTCTCCTCCAGTGTGACGGTCGCTACGGGCGGCTTCACCAGCTTGGGCGGCACGCTGACCGTGTCGGGCCTCACCACGCTCAACAACGGCCTGACCGTCTCCGCGGGCAACACCAGTGTCGGGACGCTGACGGCCTCGGGTGCGGTGACATTGAGCGCGGGCACGCCCAACGGGGTCGCCTTCCTCAACGGTAGCCGCGTGCTGACCACCGGCTCCGCGCTGACCTTCGATGGCACCAACCTCGCCGTGACCGGGCTCGGCACGGCCTCGGCGGGGAAGTTCATCCCGACCGGCGGCACGATGGCCGGCACCGGCATGTACCTGCCGGCGCTGGATACCTTGGCGTTCAGCACGGCCGGCAATGAGCGGCTGCGCATCGCAAGCGGCGGCAACGTCGGCATCGGCGCCGGCAGCGCGACGCGCACCCTCGATGTGTTCGGCACCCTCGGCGCCACGGGCGACACGGTGTTGGGTGCCGGTCTGCGGGTGAACGGCGCGGCCGAGCTCAACTCCACGCTTACCGTCACCGGTGTCAACACGCTGAGCAACCTCGGCGGCACGGCCTCGACCACCATCCCGGCCGGTCTCGATCGCATCGTGATGGCCAACAACCTGGGCGTGCTGTCGCAGGTGTCGACCTCGGCGCTGGTGACGGCGAACGCCTGGACCCTGAGCGGCAACCCGATCACCTCGTCGGGCAGCACGCTGGGTGTGGCGCCCACCGGAAGTTTCCTGGGTGCGACCAGCAACCAGAACCTGCAGCTGGTCACCAACAACCTGGTGCGCGCGGTCATCACGGATGCCGGGCAGTTCCGCACCGACAATGTCGCGCTCGGCGGTGGCACCATCAACAACACCTCGATCGGCGCGACCACCGCGAGCTCCGGTCGGTTCACCACGCTCGATGCGACCGGTAACGCCACCGTCGCGGGAACGACCACGCTGACGGGTCTTCTGACCGCCAACGGCGGCGTGCGCACGCCGACCGTCAACGGCACCAGCACGCTCGCGCTGACGGCCGACGCCGGGACGCTGTCGCTGGCCGCGGGCGGCGCGAACATCATCACGGCCAGCACCAACGGCGCTGAGCGGCTGCGCATCGCGAGCGGCGGCAATGTCGGCATCGGCAACAACAACCCCTCGAACCTCCTCGATGTCGCCGGCACATTCCGCGCCACGGGCGCGGCGAACCTGAGCAGCACCCTGAATGTCGGCGGTGCGACCACGCTCGGCAGCAGCTTGGGTGTCTCCGGCGCGACCACGCTCGACAGCACGCTCACCGTCGCCGGTGCCTCGCGCGTCAACAACACCTTGCGGGTGACCGGCCTGCTCACCGCCGACACCGGGGTGCGTACGCCGATCGTCAGCAGCGACGGCGACCTCGCGCTGTCCGCCCTCAACGCCAACGCGATCATCTCCAGCACCAACGGCTTGGAGCGGATGCGCATCGACTCGGCGGGCCGCATCGGCATCGGCACCAGCACGCCGACCTCGGCGCAGGTGATGATCCAGAACCAGAGCCCGACGCTGCCGGGCTTGATGGTGCGCGGCAACATCTTGCAGACCGGTCGCATCATCGATATCCAAAGCGGCAGCGGCACCACCTTCTTCAGCATCAACGCCTCGGGCGAGACCCGCGTCGCTCGCCGGTTCGTCACGGAGGACGAGACCGCGTTCGAGTCCATCGCCGGCGGTTCGCCGGCGACGCTGATGGGCGACAACGACCGCATCGTCGTCGCCAATCCGCAGGGCCGTGTCGCCCAGGTGTCGCCGGGCGCCTTCGTCGACCAGTACGCCTGGGGTCTGGTGGGCAACGCGCTGCAGTTGAGCGGTGGCGCCCTCGGGGATCTCCCGACCGGCAGCTTCCTCGGCACCACCAACGCGCGCGACCTGCGTCTCGTCACCAACAACACCGTGCGCGCGATCCTGAACAGCGCGGACGGCCGCTTCGATGTCGCCTCGTTGCGTGCGGGCGAGGTCTCGAGCGCCGCCAACCTCATCCTGCGCGGCGGTGCCACGGTCGAGGGCCTGCGCGTCACCACCACCGGTCGCGTGGGCGTCGGCGCGAATGTCACCCCCGATGCGCAGCTGCAGGTGAACACGGGGGTCGGCACCACGCGGGGCCTGGTCGTCAACGGACTGTCGGGGCAGACCGCCAATCTCTTCGAGGCCCGCGTCAACAACGCGACCCGCTTCTCGATCGACGCGGCGGGCTTGGTGAGCGCCGCGGCGATGCAGGTCGCCGATGTCGGCGCGGGCGTGCCCAACACCGTGACGCCGCTCGGCTATGACCGCGTGGTCGTCGCCAACTCGGACGGTCGCTTGTCGCAGATCGCGTTCACGCAGCTGTCCAACGAGGCCACCTGGCTGCTCGGCGGCAACACCGGCATCACGAGCAGCGGCGGCCTCGGCTCGACGGTCAGCGGGCGTTTCTTCGGCATGCGCGACTCGCAGCCGATCCGCTTCGTCACCGAAGATCGCGTACGGGCGATCCTGACGGCCGGCGGCCAGTTCCAGACCAACGATGTCGCGATCGGCGGCGGCACCATCAACGGCACCGCGATCGGCAACAGCAGCCCCTCGACCGGTGCGTTCACCACGCTGCGCGGCACCGCGGTGACGGCCAGCACCTCTCTCACCACGCCGGTGGTCACCAGCACGGGCGCCCTCGCGCTCTCCGCGGCCGATGGCGGGCTGTCGCTCGCGGCCGGCGGCGCGACCAACGACATCACCTTCTCGACGGCGGGCGCGCAGCGCATGCTGCTGACGAGCGACGGCAGGCTCGGTCTCGGCGCCACGGTCCCGGGCGCCCAGCTGCAGGTCAACAACGCCTCGGCAAGCACCAAGGTGTTGGTGGTCAACGGCGTCTCCGGTCAGACCGCGAACCTCTTCGAGGCGCAGGTCGGCGGATCGTCGCGCTTCACGGTCACCCAGGCGGGTGCGGTCACCGCCTCCGGCGGACTCACGGCGCAGACGCTGCGGGCGACGGCGCTGGGCGACGGCGTGCCCAACACCTCCACGCCGAGCGGCTACGACCGCGTCGTCATCGCGCAGTCGGGCACCGGCCAGCTCTCGCAGATCGCCTTCTCGCAGCTGACCAACGAGAACACCTGGCTGATCACCGGCAACGCCGGCGGCACCAGCGCCGGCGACCTCGGCAGCGCACCGACGGCGGGATCGCGCTTCCTCGGCACCCGCGACAACATCGATCTGCGCTTCGCCACCAACAACCTCGTCCGCGCCATCATCACGGCGGACGGCGAGTTCCAGACCAACGATGTCGCCATCGGCGGCGGCACCATCAACGCCACGGCGATCGGCGGCACGACACGCGCGTCGGGTGCGTTCACCACGCTGGTCGCCGACACCACCGTCGCGGCCGGCACCAATGTCACCGCCGGCACCAGCGTCACCGCCGGGGTCTCGGTCATCACGCCGCTCGTCACCAACACGGGCAACCTCGGCGTCGAGGCCGTGAACGGCCGTCTGTCTTTGGCGACGACGGGCGCGCTCGGCGTCAACAAGAGCATCGACATCTCGGCGGCGGGCAACAACTCCATCACGCTCCGCACCAACAACAACCAGCGGATGGTCATCGAGGGTGCGACAGGCTTCGTCGGCCTCAACACCGCGACACCGGGCGCGCAGCTTCAGGTCAACGCACCGGTCGACTCGGCCATCGGCCTCATCGTCCGCAGCCAGCCGGCGGCGGTCGGCGATGTGCTCGCCGCGCGCGTCGGCGAATCGGATGTGTTCCGTGTACGCCCCAGCCAGGCCATCTTCAACATCCCGCTGACCGTCAACGGCAGCACCGCGATCTCCTCCACGCTCTCCGTCACCGGCGCCACGCGGCTCTCGGCGCTCGGCGGCACCGCGGGCGCGCTCTCGGGCGACCGTGTCGTGGTGGCGAACAGCACCGGTGATCTCTCGCAGGTGGCGCGTTCCACCCTCGTGACCTCCGAAGCTTGGGGTCTCTCCGGCAACGCCAACATCGGCGCGGGCAACTTCATCGGCACCACCGATGAGAACGACCTGCGGTTCCGCACGAACAACCAGACCCGCGTCACCATCACCTGGCAGGGTCAGCTGCAGAGCAACAATGTCGGCTTCACGGGCGGCACCATCAACGGCGTCGCGATCGGCAACACCACCGCCTCGACGGGCAACTTCACGACCACCTGGGCCACGACGGCCAACGCCGTCACGGTGAACACGCCGACCCTGCAGCGCGCGGGCGGAGGCCTGACGGTCGCCACCGTCGCCGCCGGTGAGACCCCTGCCGGTAACCTCACGCTGTCCGCGGGGGACTCGAGCAGCATCCGCTTCCTGACCACCGACCTCGGCACCGAGCGCATGCGCCTCACCACCGAGGGCCGCCTCGGCATCGGTGTGACCGTGCCCGGCCGGACCCTCGATGTCGCGGGCGACTTCGGCGCGACCGGTGCCGGCGCCGTCGGCGGCGCGCTCACCGTCGGTGGGCGCCTCACCGTGGCGGGCGCGAACGACACGGCGGTGAACGGTCTCATCGTCAACGGCACCTCCTTGAGCAAGATCGCCAGCCTCGGCGGCACCCGCAACGCGACCGTGCTGTCGGGCTTCGACCGCGTGGTGCTCGCCAACGCGGACGGCGAACTGCAGCAGTTCGATCTGTCGAAGTTCCATCTTGTCGGCGGTGGCGGTGGCGGTGGCGGCGGCGCCGGTAGCAGCGTCGCCGTCGACGACGAGGGCAACCAGCTCACCTTGTCGCTCGGCCGGCTCAACTTCGTCGGCGAAGGCGTCACCGCCAGCGCGACGGGCAACGATGTGACGGTCAGCATCCCGGGCGTCAACGGCACGCTGACCCGCGACCCCGAGTTCGATACGGTCCGCGTGTCGCAGTGGGTGCGCACCCCGCGGCTCGAATCCGCCGATGCGCTCGCCCTCGAAGCGGGCGGCGCTGAGCGTCTCTCGATCACCAGCACCGGCAATGTCGGCATCGGCACGACTTCGCCGGCCGCTCGCCTGCAGGTCTCGACCGGGTCCGGGGCGATCGAGGAGGACACCGTCGCGCTGCGCGTGACGGGCGCGAATGTCGGCGGCACCACCGCGAACCTGTTCGAGGTGGGAACCACCGCGTCGCCCAACAGCTTCCGCATCGACCGCTTCGGCAACACGGCCACCTCCGGCGGCCTCACGGTCGGCAACACGGTCACGCTCAGCGCGCTCGGCGGTGGCGCCGGCAGCGGCATGGCCGGGAACGACCGCGTGATCATCGCCAACGGCTCGGGTCGCCTCGCGCAGGTCTCGCCGGCCGCCTTCGTGGCGGCGACCGGTTGGAGTCTGCTCGGCAACAGCCTGCCGGCCACCGGTGTCACCCCGGGGGATACGCCCGCTCCCGTGCTCGGTGCGACCCCCGTGGGTAACTTCCTCGGCGTCACCAGCGCCACCGACCTGCAGCTCGTCACCAGCAACCGCGTGCGCGCCATCATCACCGCCGCAGGCGTGCTGCAGTCGGACAACGCCGTGCTGACGGGCGGCCGCATCGACGGCATGCCGATCGGCGGCACGACCCGAGCGGCCGGCGCCTTCACCACCGTCGTCGCCGGCACCTCCGTGACGACGCCGCAACTGCTCAACCCGGGCAACATCACCATCACCGCCGGCGTCAACGATCCGCCGCCGGGGCAGATCGCCGGCAACCTCGCCATGACCGCGGTCAGCGGCTCGATGAGCTTCGCCACCGTCGGCGAGAATCCGGCCGGCATCTCGTTCGCCGCCGCCGGCAACAACGAGATCACCTTCTCGACCGACGGCAAGCCCCGTATGGTCATCACCGGCGGCCAGTTCGGGCCGATCGGCATCGGCACGACCACGCCGGACACGCTCTCGATGCTGCAGATCACCACCTCGGGTGATGCCACCAAGGGTCTGGTGATCGTCGGTACGCCGAACTCGGATGCCGATCTGCTGCGGGTGGGCATCCCGGGCGATCCGACCCAGAACACCGTGCTCGCGGCGCGCCGCGATGGCGTCGCCGTCACCTCGCTCGTCGCCGGAGCCACCGCGCTGGCGGTCAACGGTCGCACGCAGATCACCGGGTCCCTGCAAGCCTCCGAGAGCGTCACCTTCAACACGCTGGCCGGCACGCCGGCGGCCACGCTCGGCGTCAACAACCGGGTCGTCGTGGCCGACAACACGGGTGTGCTGTCGCAGGTGTCGCCTGAAGGTTTGGTCGCCGATTACGCCTGGGCGCTGACCGGCAACAATGTCGCCAGCAGCGGTGGTGCGCTCGGCGCGGTGCCGACCGGCAAGTACCTCGGCACCACCGGCAATGTGGATCTGCGCCTCGTCACCAACGGTCGGGTGGGCGCCATCCTCACGCGTGACGGTCAGCTCCAGACCGACAACGCGCTGATCACCGGCGGCGCCATCCGCAACACGCCGATCGGCGGCGACGGCGGCCGCGCCTCGGGTGCGTTCACCTCGCTGTCGGCCACCGAGGTGATCGGCGCGCCGGGCCTGTCGGGTGGCAACCTCGCGCTGACCGCGAGCAGCGGCAACCTCGGCATCACCGCCAACAGCGGCCGCGTCACGCTCACCGCGCGCGGCGCGGCCAACCCGATCGTGTTCGCGACTCGCCCGAACACCGACGATGTGCCGCGCCTGACCATCACGCCCGAGGGCCAGATCGGCGTCGGCACCGGCATCCCGACGGCGCAGTTGCAGGTGGAGTCCGCGGACGATGCCATCGTCGGTCTTGCCGTCAACGGCACCGCCGGCGCGACCGGCGCGGCCCTGCTCACCGTCGCCCGCGGCGCCACCGAGGTGCTCAGCGTCGGCCGGACGGCCTCGTCGCTCGGCACCACGCTGACGGTCTCGGGCACCACCAGCGTGCCGGCCCTCAACGCCTCCGGCGCGGTCACCTTCGCCTCGCTCTCGGGCGGCGTCGGGACCGATGACGCCGACTACGATCGTGTGGTGGTCGCCAACTCGAGCGGTCGGCTGCGACAGATCGCGCGTGGCACGCTGGTCACCAACTCGGCTTGGGGCCTGAGCGGCAACGCGAACACTGGATCGTCGAATTTCCTCGGCACCACCGACGATGCGGATCTGCGTTTCGGCACCAACGGTGCGATCCGCGCCACCCTCACCTCGGCCGGGGTTTTCCAGATCGGCAATGTCGCCATCGCAAGCGGCGCCATCAACGGCACGACCATCGGTCTCACCACGCCGTCGTCGGCACGCTTCACCACGGTCCAGGCCGACACCTCGGTGACGACCCCGATCCTGCGCAATGGCGGTGACCTCGCCGTGACGACCACGGCCGGCAACCTCTCGTTCAACGCCGGCGGGCTCAGCCGCATCACGGCGGCCACCAACGGCACCGAGCGCCTGCGCATCGACGAAGATGGTCGGATCTTCGTCGGCGACCGCGACCTCAACGGCCCCGCGCTGATCGATCCCGCCAACGAATCGCTGCCGCAGCTGCAGGTCAATTCCGCCGCCGCGGTGTCCCCGGCCCTGGTCGCCCGCGGCTACCCGGGGCAGGTCGCCAACCTCTTCGAGGTGCAGGGCTACGATCTCGCCACGACCTCGTTCCAGCGCGAACTCACGGTCAACGCGGCGGGTATCGTCAACCTGCGCAGCCTGAGCGGTCCCACCAACCCGGTGGTCACCGTCGGCGATCGCCTGGTCGTCGCGAACGCACAGGGCCGGCTGATGCAGGTCGATACGGTGAAGCTCATCACCTCGACCACCTGGGGTCTCACGGGCAACGCGGTGATCACGCAGCCGGGTACCCTCGGCGCGGTCCCGACCGGCAACTTCCTCGGCACCACCGACGCCCGCGATGTCGGCTTCGTGACCAACAACCGAATCCGCGCGATGATCGACTCGGGCGGCACCTTCCGCACGGCCGGCAACCTCGTCGCGAACGGCGTGACGGTGGGCCGCGGCCTCGATGCGATGCCCAACAACACCGCGGTCGGCAGCGGCGCGTTGGCGGACAACAACGGTGGCGACGCCAACTCCGCGTTCGGCACCAACGCGCTGCGCCTGAACACCCTCGGCAACCGCAACACCGCGATCGGTGCGCGCGCCATGCAGGGCAACTTCGTGGGCCAGAACAACATCGCGCTCGGCGTCGATGCGCTGTCGACGAACTTCGAGGGCAGCGGCAACGTCGCGCTCGGCTTCGAGGCCGGCTTCAACGAGATGGGCAGCAACCGTCTGTACATCGCCAACAGCCGCACCGCGAACCTGATCGTCGGCGACTTCGCCAACGGCCGCCTGCTCGTCAACGCCGGCGCCACGCCGCCGGCGACGCTCGGCGCCGCGCTGCAGGTGGACACCGTCAACGCGGGCGATGTGGGCTTCATCGTCCGCGGCGCCAGCGGTCAGACGGCCAACCTCTTCGAGGCCCGCAACAACGGCGGCACAGCGGTCGCGCGCATCAGCAACGCGGGCAACGCCAACTTCAACGGCACGCTGGGCGTCAACGGCGCGACCACGCTCTCGAGCACGCTCAATGTCAGCGGTGCGACGGCGCTCGGCAACACGCTGACCGTCGCCAACACGACCACCCTCAACGGTGCGACCCAGATCAACAACACGCTGACCGTGACGGCCGCCACCACGCTCAACAGCGACCTCGCCGTCGGCGGCAACGGCACGGTCGCCGGCACGCTCGATGTGACCGGTGCCACGCGCCTGCGCGGTACCGTCCTCGTGGACGGTGCGACGACCATCGACGACACCTTGAATGTCACCGGAAACACCACGGTGGGCGGCACGCTGGGGGTCACCAGCACGGCGACGGCCACCAAGTTCATCCCCACCGGGAATGTGGTCGCGGGCAACGGTATGTTCCTGCCGGCCACCAACGAGGTCGCGTTCAGCACCAACGGTGCCGAGCGCCTGCGTCTCGACAACAACGGCAATGTCGGCGTCGGCACCGATGACCCGCAGGTCCGCCTGGATGTGAACGGTAGTTTCCGCGCCACCACCAACGCGATCGTGGGCGGCACCCTCGGCGTGACCGGCGCCACGACCCTCGGCGACACCTTGGCCGTGACCGGCACGACGACCTCGTCCAAGTTCATCCCGACCGGCGGCACCGCCGCCGGCAACGGCATGTACCTGCCGGCGGCGAACAACCTCGCGTTCAGCACCAACGGCTCTGAGCGTCTGCGCATCGATGCGAACGGCCTCGTGGGCATCGGCGCCGGCACTGCGGCGCGTACCCTCGATGTGTTCGGCACCTTCGGCGCGACCGGTGCCGCGAACCTCGGCAGCACGCTGGCGGTGAGCGGCAACACCACGGTGGGCGGTACATTCGGCGTCACGGGCGCCACGACGCTCAGCGCGCTCGGTGGCGCGACGCCGACCGCTGCGATGGGCGGCAACGACCGCATCGTCGTGACCAACAGCACGGGCCTGCTGTCGAACGTGTCGGTGGCCGGTCTGGTGACGGCCAACGCCTGGGGCCTGTCGGGCAACGCCATCGGCGCCTCGGGCGACGGCAACAGCAACCTCAACGGCGCCCCGGTCGGCAGCTACCTCGGCTCCACCACTTCGCAGCCGCTGCAGTTCGTCTCCGGCAATGTCGTGCGCGCGATCATCGACGACTCGGGCGAGTTCCGCATCCAGAACATCGATGTCCGCAACGGCGCGATCAACAACACCTCGATCGGTGCGACGACCGCGAACACGGGCCGCTTCACCTCGCTCGCGGCGACCGGCAATGCGACCGTGGACGGCACGACGACGCTCACGGGTCTCCTGACCGCCAGCGGCGGGGTGACCACCAGCACGGTCACCACCACGGGCGCGGCCACGATCGGCGGTCAGCTGAACGCCAACGGCGGCATCTCGACCACCTCGGTCACCGCCTCGGGCAACGGCGTGTTCACCGGCACGCTGCGCGCCACGGGCGGACTCGAGAACACCGCGATCGGCGTGACGACCGCCAACACCGGTCGCTTCACCACCCTGGAGACGACCGGTGCCGCGACGGTCGCCGGCCTGCTGAGCGCGAACGGCGGCGTGACGACCACGACGCTCACCACCTCGGGTGCTGTGACGCTGAACGGCGGCACCGCGAATGGCGTGGCCTACCTGAACGGCAGCCGTCAGTTGGCCACTGGCTCGGCGCTGACCTTCGACGGCACCAACCTCGCCACCACCGGCAGTGTCTCGGCGCTCAAGTTCTCGCTCATCACCGGCGGCAACAACAGCGGTAACGGCATGTACATGCCGGCCGGCAACATCCTTGCGTTCAGCACCAACGGTGGTGAGCGTCTGCGCATCGACACGAGCGGTGATGTCGGCATCGGTACCAACGCGCCGATCGCGAAGCTCGATGTCAACGGTACGCTCCGCGCCGGCGCGACCACGCTCACGGGTCTCCTGACCGCCAGCGGCGGGGTGACCACCAGCACGGTCACCACCACGGGCGCGGCCACGATCGGCGGTCAGCTGAACGCCAACGGCGGCATCTCGACCACCTCGGTCACCGCCTCGGGCAACGGCGTGTTCACCGGCACGCTGCGCGCCACGGGCGGACTCGAGAACACCGCGATCGGCGTGACGACCGCCAACACCGGCCGCTTCACCACCCTGGAGACGACCGGCGCCGCGACGGTCGCCGGCTTGCTGAACGCCAACGGCGGCGTGTCGACCACGACGCTCAACGCCTCCGGCATCGGCACGTTCACAGGTCAGCTGAACGCCAACGGCGGCATCTCGACCACCTCGGTCACCGCCTCGGGCAACGGCGTGTTCACCGGCACGCTGCGCGCCACGGGCGGACTCGAGAACACCGCGATCGGCGTGACGACCGCCAACACCGGCCGCTTCACCACCTTGGAGACGACCAGCACCGCCACGCTCGCCGGCCTGCTGAGCGCCAACGGCGGCGTGACGACCACGACGCTCAACGCCTCCGGCGCCGGCACCATCGGTGGTCTGCTGACCGCGAACAACGGCATCTCCACCACCGCGATCACCGCGTC
>DAIMYL010000019.1:0-22525 GCA_036734505.1 Steroidobacteraceae bacterium | reverse complement strand
CGAACACGACGCGGATGCCGAGCGAGTGCAGCACGGCGATCTGCTCGACCAGCGCGCGGGTCGCCGCGGGGTCGCCGAACACGCCGCCGCCCGCCTTCACCACGAAGGTCTTGCCCTTGTAGAGGCGGATGTAGGGCGCGGCGCTGCGCAGCGCGCGGATGACGGCGGTGGGATCGGTGCGGTGCATGATCATCTTCTTTCGGCTCCTCGTGGGCGGTCAGGTCGACAGCAGGCGGTGCAGCACCGCCATCTGCGCGGGCAAGCGGTTGTGGGCCTCGCGCTGCACGATGCTGCGCGGGCCGTCGAGCACCTCGTCGGCGACGGCGACGTTGCGCCGCACCGGCAGGCAGTGCATGAAACGGCAGGCGGCGGCGGCGGTCGCGAACCAGTCCTCGCGCACGCACCAGTCCTTGAGACCGGCGCGCAGCGCGGCGTCGGCCGTCGCGTCGCCGTAGTGCGCGGTCGAGCCCCATTCCTTGGCGTAGACCACCTGCGCGCCGGCGAGCGCATCGGCGCGGTCGTCGGTCTCGCGCACCGAGCCGCCGGAGGCCGCCGCCGCGGCGCGCGCCTTGTCCATGATGGCGGGCGGCAGCGCGTAGCCCTCGGGGCGCAGCACCACCACCTCCATGCCGCGGTGCGCCGCCATGTGCACGGTGGCGGAGGGCACGGCGATCGGCGTGACCCGCGGGTGGTTGGCCCAGGTCAGCACGAACTTGGCGCGCTGCGGCACGCCGACCTCGTCCAGGGTCTTCCAGTCGGCGAGCGATTGGCAGGGATGGTTGACCGCCGACTCGAGGTTGATGAGCGGCTTGTCGATGACGCCCGCCATCGCCTTGAAGCTGGTCTCGGCCACATCGTGCGCGAGGTCCTTGCCCTCGGCGAAGGCTCGGATGCCGAGCGCGTCGGCGTAGGACGCGAGCACCGGCAGGCCCTCGCGGATGTGCTCGGCGCAGGCGCCGTCCATCACCGCGCCGGTCCGCGTCTCGAGCTGCCATGTCCCTTGACCTGGCGTGATCACGAACGAGCTGCCGCCGAGCCGCTGCATGCCGACCTGGAACGAGGCGAGCGTGCGCAGCGAGGGGTTGAAGAACACGAGGCCGAGGATCTTGCCGGCGAGCGCGCGCGGCTCGGGGTGCGTCTCGAGACGGCGCGCGAGCGCGAGCAGGTCGAGCACCTCCTCCCGGCTGAGGTCGGCGAGGTCGAGGAAGTTCTTCACAGGGACTCCAGGGCTGCGCGCAGCAGGTCGACTTCGGGCTCGCGCAGCGTGTAGGGCGGCAGCAGCCGGACCACGCGCGGGTCGCCGCTGGTGCCGGCGAGGATGTCCCGCGCGAGCAGCGCCGTCTGGACCTCCTTGGCGGGCCGGTCGCAGATGAGGCCGTGCAGGAAGCCCGCGCCCTGATGGCCGACGACCGGGCCGACCGTGCAGGTGCTGCGGATGTACTGCGACACGCGCTGCACATTGGCGAGCAGGCCCTCGGCCTCGATGGCGTCGATGACGGCCTCGATGGCGGCGCAGGCCATCGGCCCACCGCCGAAGGTGGTGCCGAGCCCCTCGAGCTTGAGCGCTGCGGTGACCGCGGGGGTCATGAGCAGCGCGCCGCAGGGGAAGCCGTTGCCGAGCGCCTTGGCGGTGGTGATCATGTCGGGCCGCACACCGTAGAGGTCCGCGCCGAAGGGGTGACCGCTGCGGCCGACGCCGATCTGCACCTCGTCGAAGATCAGCACGGCGCCGACCGCGTCGCAGCGCGCGCGCAGCGCGGCGAGGAACCCGGCGCCCATGTCGAAGGCGCCGCCGACACCCTGCACGGGCTCGACGATCACCGCGGCGACATCCTCGCCGACGGTCCCCGCGATCGCGGCGATATCGCGCCGCGGCAGCCAGCTCACATCGAACGGTGTGCGCGGGAACTCGTACCACTTCTTGTCGGCGCCCCAGGTGACGGCGCCGGCGGCGGCGGTGCGGCCGTGGAACGCGCCCTCGACCGCGACCACGCGCGTGCGGCGCGTCATCTTGAAGGCCATGCGCAGCGCGTTCTCGTTGGCCTCCGCGCCCGAGTTCACGAAGAAGATGCTGTCGAAATGCCCGCCCGCGAAGCGCGCGAGCTTGGTGGCGGCGCGCACGCGCACATCCATCGGCACGGCGTTGCTCTGGAAGTTGCAGGCCGCGGCCTGCTCGGCGATGGCGCGCGTCCAGCCTGCGTGGCCGTAGCCGAGCGCGGCGACGGCGTGGCCGCCGTAGAGGTCGAGGATGCGGCGTCCGTCGCGGGTGTGCAGCCACACGCCTTCCGCATGCACCACCTCGATGGGGTACTGCGCGAAGACGGGTGCGAGGTGGTCGGCCGGGCTCATGTCCACCCCGCGGCGGGCGCGGTGAGGCCCGCGGTCTCGGGCAGGTCGAACAGGCGGTTCATCCACTGCACCGCGCCGCCGGCCGCGCCCTTGTTGAGGTTGTCGATGGCGCAGAGCACGGCGACCGTACGGCCGTTGGCCGCCGCCGAGAGCTGCGCGTAGTTGCTGCCGGCGATGTCCTTGATGCGCGGCGCGGCGTCGGTGACGCGCACGAAGGGCGAGTGCGCGTAGTAGCCGCGCAGCTGCGCGAGCAGCGTGGGCGCGTCGATGGCGCGCTTGAGCGTCGCCTGCACCGTGACATGGATGCCGCGCGCGAAGGGCCCCGAGTGCGGCACGAACGCGAAGTCCGCGGTGACGCCGGTGGCCGCCGCCGCGCAGGCGGTGATCTCCGGGATGTGGCGGTGCACCAACGCGTTGTAGGAGTACAGGTCGCTGTGGCGGGTCGGGTGGTGGGTGCCGTCGACGGGCTTGCGGCCCGATCCGGTGCTGCCCGTCACACCGCTCACGAAGAGGGTCGGTGTGACGAGGTCGAGCGCGAGCAGCGGCACCGAGGCGAGAAGCGTCGCGGTGGCGAAGCAGCCCGGATGCGCGACATGCGGTGTGCCCACGGCGGCGAGGTGCTCGGGCACGGCGCAGGTGAAATCCGCGATGCGCGCCGGCGCGCCGTGCGCATGCTTGTAGACCGCGGCGTAGGCCTCGGGCGTGGCGTAGCGGTAGTCCGCGGAGATGTCGACCACGCGCGGCTTCGTGCCGGCCGCCGCTGCGGCCGCGAGCAGCTTGTCGATGAGCGCGGCGCTGACGCCGTGCGGCGCCGCCGAGAAGAGGGCGCAGGCGGGCAGCGTCGTCACGAGCTGCGTGATGTCGGCCTCGGACCTGAACCGCAGCTCACCGAGCACGGGCGCGAGGTGCGGGAACGCCTTCGCGACCGGCTCGCCGGGCTGCGAGTCGGAGAGGATGCCCGCGACCTCGAGCTGCGGATGGCCGAGCACGAGGCGCAGCAGCTCGCCGGCCACGTAGCCGGTGCCGCCGAGGATGACCGTCGGGATGCGCGTCGTCATGGTGCCGTCCCCGTCAGTGCGCGGCCGGGAACTTGCCGGCGAGGCCCACGGCCTCGATGACGCGGTCGGCGAGCGCGGCGCCGTCGGTGAGCGCGTTGAAGGCGGGCACGCCCATCTGCTCGCGGATGATGTCGACGCCGACCGCGTTGTCGGTGGCGGGTCCGGTGACCGCGCAGGGCTCGACCTTGAAGCGCTCGCGCAGCAGCTTCACGCCGCCCCAGGCCGCGACCGGGTCGTTCGCCGAGAGCACGACGCCCGTCAGCGCACCGCGCAGGTCGTCGCACTCGAGGATGGAGTCGACGCCGTAGGTGCCGAGGATGCCGTCGCCGAGCTCGAACACGATGATGTCGGGCTTCTTGGCGGCGAGCTCGGTGATCATGGTGCGGGTGAGCGCCGGGCCCACCGCGCGCGTGGTGGTGATCACGCCGAGGTCGGTGAAGATCATGGAGTTGCGCGCGCCGGCGTCCTCCATGGCGAGGATGTCGCGGCGCAGCGAGACGCCGGTCGCCTTGAAGCAGTCGACCACGAGGCCGCGGTGGCGCATGCGGCTCACCATCGCGCAGGCGGCGGCGGTCTTGCCGGCCTCCATGCAGGTGCCGGCGAGCGCGACCACGGGCACGCCCTGCGCGTCGAGCGGCGCCGCGAGGTCGAGCTTGCGGTAGCCGGCGCGCGCCGGCACACCGATGCGCTCGCCGAGGTACGGGAAGGTGAGCACGACGCCGAGCACGCGGCAGTCGAAGGGCTTGCCCTTGTCGGGGTTCGCCGAATCGCACACGCCGAGCACGCCGCCGATGTTGAGCATCTGGATGACATCGCCCGCGGCGAGCTTCTCGGGCACATGGCCCGAGTAGCCGAACAGCGCCTTGCGGTGGCCGAGCGCGCCGACCACGATGTCGCCCTTGTTCACCTTCGCCATGCGGCCGCTGGTGAGCTCGAGCGTGTTGTAGTTGGCCTTCGAGCTGAGGATCTCGACGACCACCACCACGCCTTCCTCGGACGGGATGTTGTCGGTGGCGATGCGCACCTCGTGGCCGAGGCCGCAGGCCTGCGTGATCGAGGCGATCTTGTCGACGACGATGGTCCTCATCAGCTCTTCGCTCCTTTTGCGCCGGCCTGTGCACCGGCGCGGTGGTGGAACATGCCCGGCAGGCCGACGATGCGCGAGAAGCCGAGCGCGTCGGCCGGCGTCCATTCGCCGGTGGCCTCGCCGTAGACGCCCTTGGAGGCGGCCATCAGCGAGTACGGGGAATCGGTGCCCTCGACGAAGGCCGAGCCGGGGCGCAGCAGCACCGTCACCGTGCCGGTGACGCGCGCCTGCGACGCGAGGAACAGCGCCTCGATGTCGCGGCAGGCCGGGTCGAGCAGCTGCCCCTCGTGCACCCAGTCGCCGTACGGGCCGGCGAGGGATTCTTTGATGCGCTGCTGGCGCGCGGTGAGCACGAGCTTCTCGAGCTCGCGGTGCGCGTTGAGCAGCACCTCTGCGGCGGGTGCCTCGAAGGCGACCCGGCCCTTGGTGCCGATGATGGTGTCGCCGAGGTGGATGCCGCGGCCGATGCCGTAGGGGCCGGCGATCGCCTCCAAGGCCTCGATGACCGCCACCGGCGACATCGCCGCGCCGTCGAGGCCGCAGGGCACGCCCCGCTCGAAGTGCACCACGATGCGGCGCGGCGGCAGCGGCTTCGAGAACGCGTCGCGCGACAGCACCCAGGCGTCGTCGGGCAGGGTGCCCTGCGAGGTGAGCGTCTCCTTGCCGCCGATGCTCACGCCCCAGAGGCCGCGGTTGATCGAGTAGGCGGCGCCGTGCGGCGGCACGGGCAGGCCGCGCTGCGTGAGGAAGTCGAGCTCCTCCTGGCGCTTGAAGGCGCGGTCGCGCACCGGCGCGATCACCTCGAGCTCCGGCGCGAGCGTGCGCAGCGCGACCTCGAAGCGCACCTGGTCGTTGCCGGCGGCGGTGCAGCCGTGGGCGATGCTGCCGGTGCCGAGTTCGCGCGCCATGCGCGCGATGGTCTGCGCCTGCATGACGCGCTCGGCGCCGACGCAGAGCGGATAGAGCTGGCCGCGGCGTACATTGCCCATGATGAGGAAGCGCAGCACCTGCGCGAAGTAATCGGCGCGCGCGTCGATCTGGTGGTGCGCCGTGGCGCCGAGCGCGAGCGCGCGCTCGCGCAGCGTGTCGGCGGCCGCGGCGTCGATACCGCCGGTGTCCACGGTGACGGTGATGATGGGGCGGCCGTGCTGCTCCTTGAGCCAGGGCACGAGGAACGAGGTGTCGAGGCCGCCCGAATAGGCGAGGACGATGGGCTGGGACATGGGGGTCTCCCGGCTCAGAGCCGGAACAGGTTGCGCAGGCGCGCGACGACCGCGGACTGCGCCGCGGCGGTGTCGGTGGCGATGAAGATGGTGTCGTCGCCGGAGATCGTGCCGACGACCTCCGGCCAGTCGGCTTTGTCGATGGCGGCGGCGACGGTCTGCGCGGAGCCGGTGGCGGTGCGCAGCACCGTGAGCGAGGCCCCGGCGGTGGCGACGCCGAGCACGAAGGGGCGCAGCGCGCCGAGGTCCTCGAGCGGCCGCGTCGCTTCCTGCGGCGCGAGGTAGCGGCCGCCGGCCTTCAGCACGCCGAGCTCCCGCAGGTCGCGGCTGACCGAGGACTGCGTGACCTCGTGGCCGGCCTCGCGCAACAGGCGCACCAGATCCTCCTGCTTGCGCACATGGGCGCCGCGCAGGATGCGCAGGATGGTGGCCCGGCGGCCGGATTGCTGGAGGTCGGTCTGCATAAAAGTGCGCGTATTGTGCATATTGATGCAGGCGCGTCAAGCGATTTCGGAGTCGCCCAGGCCGCGGAGCCCAGGCCGAACAGTTGCCGAGTTGGGACAGCGGCGGGGGCGTTCCTGGCGCCGTTCGATCCGAGGGTGGTCAGCCCGGGCGGGTCGATGCCCTGAACCGGGCAAGAGCCTCGGGCGTCATGTACTTCGCCAGCACCTCGTCGGGGGTGCGGGTCAGGTCGACCACGGTGAGGCAGTCTATCGAGTGGCCGAAGTCGGGATCGATGTTGAAGCCGATCACCCGCCCACCGAGCTTCAGGTACTGACGCAGCAGCACCGGCGCGCCGCGACGGCGCGGATCGTCGCCGGCGGCGACGAGGGCGGCGAGGTCGTCGACCTCGTGCACGCTCGACGCCTCGCGGCCCAGCATCGCGAGCGAACGGGCCTCCCGGAACGGCAATCGAGGCCGGACCAACGCCGCCAACAACGGGTCGAAGTGGTGCCAACGCAGGTACCGCACCAGCAAGGCGCGCGACGCTTCGTCGTAATCGGCGCTCACGCTCACCGGACCGATCAGTCGCGCGTGCCGCGGATGTCGGGCGACATATTCGCCGATGCCCCGCCACAGCGCGAGCAGCGAGGTGAAGCTGCGCTGGTATTCCGCGCGCACGAACGAGCGGCCGAGTTCGATCGCCGGACCGAGCAGCCGGAAGAACGGTTCACGGAACTCGAACAGCGTGCTGAGATAGATCGACGCCCGACCGTACCTGCGGCGCAGCTCGTCGATGCGCGCCGCACGGTAGGCGCCCACCACGCATCCGCGCCGGGTGTCCCATGCGACGATGTGGTCGTACCAGCGGTCGTAGCGGTCGAGATCCAACGCCTTGCCTGTGCCTTCGCCGACGGTGCGGAAGGTCTCCTCACGGAGCCGTCCTATCTCGGCGAGCAGCCGCGGGACGGCGCCACCGCTCGCGCAGTACACCTCGAGCGGTCCGAGCACCGCGAGCCTGCCGGCCTCCCCCAAGGCGCGCAGCTCGAACTCCAACTCTCCACGCGGGATCGACGGGGCGACGGGTTCCGCGGCGATCACCGACGCCGACGCCGCGAGCGCCGAACCGGCGGACGGCGCCGCACGCGGCGCTGCCAAAGAATATAACCGCACGCGCAGCAACCGTTCGACCCGACCGGGATCGCCCAGCGCGGCGAGCCGCTCCGCAGCGATCGGTTCGCCGAGACGCAGGTCGAGGCAGGTCCCCCGCTTGTTGGTGACCTCCCGCGGCAGCAGCGCGGTGCGCAGCGCCGGGTGCAGCAAGCCCGCCAGTTGGAATCCCGCACCGTTGCTGCCGTGCACGTAGAGCGGCGCGACCGGTGCGCCCGCGGCGGCGAGCAGCGCCGTGGCGGTGCGGTTCCAGGGCGGATCGGCGACGCAGCGGTGTGCGAGATCGAGGTGCGAGACCGCCCCCGCCGGGAACAGCAGCAGCGAGCCGCCGGCCTTCACATGGCGCAGCGCCTGTCGGAGCGCGACCACATTGGTGCCGCGGCTGGCGCTGTGCCCGAAGTTGTCCACCGGGATCAGCACGCCGCGCAGAGGCTCAAGCCCGGCGAGGCTCTGCGTCGCGATCACCTTCAGGTCCGGCCGGCGGTCGAGCAGCGCCGCGATCGCGGCGAGCCCGTCGATGCCGCCGTAAGGATGGTTGGCCGCCACCAGCAACGGCCCGGTCGCGGGCAAGCGCTGCCACTCCGACGCATGCAACGAATAGCGCACGCCCAGTTTGGCGAGGGCCGCTTCCGCGAATTCGCGCGCGCCGAGCCCGCGTGGCAGCTGCGCATAGAGATGCTCGAGATGGTCGATGCCCATGGCCCGTCCGAGCGGCCGCCACAGCCAATGCGGCATGGGCGCGGGCGGACGCAGCACCGCTGTCGGGCGCGGTCGGGGGGGATCAGGACGCCGCGGCGGCATGTCGACCTCGTCTTACGCGCTCGCGCACCGCGGCTTCGGCAGGCACCAGATTGCCGAGGAACTCCAGCGCGCTCGCCCGCCAGGAGCGCGTGAGCGCGTGGGCGCGGATCGCCTCACGATCGAGCGTGAGCGCCTCGAGCGCGGCAGCGCGCAGATCGGCATCCATCACGCCCGTCAGGCCCGGCGTGATGACATCGACCGGCCCCGTGACCGGGTAGGCCGCGATCGGCACGCCGCAAGCCATCGCCTCGAGCATCACGAGGCCGAAGGTGTCGGTACGGCTCGGGAACACCAGCACGCTGGCAGCGGCGAGCTTCGCGGCCAGAGCCTCGCCGCGGAGCGTGCCGTGGAACACCGCGTCCGGATATCGTCGCTGCAGATCGGTCCGCGCGGGCCCATCGCCGATCACTTCCTTGCGACCCGGCAGATCGAGCGCGAGGAAGGCCTCCACGTTCTTCTCGACCGCGACCCGGCCGAGACAGGTGAACACCGGCACATCGTCCTGTGGTGGCTGCGGCCGGAAGAGCGCGGTGTCCACGCCGCGCCCCCAATGCCGCAGCCGCCGGAACCCGCGTTGCGCCAGTGCTGCACGCATCGTCGGCGTCGAGACCATGGTGGCCGATGCCGCCGCATGGAACCAGCGCAGGTAGCCGTAGGAGACGCTCAGCGGGATCGGCCAGCGCGCGCGGACATACTCCGGGAATTGAGTGTGGTAAGCGGTGCTGAACCGCCGACGGTTGCGCAGGCACCAGTTGCGTGCCGCGAGACCGAGCGTGCCCTCGGTGGCGATGTGCACCGCATCGGGACGGAAATCACCGATCAACCGGTCGAGATGGCCGCGCCTCGGCAGCGACAGCTGGAGTTCCGGATACGAGGGACAGGGGACGCTCGGCAACCCCTGCGGCGTGACCCGCAGGACCTCCACGCCGCGCGCCTCGAGCTCGCGGCAGGTGTGGCGCAGTGTGCTGACGACGCCGTTGGTCTGCGGCTCCCAGGCGTCCGTGATCAGGGCAAGGCGCATCGCGTGAGCGTGCCGAGCCTGCATCACAGCCTCGTTACCGTTCATCGGCAGTTCGATGACACACGGCACGATCGCCGGGCTTCACCGTCCGGCAACCTGCCTGCCATCCGTGCTTCATGGGAGCGCGCCAGATTTGCGCGGCCGCAGCGGCCTTCCCGTTGTCCCCATCGAACAAGGAAACGCACAAGATGAACCATCAGGAGCTTGATCTCGACTTGAACGGGTCCTCCAACCCGGAACTGCGCGCCATCATCGCGCGTCGCAGCGTGCTCAAGGGCGGCGCAGGCCTCGCCGCGCTGAGCTTCCTCGGCGGCCTCGTCGGCTGCAACGGTGATGGAGTCGGTGACCCGACCCCCAGCCTCGTACCACCCGCCGGTGGCAGCGTCGCACCGCCGCGCGCCACCACGCTGTCCTTCAACCCGGTGGCGAAGTCGGTCGCCGATGCGATCCGCCTTCCGACCGGCTACTACGCGACGGTCCTGTACCGTTTGGGTGATCCGATCGCTGCGGGCGTACCGGCGTTCCGCAACGACGGGACTGATGCAGCCGCTTCCTACGCCCAGCGCGCCGGCGATCACCACGATGCGATCCAGTACTACGGCATGGGCGCCGACGGCCGCTACTCGGCGACCGCCACCGACCGCGCTCTGTTGGTCATGAACCACGAGGCCATAACCGAGGCGTACCTGCACCCCAACGGCCCCACGATCGTCAACGGGGCCCGCACCGTCGCCGACGAGGTCCTCAAGGAGTTCTACCTGCACGGCGTGTCGGTGATCGAGATCAACAAGGTCAACGGGAACTGGATCTACAAGCAAGACTCGAGCTTCAACCGCCGTGTGCATACGCTTACGCCGATGACGATCTCCGGCCCGGCGGCCGGGTCACGGTACATGGTGACCAAGGAGTCGCCGACGGGGACGGCTGTCCGGGGCACCGTGAACGACTGCGCTCATGGCTACACGCCATGGGGCACCTATCTCGCTTGCGAGGAGAACTGGGCCGGCTACTTCCGTCGTACCACGGCGACCGACAATCCTCGGCGCACCGCCAAGGAGTTGACCTCGTTCGCCCGGTACGGTGTCGCCGGAACCGGCCGCGAACTCTGGGCCACGGTGACACCCGACACGGCGGACGACCGGTACGGTCGATGGAACGCCGAGGTCCGAGGCAGCTCTGCCGACGGGTCGGACGATTATCGCAACGGTCCGAACACCTACGGCTGGAACGTCGAGATCGATCCGTTCTCGCCCACCTCGACCCCGAAGAAGCGCACCGCGATGGGACGGTTCGCGCACGAGGGCGCCTGGCCGGCGAAGGCGGTCGCGGGCAAGCCGATCGTGTATTACATGGGTTGCGACTCCCGCAACGAGTATGTCTACAAGTATGTCTCCACGGCGGTGTGGGATCCGGCGGACGCGACCCGTGGTCTCGCGGCGGGCGACAAATACCTCGACAACGGCAAGCTCTACGCCGCGGTGTTCAGCGAGGACGGCACCGGACGCTGGGTCGAGCTGACCTTCAATACGGGCAATGTCACATCGGCCAACCCCGGCTATCCCTTCGCCGATCAAGCCGATGTTCTGGTCAACGCCCGGATCGCGGCCGATGTCGCCGGTGCGACCAAGATGGACCGGCCTGAGTGGGGCGCGGTCGATCCCTTCACCGGCGCGGTCTACATGACGATGACCAACAGCAACGCGACCTCGCGCACGCTCGCCTCGACGAACGCGTCAAACCCGCGGCATTACAACGATGCCCGCACCAACGGCACCGCGCAGCGTGGCAACCCGAACGGCCACATCATCCGTTGGCTCGAAAGCGAGCCCGCTGCGTTGACCTTCCGTTGGGACGTCTACCTGTTCGGTGCGCGTGCGACCGCGAACGCCCAGAACGTGAACCTCTCGGGACTGACGGCGGAGAACGACTTCTCCAGTCCCGACGGTGCGTGGTTCGGCTCGAACGGCATCTTCTGGATCCAGACCGATGATGGTGCCTACACCGATGTCAGCAACTGCATGTTGCTGGCGGCCCTGCCCGGCACCGTGGGAGACGGTGCCGCACGGACGGTGACCAACACCGATGCTGCAGGTGCGACCAAGACTGTGCAGACCTTCGTCGGTGCGGCGCCGGGCACGGCCAAGCTCAAGCGCTTCCTGGTGGGCCCGTCGCAGTGCGAGATCACCGGCATCACCGAGTCGCCCGACGGCAAGGCGTTGTTCGTCAACATCCAGCATCCGGGTGAGAACATCTCGGTGGCGGACATCGGCGATCCGACGCGCTATCCGTCGCACTGGCCGGACGGCGGTCTGTCGCGTCCGCGTTCCGCGACCATCGTCATCCAACGCGATGACGGCGGGGTGATCGGCGCGTGATCAGGCCGGTGCGCTCGCACCTCAGGCGCTCGGGCTTTCTGCTGGCGCTGTGCTGTGCTGGGCTGATGCCCGGTGCACACAGCGCCGGTGGAGAGCCCCCTTCCGTCCAGCGGATCGAAGGGGAGATACGCGGTAGCGATCATGAGACCTACCGTGCCGTCGAGTTCGTCGTGCCGCCGGGCATCGAGCGCCTCGACATCGACTTCTCGCATGACGGGGCCGGGATGCGGACGGTGGTCGACCTTGCGCTGCACGGTCCAGCCGGGTTCCGCGGCGCGAGCGGCAGCAACAAGACCTCGATCACCGTCGGGCCGGACGATGCGACGCCGTCCTATCGACCGGGCCCGATCGAGCCCGGGACGTGGCGGTTGGTGCTCGGCCTGCCGAACGTCCGGTCCGTCGTCGGCGGCGGGGCTGGGCGTTCGGCGCCGCCCACGCGGTTCATCGCCACGGTGCGGATGCACACCGCCAGCGCGGCCCTGCCGGTCAGCGCGTTCGCACCGGGAGCGTTGCGCGAAGGTGCCGCGTGGTACCGCGGGGATGTGCACTCCCACACGGCGCACAGCGATGGCAGTTGCGCAAGCCGCATGGGACGACGCGTCCCTTGCCCGGCGTTCGTCACGGTCGCCGCCGCGGCGCGGGAGGGCCTGGACTTCCTGTTCGTCACCGAGCACAACACCACATCCCACCTGAGCTTCCTCCGGGAGTTGCAGCCGTACTTCGATGATCTGTTGCTCGTGCCCGGGATGGAGCTGACCAGCTTCGGCGGTCACGCGAACCTCATCGGTGCGGCGGATGCGTCGCGCCTGCTTCGCCCGGGCGGTGGCGCAAGCGATGTCGCAGAGGAGTTCCGGCGCGTCCGGGAGCGCGGCGGTTTCGTGGTGGTGAACCATCCTGGTCTGCCCTCGAACGAAGACTGCATGGGCTGCGGCTGGCGCAACCCCATCGACTGGTCAACGGTCGATGCGGTCGAGATCGTCAACGGTGGCTCTTTGCTGCGCTTCGGCAGCGCCGAAGGGCCGTTCTCGGCCTTGGCGTTCTGGGAGCGGTTGCTCGACCGCGGCGCGCGTCTCACCGCGGTAGCGGGCAGCGATTCGCATGATCCGGCGGCGACGCCGGACCGTCAGGTCCCCGTCGGACGGCCGCGGACCGCTGTCTTCGCCGAGTCGCTGTCGCAGCGCGACGTTCTGGCCGGGCTACGCGCGGGTCGTGCCTTCGTCGATGTCGAAGGCAGCCGCACGCGCATCGTCGATCTGCGCGTCCTGTCCGACGGTCAGGCGACCGCCATGGGCTCCACGATCGCGCTCGCGCGCGGTGCGGCGCTCGAGGTGGAGGTGATCGTGCGCGATGCGCCCGGGGCCGAGGTGCACCTCATCCGCGGCGACGACGGGACGCACCGCGAAGCGGCGCGACTCCGCGTGGAGTCGCGCGATGCGCTGCTGCGTCATGCGACGACCGCATCCGGTTGCACCGGCTGGATTCGGGCCGATGTCCGCGGCGCAGATGGTGCGCTGTTGTTGGTCTCCAATCCGATCTACCTCTCGTCTGCCATCGAACAGACACCGCCTTGCAAGGGCGGTGCAGCAAACCGTTGATGCAATACGCGCGCCCGGAAGGAGGGGCATATCAATGAAAACGAACCGTCTGATCGCCGCCGCTGTCGCGTCGGTGTTGTCCATCTCTGCTCCCGCAGGTGTCGCCGACGATGCGTTGGAGGAGGTCGTCGTCACCGGCCGCGTCGGTGCGCGCGCGCTCACCAAGCCGGAGTTGAGCTACGCCGCCAGCACCCTCGATGCCGAGCGGCTGCGCTTCATCGCACCGCTCAGCACCGCGGAGGCGTTCAAGTCGGTCCCCGGCTTCTGGGTCGAGGCGTCGGGCGGCGAGGCGTCGAACAACGTCCGCTCCCGCGGCATCCCGACCGATGGTTACTCGTCGGTCACCCTGCAGGAAGACGGACTCACCATCCAGCATGATGGCGGTCTCGGCTGGCTCAACGCCGACCAGTCGTTCCGCATCGACGAGACGGTCGCGCGTGTCGAGGCGGTGCGCGGCGGTCCGTCCGCGATCTTCGCGGCCAATTCGCCGGGCGGCGTGGTCAACTTCATCACCCGCAAGCCCGGAGATTCGGCGGAAGGTCTCGTCAAGCTGCAGGTCGGCGACTATGGCATGTACCGCACGGACTTCTACTTCGGATCACCGTTGGGTGACCGTTGGGATGCGTCGATCGGCGGGTTCTTCCGTACCGATGACGGGGTGCGCCCGCCCGGCTTCCGCCAGAACGAGGGCGGGCAGCTGCGTTTCGCGCTCGGCTATGACCTCGAGGACGGACGCATCGATGTCAACTTCAAGCACATCGACGACAACGTCGGTTTCCTGCTGCCGGTGCCGCTGACCTTCGACGGCGGCGGTGACACCGCTGGCGTCTCCGGCTTCGATCCCAACTTCGGCACGCTCGCCGGTCCGGACAACCGGTTGCTGACCTTCCCCAGCCCGAAAGGCCCCCTCGATTTCGATCTGGGCCGCGGTACCGATGTGAAGCTCTCGCAGTTCACCGCGAAGATCGATCTTGGACTGGGCGGCGGCTGGCGTCTGCTCAACACGGCCCGGTTGCGCGACTCGAAGATCGTCCGGAACGGGTTGTTCCCCACCGGGAACATCGAGACGGCGCGCGCCCGGTTGGCGTCCCTGCGCGCCGCGGCGCAAGCGGCGTATCCCGGCGCTGACCTGCGGATGGTCTACGCCACCAGCGGCGAGACCTTCGACCTCGACGGGGCCAACGGCAACGGCCTCGTCATCAGCGGCAACCTCCTGAGCGTCGCCGTACCGCTGCGCGAGTTCGCCAACGATCTGCGTGTCTCCAAGGCGTTCGATCTGGGCGGCGCGCAGCACGATGTGACCTTGGGCGCCTATATCGCCGACTTCTCCTACGACTACGACCGCTTCATGTCCACCGCGAACCTCGAACTGCGCGATCAGGCCCGTCGCGTGGACGTCCTCGCCGTGTCCGGGACGGGTGCCGTGGTGGGCAAGGTCACCGACAACGGCATCCTTCGTCACGGATCGCTGTACGACAACGCGACCGTCGAAGCTCGCAGCGTCGCCGCATACCTCGCCGACGAGTGGCAGATCACCGATGCCCTCCGCGTCGACGCAGGCGTCAGATACGAGGAGATCGACTTCTCCGGCGCGGTCGAGGGCAAGCGCACGGTTGATCTCGGCATCGCCGGCACCCTCGCCGACAACCAGGTGATCACCGGCACGGGCGCGTTCCAAGGGTTCGACCGCACCTACGATCAGACGAGTTTCACCTTGGGCGTCAACTGGCAGTTCACCGAGGGCTTGGGGCTGTTCGGACGCTACACGGACACCGGTCGTCTTCCTTCACCCTCCGAGTTCCAGGGCAGCGTGGGTGATGCGGTACGCACCGACATCCGTGTGACACCGGTGAAGATGCTGGAAGCCGGGCTGAAGTGGGTGGGTGCCAACCATTCCCTGTACGCCACCGCCTTCCAGTCGGAGTTCACAGGGGTCCGCTTCACGGACAACGTGTTCAACTCGGCGACCAACAGCTTCACGACCCGTGTCGGCTACGCGGACACCAAGACTATCGGCGTGGAACTTGAGGGCGATGTCAGCTTCGCCGGGATGTTCTACATCCGCGGCGCGGCGACCTGGCAGCAGCCGGAGTACGAGAGCTTCACCTTCACGAACAACGTGGGCGGTGCGCCGGTGGTGGTGACCTTCAACGGCAACCAGCTGATCCGCGTACCCGAACTGTCGGTACGGCTCAACCCGGGGGTGATGCTGCTGGACGGACGGCTGCGTGCCGAACTGGACGCGGAGCACTACTCCAAGCGGTACGCGGATGCGGCCAATTCGCAGTCGCTGCCGGCTTATGAAGTGTTCGGCGCGAATGTGGTTTGGCAGGCGACCGATCGCCTCTCGCTCGGCTTCCATGGGGTCAACCTGACCAACGAGATCGGGCTGACCGAGGGCAACCCCCGTGCAGGTCAGTTCGTCTCCGGCGATGCGGGTGCACGCTTCTACACGGCGCGTCCCATCCTCGGTCGTTCGTACCGTCTGTCGGCGACCTACAAGTTCTGAGTCGACGGCGGACGTCCATCGCCGGGGCGGACGGCGTGCGCGACGCCTCGGTGACCCACCGAGGCGTCGTCCGCGCCGCACCAGCGAGCCATCGGTCGTTTAACGCATCCGCAAGAAAGCGGTCATGCCGCGTTCATCACCCGGCCTGACCATACGCGCCCCGAACCCATCTGTGCCGGAGCCCCCGAACATGAGATCCATTTCCGCCGCCGTCTGCGCGGCCCTTGTCCTGTCGACCGGTATGCCTGCCGTGGCGCAGCAGCCCACTCCTGCCGCCGACGCCTCGCAGCTCGAAGAGGTCGTCATCTTCGCGCGCGGCGTCGCGCGCCAGCAGCAGCAGGTCACCGCCGAGCAGATGGACTACCTGCCGGCCGGTACCAGCCCGCTCAAGGCCATCGAGAAGCTGCCGGGCGTCAACTTCCAGTCCGCCGATCCCTTCGGTTCGTACGAGTGGTCGACGCGCATCGTGGTGCGCGGCTTCAACCAGAACCAGATGGGCTTCACGCTCGACGGCGTGCCGCTCGGCGACATGTCCTACGGCAACCACAACGGTCTGCATGTCAGCCGCGCGGTGCCGAGCGAGGATGTGGGTCGCGTGTCGCTGTCGCAGGGCGCGGGCGCGCTCGGTACGGCCTCGACCAGCAATCTGGGCGGAACGCTCGAGTTCTTCACCCTCGATCCGGCGTCGGACTTCGGCGCGCGCGTGGACCTCACCGGTGGCAGCGATTCGACGCGCCGCATCTATGGGCGCTTCGACACGGGCGCGCTCGGCGGCAACGGTCCGCGCATCTCGCTGTCGGCGGTCGACGGCACCACCGACAAGTGGAAAGGTTCCGGTGAGCAGCAGCAGCGCATGTACTCGCTGAAGGCCGTGCAGCCGATCGCCGAGACGGGCGCCATCACCGCGTACTACAACTACTCGGACCGCGCCGAACGCGACTACCAGGACCTCTCGTTCGACATCATCCGCCGACGCGGCGAAGACTGGGACAACTGGGCCCCGGACTGGACCGCGGCGGTGGCCGCCGCGCAGGCCTGCGCGGCCTCGGGCTTCAGCAACGCGGTGGCCTGCGATGACGCGTATTGGGACGCCGCCGGCATCCGTGAGGACTCGCTCGCGTACCTCGGCCTCGACCTGCCGTCGGACGAGGGTCTGTCGTTCTCTGCCCGCGTCTACATGCACCAGAACGAGGGCCAGGGCCTCTGGGGCACGCCGTATGTGCCGACGCCGGGCGGCGCGCCGCTTTCCGTGCGCACCACCGAGTACGACATCGACCGCAAGGGCGCGCTCGCCACGGTCGGCTGGGCGTTCGGTGGTCACAAGCTCGAGGCCGGCGTCTGGGTCGAGGACAACGATTTCAACCAGGCGCGTCGGTTCTACCCCGAGCCGAACCTCGCCGGTCCCACGCAGTCCTTCACCTCGTTCCGCAGCGATCCGCTGCTGACGCAGTGGGAGTACGCCTTCAACACCAAGACGCTTCAGTACCACCTGCAGGACGAGTTCTCCGTCGGCGACACGCTGAAGTTCGTGGCCGGCTTCAAGGGCATGAAGGTCGAGAACTCGGCGACCACGATCACCGGCACCAACAAGTCCGGCACCATCGAGGCCAAGGAGAGCTTCCTGCCGCAGCTGGGCTTCACCTGGGCGCCGTGGGAAGGCGGTGAGCTGTTCGGTCTCGCGGCCCGCAACGCCCGCGCGTTCGTCAGCGCGAACACCGCGGGCCCCTTCAGCACGACGGCCGCCGGTTTCGTGGCGATCCGTGATGTGCTGAAGCCCGAGACCTCGGACACCCTCGAGCTCGGCTGGCGCTTCCGGGGCGACTCGTTCGAGGGCGTGCTCGCCGCGTACCGCATCAAGTTCAAGGACCGCCTGCTCGCCATCCAGCAGGGTCCCGGCATCGTCGGCAACCCGTCCGTGCTCGCCAACGTCGGCGGCGTGAGCACCAACGGCTTCGAAGCGGCCGTCAACTGGCGGCCGATGCAGCACCTGAACTGGTTCACCTCGTTCGCGTGGAACGACTCGACCTTCGACGAGAACTACACCACCAACGGCAATGTGGTGCTCGTCGGCGGCAAGACCGTCCCGGACGCGCCCGAGGTCATGATCAAGACCGAGCTGGCCTACGACGACGGTGCGTTCTTCGCCCGAGCGGATGCCAACCATGTGGGCGGGCGGTACTATACTTTCCTGAACCAAGGCAGCGTGCCGAGCTACACGCTGCGCAACGCCTCGGCGGGCTACCGCTTCGCCGATGTCGCGATGTTCGAGGAGCTGACCGTGCAGGCCGCCGTCACCAACATCACCGACAAGTTCTACATCTCGACGGTGGGTTCGAACGGCTTCGTCAACGCCGATCCGAACGGCACGGCGCAGACCCTGCTGCGCGGCGCGCCGCGGCAGGTGTTCGTGTCCCTCAAGGCGAAGTTTTGACCACCCGCCGCGACATCCTGCTGGCCTCGGCGGCGCTGCCCTTGATGGGCGGCGCCGCCGGGTTCGCGGGCGCGGCGCCCACGGTGGTCGCGGGCGTGCGGCGACCGGCACTGGATCGCTTGCCGCAGCGCATCGCCTACGGCTCCTGCGCCGAGGGCGCGGTGCCGCAGCCGATCTGGGAGGCGGTGCTCGCCGCCGACCCCGACCTCTTCATCTTCCTGGGCGACAACATCTACGGCGACACCCGCGACCCGGCGGTGCTCGAGGCCAAGTACGCGCAGTTCGCGGCGCAGCCCGGGTTCAGGCGCTTGCGAGACCGGGTGCCGGTGCTCGCGGTCTGGGACGACCACGACTACGGCGAGGACGATGCGGGCGCCGAGTATCCGATGAAGGAGATCTCGCAGCGGATCTTCTGCGACTTCTGGGGCGAGCCCGCCGATTCGCCGCGGCGCACGCGCGACGGCATCTACGACGCGGGCGAGTTCACCGCCGGCGGTCGTCGGCTGCAGGTGCTGCTGCCGGACCTGCGGTTCAACCGCACGCCGATCCGCATGCTCGATCTCGGCGGCAAGACCTACGACGACTGGGCGGCGGAGCTCGAGCGCGCCGGCCGCATCGTGCCGGGCCCCTACGAACGCAACCCCGACCCGCAGGCGACCATGCTCGGTGCGCGGCAGTGGCAGTGGCTGGAGGCGCAGCTCGCGCGTCCCGCCGATCTGCGCATCCTCGCTTCCAGCCTGCAGGTGGTCGCCGATTTCCCGGGTTGGGAGGCGTGGATCAACTACGCCGAGGACCACCAGCGACTGCTGCAGACCATCCGCAGCACGCGCGCGCACGGACTTTTCTGCATCAGCGGCGATACGCACTATGCGGAGGCGTCCTGCCTGCGCACCAACGCGCCCTATCCGCTGTGGGACTTCACCTCGAGCGGGCTCACCGAGACCTGGCCGGTGCTGCCGCCCAATTCACGGCGCGTCGGCGAGGCCTGGCGGGAACCGAACTTCGGACTGCTGCAGCTCGATTGGAGCGACGCGGCGGCCGTGCGCGTCACCGCGCAGGTGCGCGATGTCACGGGAGCGGTGCGCATCGAGCAGCGGCTCGACACCCGCGACCTGCGCGTCACGGGCTAGGTCCGCGGGCCAGCCTCTCAGGTCTTGTCCCAGGCACGCCGCCCGTGCGCGGCGCGCATGCGGTGGCTGCCCGCCATCGCCGTGCTGCGTCCACCCACGGTGCGCAGGAAGTGCCACTCGGCCGTCGCCGCATCGGGCGTGAGCTGCACGCTGGTATAGCCGCGGTGGCTGGTGTCGCACCAGGCGAGCGTCGGGTTCGCGGCGCGCAGCGCGGCGGCGACCTCGGCGGGCGCGGCGCGGCTCACCTGCTTCTCGATGCCGGGTGAGGTGACCGAGTGGGTGCCGATGTCGATGCCGGCCGCGCGGCCGTCGTGCGCCAGGTCGTACGCCCAACCGTTGTGGCTGTCGCCAGAGAGCACGACGAGATCCGCATCGGCGCGCTGGGCCGCGGCGAGCAGCCGCGCGCGTGCCGCGGGGAAGCCGGTCCACGAATCGAAGTCGTAGCCCATGCCGAGCTTGGCCGCGGCGACGCCCACGCGCGCGCCACGCTTGAGGTAATCAGGCGCGTCCGCGGCGACCCACTCCAGCGCACGCTGCGGCATGATCCGGTCGCCCATCACGGTCTGCTGCGCCAGCACCTGCCAACGCTTGCCGGCGCGGCGCGAGCGCGCGAGCTCGGCGGCGAGCCAGGCCTCCTGCGCGGCGCCCAGCATGCTGCGCGTGGGGTCCGCGAGCGGGCCGTCGCGGAACTCGGCGAGCGCGCGGTCGATGTCGCGGCGGCCTTTCAGGTGGTCCTCGAGCTCGAGCAGCGCGCTGCGGCCGCTGATGCGGGTCTCGAGCTTGAAGAGCGTGGCCAGGGATCCGATCTCGTATGTGCCCCAGTCGACGCCGTCGAGGCCGGGGTCCGACACCGGCATCCAGTCGCGGTAGGCGCGCATCGCGGCGGTCTTGCGCACGCCCCAGTCGCCCTCTGTGTCGGGCTGGTGGTTCTGCGCGCCGTCCACCCACGCGTCGTTGGTGAACTCGTGGTCGTCCCAGCCCGCGACCATCGGATAGGACTGGTGCAGGCGCTGCAGGTCCGGGTCGAGCCGGTAGCAGGCGTGGCGCAGCCGGTAGTCGGCGAGCGAGACGGTCTCGTGCGGCGGATCGAGCTTTCGTGCCGGATGGGCATCGGGCGCGTCCGGGTAGACGCCGGTCTGGTACTCGTAGAAGTAGTCGCCGACATGGACCACGAGGTCGAGGTCGCTGCGCTCGCAGGCGTGCGCGTAGGCGTTGAACCAGCCGAAGCCGAGGTTCGAGCAGGAGAAGAGCCCGAGCCCGAAGCGCGATACCTCGCCCTCCGGCAGCGTGCGCGTGCGGCCGACCGGGCTCATCGCACCATCGGGGGCGATGAAACGGTAGAAGTGCCAGCGTCCGGGCGCGAGGCCATCGACGACGACGCGCGCGGTGTGGTCGCGGTCCGGGTCCGCGTAGGCTTCGCCGCCGGCGACGACGCGCGTGAACATCGTGTCGGCCGCCACCTCGACGCGCAGGCGCGCGCCCGAGTCCGACGCGTAGCGCGTCCAGAGCAGCATGCGTCGTGCGCCCGGCTCGCCGCTCGCCACGCCGTGAGTGAAGCCGCGGGCGTGGAGGATGGAGGCGACGCCCGGCAGGGCGAGAGCGCCGAGGCCGTAGAGGCCGGCGTTGACGAGACTGCGGCGGTCGATGTTCATGGGAGCTCCGTGCGATGCAGCGGTGCGGTGTCGGGACGGACGCCGCGCCAGAGGAAGAAGGACTCGGCGGCCTGTTCGATGAGCATGCCCAAGCCTTGTTCAGCCCGTGTGACACCTTGCGCACGCGCCCAGCGCACGAACGGCGTGTCGCCGGCGCCGTAACCCAGGTCGTATGCCACGCTTGCGGGCCCGACGACGCCGCGCGGCAGCGGCGGCACCTCGCCCTGCAGGCCGAGCGAGGTGGCGTGGACGACGAGGTCGAAGGGGCCGCCCGCGGTCTGCGCCGCGAGCGCGTCGTAGCCGCAGCCCTGCACGATGCCGCCCGCAGCGGGCGCCGTCGCACCGAAATCCGCGGCGAGCGCCTGAGCGCGCGCGGCGGTGCGGTTGGCGACCACGATGGATGCGGGCTGCGCCTCGAGCAGCGGGCCGAGGATGCCGCGCGTGGCGCCGCCCGCGCCGAGCACCAGCACGCGCGCGCCCTGCACCGGGATGCCGAGCCGCGCGAGGTCGGCCATCAGGCCCGCGCCGTCGGTGTTGTCGCCGAGCAGCGAGCCGTCAGGCTGGCGCGCGAGCGTGTTCACGGCGCCGGCGAGCCGGGCACGCACGGTCAGCCGGTCGGCGAGCCGCGTTGCCGCCTCCTTGTGCGGCAGGGTGACGTTCAGCCCGCGGCCGCCGCTATCAAAGAAATCGCGGACGACGCCCTCGAAGGCCTCGGGCGCGGCGTCGATGCGGTCGTACGCGAGGCGCTGGCCGGTGGCGGCGGCGAAGGCGGCGTGGATGCGCGGCGAGCGGCTGTGCGCGATCGGGTGGCCGATCACGGCGTAGCGGTCGGGCGGCGCGCTCACCCCGCGCTCTCCCGCACCGTCCACCGACCGCGGCCGAGCGGATCGAAGGCGTGGTGCATCGCGGGCATCCAGACACGCATGCGCTCGGCGAGCTGCCACGGCGGGTTCATCACCAGCATGCCCGAGCCGTTGAGCCCGACCCGGCTGTCGGGCGGATGGACGCAGATCTCCGACACCAGCCACGGCATCACCGCGGCATCGGGCGGCTTCGGCAGGCGTGAGGTCAGGCGGTCGATCCACGCCGTCGTCTCGCGCGCCTCCTTGATGGGATACCAGAGCGCGACGACCGCCGAGGGCAGCCGCGTGAGGATCTCGAGCACGGCCCGTTCGAGCGCGCGTTGGTCGCCGGCGGCGTCCTCGTAGGGCGGGTCGATGAGCACCAGCGCGCGGCGCTCGATGGGCGGGAGCCAGGTCGGCAGGCGCGCGTAGCCGTCCGCGCATTCCATCGTCGCCCGCTCCACCACGCTGCGGCGTGCGGCGGCGATCGTCGCTGGCGCGTAACGGGCGAGCTGCGACACGGCTTCGCGCAGCGCGGCGTGCTCGGCGGGCTGGGTCTCGATGAAGACCGCACGGTCCTGTGGCCGCAGCGCGAGCAGCGAGATCAGCGGCGAACCCGGATAGGCGGCGCGGTCATGGCGCTCGCGACGGAACGCCTGCACGACGGCGAGGTAGTCGGCGATCTCCGCGGGCCACGCCGTGCCGGCGCTGCCGTCACCCGATGGCGCCGCAGGCGGCGTCACATCGAGCAGCCGCTCGATGCCCTCGTCGGCTTCATGGCTGCGATGCGCTTCGCTGCTCGAGAGGTCGTAGCCGCCGCGGCCGGCATGCGTATCGAGCA
>DAIMYL010000018.1:21589-23641 GCA_036734505.1 Steroidobacteraceae bacterium | reverse complement strand
TCTGTATTGCCGCCCTGCGCTCCGCCCCGTATCCTGCCCGGATGACTTCACCCGACGCCCCGGAACTCGCCGCCTTCCTCGAACAGCACCCCGGGACGCGCTTCTTCGATGTCTTCCTGAACGACCTCAACACCGTCGAGCGCGGCAAGCGCATCGACCGAGACGCCATCGCCGGGGTCTACAGGTCGGGGATGCTGTTGCCGGGGTCGATGTTCGCGCTGGATGTCCTCGGCGGCACGGTGCAGGCCACCGGGCTCGGCTTCGACGAGGGCGACGCCGACCGCCCCTGCCGTCCGCTGCCGCACTCGCTGGTGCCGGTGCCCTGGCAGAACGACGGCGTGGCGCAGCTGCAGGTCTCGATGTACGAGCCTGACGGCCGGCCGTTCTTCGGCGACCCGCGGCATGTGCTGGTGAAGGTGCTCGACAAGTTCCACCGTCTCAACCTCACGCCGGTGGTCGCGATCGAGTACGAGTTCTACTTCGTGGACCGCGAGCGCACCGCCGCCGGACAGCCGCAGCCACCGCCGCTGCCGCGCACGGGTCGTCGCGAGTTCCGCACCCAGATCAACGCGATGACCGACCTCGACGAGTACTCGGCCGTGCTCGCCCGCATCGACACGGTCTGCCGTGCGCAGGGCATCCCCTCGACCTCCGCGCTCGCCGAATACGGTCCGGGACAGTTCGAGGTGAACCTCCTGCACCGCGCCGACGCGCTGCGCGCCTGCGACGAAGCGCTGCGCTTCAAGCGCGTGGTGCGCAGCGTGGCGCGGGAATACGGCTGGGACGCGACCTTCCTGCCGAAGCCCTACCGAGACATGGCGGGTTCGGGCCTGCATGTGCACGCGAGCGTGCTCGACGCCTCGGGCCGCAACATCTTCGAGTGTCCGGAGCCGGCCGATGACGGCCCTGACGGCGGCCTGCGGATCGAGAGCAGCGAGCTGCGCCACGCCATCGGCGGCGTGCTCGCGACCCTCGGCGAGGGCACGGCGATCTGCGCGCCGGGACCCAACTCCTACCGCCGGTTCCGCCCCGAAGCCTACGTGCCGATGACGCCCTCGTGGTCGGTCAACAACCGCGGCTCGGCGGTGCGCCTGCCGCCGAGCGACCCCGCCAACCGCCGCATCGAGCACCGGCTCGCGGGCGCCGACGCCAACCCCTATCTCGTGACGGCCTGGCTGCTCGCGGGCATCCACTACGGCATCTCGCAAGGCATGGAGCCGCCGCCGCCGGTGCGCGGCAACGCGTACCGCGAGACCGGCACGCCCCTGCCCGCGCATTGGGCGACCGCCATCGAGCGCTTCCGCGGGAGCGAGTTCGCCGCGTCCTATCTCGGCCGTCCGTTCCGCGACCTCTACGCGACCGTGAAGCAGGCCGAGCTCGACGAGTTCAATTCCCATGTCACGCCGCTCGAGATCGAGTGGTACATGGGCGCTATCTGACAGCGCATCGCGTGAACGGGCACATCGACTCCTGGTACGCCGCCTCGGCGCCGGCGCAGCCGCCGCGGGCCGCGCTGCAGGGCGATGTCGACGCGGATGTCTGCGTCATCGGCGGTGGCATCGCCGGCTGTTCGACAGCCCTCCACCTCGCCGAGCGGGGCTATCGCGTGGTGCTCCTCGAAGCGCACCGCGTCGGCTGGGGCGCCTCTGGCCGCAGCGGCGCACAGGCCATCCCCGGTCTAGCCTGCGGCCAGCACAAGCTGCAGGCGCTGGTCGGCGAGGCCGACGCGCGCCGCATCTGGGACATCTCCGTGGAGGGCCTGCGCCTGCAGCGGGACCTCATCGCCCGCCACGCCATCGACTGCGACCTGCGCTGGGGACAGATGCATGTCGCGATCAAGCCCCGGCAGGAGCGCGAGCTGCGCGAGGAGGTCGCGACCCTGCACGGCGACCACGGCTACGACAGCGTCCGCATGGTCGAGCGCGAGGAACTGCGCGCCACCATCGCGTCCGATCGCTACATCGCCGGCACCTACGACAGCGCCGGCGGCCACATCCACCCGCTCAAGTACACGCAGGGGCTCGCCGCCGCCGCCGAGCGCGCGGGTGTGCG
>DAIMYL010000018.1:0-21489 GCA_036734505.1 Steroidobacteraceae bacterium | reverse complement strand
CACCGCCGCCGGCCGCGTGCGCTGCCGATCGCTCGCGCTGTGCGGCAACGCCTGGCTCGGGCCCTTCGCGCCGGCGCTCGCCCGCAAGATCATGGGCGTCGGCACCTACATCGTCGCCACGCGTCCGCTCGGCGCCGAACGCGCCGCCGCGCTGATCCGCAACGATGCCGCGGTGACCGACATCAACTGGGTGATCGACTACTTCCGCCGCTCATCGGACCACCGGCTGCTGTTCGGCGGCCGCGTGAGCTACTCGGGACTCGACCCGCTCGGCACCCGACGCGCCACCCGCGCCCGGATGCTGGAGGTGTTCCCGCAGCTCGCCGATGTCGACATCGAGCACGCTTGGGGCGGCTATGTGGACATCACGATGAACCGCGCGCCGCATTTCGGGCGGCTCGAGCCCGATGTCTATTTCCTGCAAGGGTTCAGCGGCCACGGCATCGCCCTCACCGGCATCGCGGGCAAGCTGCTGGCCGAAGCGGTGGCGGGTACGAGCGAGCGCTTCGACCTCTTCGCACGCATCCCGCACCGCGACTTCCCGGGCGGCCCCGCGCTGCGACGCCCGGCGCTCGTGCTCGCGATGCTGTGGTACCGGATGCGGGACCTGCTCTAGCCCGCGGACGGAGCGACCGCCTTGCGCGGCGGTCGCCCCATACGGGCACGGATACGGTCGGTGATCTCGCCCACCAACGAATACGCCGCGGGCACCACGATCAGCGACAGCAGCGTCGAGGTGATGAGGCCGCCGATCACCGACACGCCGAGCGGCGTACGGAACGCGCCGTCGGCGCCGAGGCCGAGCGCGATCGGCAGCATGCCGGCGCCCATCGCCACCGTGGTCATGATGACGGGTCGCGCGCGCTTGCGGCAGGCCTCGATGAGCGCATCGCGCCGCGACAGCCCCGCCTCCTCGCCGAGCACGGCGTAGTCGACGATCAGGATGGAGTTCTTGGTGGCGATGCCGGTCAGCAGCAGCAGGCCGATGAGCGACGGCAAGGACAGCGCGTTGCCCGTCAGCAGCAGCAGACCGAAGGCACCGCCGCCGCAGAGCGGCACCGCCGCGAGGATCACGAGCGGCAGCGTCGCGCTGTGGAAGAGAAGCAGCAGCACGACATAGACGGCGACCACGCCCGCGAGCATCGCCACCGCGAAGCCCACGAACAGCTCGACGAAGGCCTCGGAATCGCCCGCCGGCATGATGCGCACGCCGGTCGGCAGGTTCTTGGCGATCGGCAGGTCGCGCACCTGCGCCATGATGTCGCCGAGCGGCCGCCCGTTGAGCTCCGCGGAGACGGTGACGTTGCGCTCGCGGTTCAAGCGGTCGATGCGCGCCGGGCCGCTGCCTTCGGTGATCTCGGCGACCGCCGACAGCGGCACCGGCCCCCGCGCGCCCGGCACGCGCAGCTGGCTCAGCACCGCGGGGTCCGTCAATGCGCCGCCTGCGAGCTGCACGCGGATCGGCACCTGCCGCTCGGCGAGGTTGAGCTTGGCGAGGCGTTGGCGCACATCGCCGCTGGTCGCGATGCGCGCGGCGTCCGCGATGTCCACGGTCGATACACCGAGGTCCGCGGCGCGCGCCGGATCGGGGCGGATGACGATCTCCGGGCGCAGCAGCGCCGCGCTCGTGCTGACGGATCCGAGACCGGGGATCTGCCGGATCTGCGCCGCGAGCTCGCGCGAAGTGCGGCCGAGCACATCCGGATCGCGCCCCGCGAGGACGAGGCTCAACCGATCGCCGGGGCCGCCCGCCGAGAACTGGAAACGCACCCCGGGCAGGTCGCGCAGCAGCGCGCGCACCGCGTTCTCGAGCTCGGCGCTGTCGCGCGAACGCTCGGCCTTGAACTCGAGCGTCAGCAGGATGCGCCGCACCTCGGGGAAACTCAGGCCACCGCTCATGGTCTCGCTGGAATCGCCGCCGATCGAGGTGAAGATGCTCTTGAGCTCGGGCACGCCGGCGCGCAGGCGCGACCGCACCTCTCGGGCCACCTCCAGCGAGTCGGTCATGCGCGCCCCGGGCGGCAGCTCGACCTGCAGCTGCACCCGCGCTTCGTCCGTCGAGGGCACGAAGGTCTTGGGGATGAGCGGGATCAACGCCAGCGATGCGACGAAGGTCAGCATGGCGAGGCTGATGGCCCAGCGGCGGTGGCGCAGCGCGAGGTCGACCCAGGCGAGATAGCGCGTCATGAGCGGTGAATCCGCCGCATCCTTCGGCGTGTGCGACATGAAGCGCGCCGCCAGCATCGGCGTCAGCAGACGCGCCACCAGCAGCGAGAACAGCACCGCTGCGGCGGCCGTCCAGCCGAACTCGCGGAAGAACTTCCCTGTGACGCCCGGCATGAAGGCGACGGGTACGAAGACCGCTGCGAGGGTCGCCGAGGTCGCGATCACCGCGATGCCGATCTCGTCGGTGGCGTCGATGGCCGCCTGCAACGGCGGTTTGCCCATCGCACGGTGCCGGGCGACGTTCTCGACCTCGACGATGGCGTCGTCGACCAGGATGCCGATGACCACCGCCAAAGCGAGCAGCGTCAGCAGGTTGAGCGAGAAGCCGAGCCACCACATCACCGCGAAGGTCGGGATCACCGACAGCGGCAGTGCGATGGCCGAGATCCATGTGGCCCGCCAATCGCGCAGGAAGAACCAGACCACGATCACCGCAAGCAGCGCCCCCTCGAGCAGCATGGTCATCGAGGAGTCGTAGGAGGCCTTCGCGTCCTCGACGCTCGCCACCACCTCGGTGAAGGTCACCTCAGGGTGCGCGGCCTGCAGCTTCGCCACGGCCTTGCGCACGCCCTCGCCCACATCGACCTCGCTCGAGCCGCGGGTGCGGCGCATCGAGAAACCGACCACACGCTCTTCGTCGAGGAGCGCGGCGGCGCGTGGGTCGCCCGCGCCATCGGTCACCGTGGCGATGGCGGACAGCCGTACGCTGCGCCCGTCGGGCAGGTAGATGGGGTAGTCCTCGAGTTCGGCGGCGGTGCGCACCACGGCGACCGTTCGCACGGCCTGCTCCGCCCCGCCCGTCACAGTGCGACCGCCCGGCCGCTCGAGCTGCAGCCGCGCGAGCTGGTTCGAGACCGACCCGGCCGTGACGCCGAGCGCCTGCAACGCTTCGGGGCGCAGGTCGACCCGCACCTCGCGGTCGACGCCGCCCGAACGGCTGACCGAGCCGACGCCCGTGACGCCGTACATCGCCTTGGTCACGGTGTCGTCGACGAACCAGGAGAGCTCGTCGAGCGCCAGACGCTTGGAGGAGACCGCGTAACCGATGACGGTGCCGCCGACCAGGTTCAGGCGCTGGACCACGGGCTCGTCGATGTCGGCCGGCAGCTCGCGCCGCGCGCGCATGACGGCATCGCGCACCTCGTCGAGCGCGGCGTCGATGTCGCGGCCGAGCTCGAACTCGATGCGCGTGACCGAGGTGCCCTCGCTGACCGAGGAGGTCATCTTGTCGATGTCGGCGATGCTCGCCACCGCATCCTCGATCTTGCGCGTGACATCGGTCTCGAGGATGGAGGGTGTGGCGCCCGGCAGGCCGACCGTGACCTGGATGGTGGGCAAGGCGATGTCGGGGAGCTGCGAGATGGGCAGCTTGTGCAGGCCCCAGAAGCCGGCGATCGTGAGGATGACGAAGGCCAGCACCGAGGGCAGCGGATGGGCGATGCCCCAGCGCGAGAGGTTCACGGCGGTGCGCCCTGCACGACCTTCACGGTCTCGCCGTCGCCGAGGAAGCCCGCTCCGCGCACCGCGATGCGCTCGTCCGCCTTGAGGCCGGAGCGCACCTCGAGCGCGTCGCCTTCGACGGTGCCGGTCTCGATGCGGCGCTGCTCGACGCGGTCGCCCTCACGCAGCACGAACACATAGGGCAGACCGTCGCGGAACACGACCGACTCGCGCGGCACCACGCTGACCTCGGCCTTGCCGACGGCGATGCGGCCTTCGGCGAACATGCCGGCGCGCAGCGTGCCGGGGTCCGGAAGGTCGGCATAGACCACCGCGGTGCGGGTCTTCGGATCGACCGACGGCGACACCGCCCGGATGCTGCCGATGATCGCGACGCCGTCGGGCGCACGCAGCCGCACCGCCGCGCCGGGGCGGACCCTTGCGAGGTCGGTGTCGGAGATCTCGGCGCGCCACTCGAGGCGACCGCGGCGGATGAGGCGAAGCAGTTCGGCGCCCGCCGAGACCACCTGCCCGGGTTGTGCGTTGCGCACGGAGATCACGCCGGCATCGGGCGCACGCAGCGTCGCGAAGCCGAGCCGCAGCTTCGCGGCGTCGCGTTCAGCCTCAGCGGCGGCGACCTGGGCCACCGCGCGCGCGCGGTTGGCACGCAGTTCGTCGAGGTTGGCGCTCGAGATGAGATTGCTGGCGATCAGCGACTCGCCACGCGTCGCCTGCGCGGTGGCGAGATCGAGGCTGGCGCGTGCCTGCGCAAGGCTGGCCTCGGCCTGCCGCGCCTGTACATCGAGGGTGCGGCGGTCGAGCTCCAGCAGCGGTTGGCCGGCGGCGACACGCGCGCCGGGCTCCACCAGCACGGAGGCGATGCGCAGACCGGTGAGCTCGACCCCGAGCGACATCTCCTGCCACGCCGCGACCGAGCCGGAGGCCGTCACCTCGCGCTCGACACTGCGTCGCGCGGCGGTCGCGGTGGTCACGGTCATGGAGGCGGCCGCGGCCGCCGGCTTCGCGGGGCGACCATCGCCGCAGGCCACGAGCGCGAACAGCGGTGCGCACGCCAGCAGCCGGAGCAGCGATGAGGGTCGGACGGGATGCGACGCGGTAGCCATGCCCCCACGATACGCAGGCAGGCGAGGCACCGCTACCCTGCCCCGTCGGCTGTCCGAGGCCCGGCCAGAACCCGCGCCCGGACCTCGAAACAGGCATGGATGCGGGCGTTGCGGGCGTAATCCGGCGGCAAGGTCTGTCGGCTGATGTCACGCACCTCGTAGCGCTCGCCGAGCGCGGGGTCGAGCCGGAACCGCTGGGCGTTGGTGGAGAAAACCAGCAGTCCACCGGGGGCGAGCAACGCCATGCAGTCGTCGATGAGCGCGGCGTGGTCGCGTTGCACATCGAACACCCCGACCATCCGCTTGCTGTTCGAGAAGGTCGGCGGGTCGCAGAACACGAGGTCGTAGCGCTCGCCGCGCGCGCGCGCCTCGCGCAGCCACTCGCGGACATCGGCCTGCACGCGACGGTGCACCGGCAGGTCGAGGCCGTTGAGGGCGAGGTTGGCGCGGGCCCACTCGAGATAGGTCGCGGACAGATCGACCGTGGTCGTCTCGCGGGCGCCGCCGGCAGCGGCATGCACGGTCGCGGTACCGGTGTAGCCGAAGAGGTTCAGGAGGCGCTTGCCCTTCGCGACCGCGCCGAGCCGCAGCCGCGTCGGGCGGTGGTCGAGGAAGAGCCCGGTGTCGAGATAATCGCCGAGGTTGACCTCGAAGCGCAGACCGCCCTCGCGCACCACGAGCCACTCGCCGCGGTCCTCGTCGGCCCCATCGGCGCCCGGACCGCGCTTCACATACTGCTCGCCGCGCTTGTGGCGGCGGCGGGTGCGCAGCCGGATCCGCTCGGTCGGCACGCCGGCGGCATCGACGAGAGCGGCCAAAGCCTCGCTGCGACGGCGACGCACCGCGTCCTCCGGGATCTCGCGCGGCGCCTCGTATTCCTGAACCACCAACCAGCGTACGCCGTCGGCCCCGTCCCCCTCGGCGGTGTAGAGGTCGATGGCGAAGGCGTACTCGGGCATGTCGGCGTCGTAGATCCGGTAGCAGCCGACCTGCTCGCGCTTCGCCCAGGAGGCGAGCTGCGCGAGGTTCTTGCGGATGCGGTTGCCGAACATGACGGCGCCCGGCGTCCGCGCGAGCTCCGGGTCGATGCGTGTGCCCGCCGAGGGGCGCAGTTCGCGCGCAGCGCCCTCGCCCACGGCGATGCGCAGCAATCGGCACTCGAGCGCACCGTTCCAGACCGTATGTACACGATGCGCGCGCAGACCGAGCTCGAGGCCCAGCGAGGGATCGCCGGTCAGCACCGCCGCCTGCCAACCCGAGAAATGCCCGCGCAGCACGGCACCGAGCTCCGCATGGACCGCGCGCGCCGCCGACATGTCGCCGAGCCGCAGGCCCCAGGGCGGGTTGGTGCACAGCAGACCGACCGCCGCGCCGTCGGGCCGCGCCTCGGCGAGCGGCCCCGGCTCGAAGCGCGTGATCTCCGCGACCCCGGCATGCGAGGCGTTGAGGCGCGCCTCGCGGATGAGCGCTGCGTCGAGGTCACGCCCCCGCAGCACGATGCCTTGCGCCCGGCAACGCTCGAGACCCGCAGCGGCGCGCACCTCGGCCGCCTCCACCAAGGACCGCCACAGCGCCGCGTCGTGACCGAGCCAGCGCAGGAAACCGAAATAGCGCCGACGGTGGTTGGCCGCGAGGCCGGCCGCCATCCGCGCCGCCTCGATGACCAGCGTGCCCGAACCGCACATCGGGTCGAGGAAGGCCGCGCCCTCGGCAGCCAGCGCCGGCCAGCCGGCGCGCAGCAGCACACCGGCGGCGACGTTCTCCCGCAGCGGCGCCTCGCCGGTGTCACCTCGCCAGCCGCGCCGGTGCAGGCCCTCGCCCGAGAGATCGATCGACACCGTGACCTTGGTGCCGACCGCATGCGCGTGCACGCGCACCCCGGGCTCGCGCGGCGCGATGTCGGGGCGTGCGCCCGTGCTGTCGCGCAGCGCATCGCAGATCGCGTCCTTGAGGCGCAGCGTGCCGTAGTGGGTGTTGACGACGGCCGGATGCCTGCCGCTCCACTCGCAGGCGAGCGTCTGCGCGGGGTCGACATGGGCGCGCCAGTCGATGCCGCGCAGCGCCGCGTAGATCGCCGCATCGTCCTCCGCCTCGAAACGCAGCAGCTCGAGGTATACGCGGCTCGCCACCCAGGACTCCAGACAGGCGCGGTAGGCCACCTCGAGCGTCCCGGTGAACGCCACGGCGTTGCCGCGCTCGCGGATATCGGTCGCACCGAAGGCGGCGAGTTCGCGCGCGAGCAGGTCGCCGAACCCGCGCGGCACGCTGGCGAGGAACTGGCGGAACGCAGCGCTCATGGGCGTCCGGACGGCGGCCAGGGCCGCAGACCTTTGCGGGTGCGTGTCAGATGCCGCGCGAGGATGCGGTACACATCAGGATCGAATCCGGCCTGCGGCGCCGCAAGACCGACACGGGTGGCGTCGGCAGGATCGACCTCGTCCGGCTGCAAGCTGCCGAGGTACTGCCAACCGTCGAGGACATGCCACTGCTTGAGGCCCATGGCGCTGGTCTCCTCCAGCGCCACCGCGCCCTTGTAGGGCCAGCTGCGCAGCTTGTGCGGCGCGAGCGCGAGCTTCAGCCGCAGGTTGTGCTTGAGGCGGGGCTCCGCGCCGACGCATGCACCGGCGCAGCGACCGACCTGATGGCCGAAGCACGACCCCTCGCCGCCCGGCTCCAGACCGAGCACCCGAAGGCAGAGCCTCTGGTCGCGCGCCAGCTTGGTGAGGGCGGTGCGCGCCTGTCGCGCGGAGCGGTAGAGACCGAAGATGTCGCCGGGAGGCAGCGGCCCCTCGAGCGCGGTCAACTGCGGCGCCGACCCGTCGTCGTCGACCCGCCAGGTGAAGAGCTCTCCACCGCCGCGCAGACGCCGGTTGTAGACCGGCTTCGATTCGCGCACCACGCGCGCCTCGAGCAGCAGCGCGCCGAGTTCGCCGGCGGTCTCGGTCCACTCGATGCGACGGACCTGCGCCGCGAGCCGCTGCGATTTGGCGTCGCGTCCCGCCGACATGAAGTGCGACAGCACGCGCTCGCGCAGGTTGAGCGCCTTGCCGACATAGATCAGCGCGTCGCCCTCGCCGATGAAGCGGTAGACGCCGCAGGCCTCGGGCAGGTCGTCGACGAGGTCCGGCGACAGATGGGGGGGCAAGGACGGACGGCGGCCGACGCGGTCGAGCGCGGCGTCGAGCGTCTCGGCAGGCCACCCGCGGCGCAGCGCACCCCACAACTGCGCCAAGACCTGCGCATCGGGCAGAGCGCGATGCCGCGAGGCGCACTCGAGTCCGTGACGGGCGATGATCGCGTCGAGGTTGTGGCGCGGCTGCTCCGGATAGAGCTCGCGGGAGAGACGCACCGTGCAGGCGAGCGGCGCCGCGAACGGGCGACCCGCACGCCGCAGCTCGGTACGCACGAAACCGTAATCGAAGCGGGCGTTGTGGGCGACGAAGCGCCGACCGGCGAGCCGCGCCTCGACCTCATCGGCGATGGCCGCGAACGGCGGCGCATCGGCGACCATCTCGTCGCTGATGCCGGTCAGCTGCTGGATGGACGGCGGGATGCGACAGCCCGGATTGACCAGGCGGCTCCACTCCCACTCGACCTCGCCCGCCCGCACGCCGACGATGGCGATCTCGGTGACGCGGTGCCAGGCGGGGTGCCCGCCCGTGGTCTCGACGTCGACGCAGGCGATGGGTTCGTCGAAGGCGGCCATGCCGGCGATTCTATCAGCCGACACGCACCATCCCCCGACATGGCGCGGACGGCCCGCACCGATATGGTGCGGAAATCGCGTTACAATCGCACGGAAGCCGCAGCGATGGGCCTTCCGACCCTTGGCACGCGACTTGCTCCGAGTCTGTGTCGTCGAACTTCACCAACAAAGGACTGAACATGAACAAGACCGCCCCGCTCGCCGCGCTCGCGCTCACCGTGCTCGCCGCGCCCCTCGCGCGTGCCGAAGTGAGCTCGACCATCACGCTCGCCTCGGACTACGACTTCCGCGGCATCTCGCAGACCGCACGCGACCCCGCGCTGCAGGCCAGCCTCGACTGGTCGGGCGAGTCGGGCTTCTACCTCGGCACCTGGGTCAGCAACGTCGATTTCGGACCCGGCACCAAGGCTGATTTCGAATGGGATCTGCTCGGCGGCTACCGCGGCTCGATCGGCGAGGACGGCGGCTTCGACATCGGCTTCGTCCAGTACAACTTCAACCCGAGCGGCGACAAGGTCCAGTTCGGCGAGTTCTACGCCGGCGCGTCCTACAAGGCCATCTCGGGCAAATTCTGGTACGCGGACGACTTCAGCAACTCCGGCGAGAGCGCCACCTACATCGAGGTCAACGCGGCGATCCCGCTGCCGAACGACTTCGAACTCGCCCTGCATGTGGGCCAGAGCGACGGCGATTATTGGGATGCCGTCTACGGTGATGGATACCTCGACTACTCCATCGGCGTGACCAAGTCGGTCGGCAACTTCGCGCTCGCGCTGAAGTGGATCGACGGCAGCGACCTCAAGGCCACCGACGGCACGCCGGGTGATGTGTTCACCTCGGAGGGCAAGGTCCAGTTCACGGTCGCCACCACCCTGCCCTGGTAAGCGGCCGTCCGCCCCGGCCGGGCGGTGGAAATGAAAAGCCCCCCGTCGCGATGCGGCGGGGGGCTTTTTTTCGGGCGATGTCGGCAGCGATGCCGACCGCGGAGGCGTCGGGTCAGACGCTGCGCGTGGCGCTCGGGCGACGGATCGCGGTGACCACCGCAGCCAGCGCAAGCGCGCCGGCCGTGTAGACGGCCATCGTCAGCAGGTAGCCCGGGAACCAACCGGAGACCTGCGTGGCGAACGCCGCGAGCGAGGTGGGTGCAGCCGGCGGTGCCAGCAGGTACATGCCGAGGTTGGCGAGCGCGAAGCAACCCGCTGCAGCCACCGGCAACGCGAGCGCGATACGCCAACCGGCGCCTGCCTTCGCCACGGCCTGACCCGCCCACCAGAGCAGACCGTAGGCCGGGATCAAGAACAGGTAGGCCGGCGAGTAGCAGAGCGTCGGCGTGCCGAGCCCGAACGCGACCAGGTCGGCGATCCAGGCCAACGCGAAGAACGCCGGGAAGAGACGCGCCTCACGCAGCCAGAGACCGGCCAGGAAGAACACCGCCCAGGACGCGTCCGGCGGACCGCCGTACTCGCCGAAGTGGCCGATGCGCGTGACGAACATGGCGAGCGCAAGCCCGAGAGCGAGCGGCCAATGGAAACGGTCTGTACGGATCATCTGTGTTCGACTCCCTCGATAGAACTCGGATTCAACGCGGCGCGCCCCAGCGCACCGTCAAAAAAGCCTCACGACCCAACGCCGGGTACAGCGTGGCGGTCTCGTAGCGACGGTCGAGCGCGTTCGCGACCCTCGCCTGCAGCTGCACCGACCGGCTCATCTGCCAGGAGGCGGTCAGGTCGACCACCGCATAGCCGCCCATCCGGCGCGAATTGCCGAGGTCATCATACCGCTGACCGGCCCATTGCACACTTGCGCCGAAGCCGAGACGCGCCGCGTTCCAGTCGAGCGCCGTGCGACCCGACCACTCCGGACGCCGGGGCAGCTCACGCCCGCGGTTGGGTCCGGCACTGCGGTCCTCGGCCTGCAACCAAGAGAGGGTCTGCGAGAACCGCCATGGCCCCGAGCGCCAATCGAGACCGGTCTCGACGCCCGTGAGCTCGGCGCGAGCGATGTTCTGCGGCCGGGAGGTCGCGACATCGAAGGCGACGAGGTCGTCGATCTCGCTGCGGTAGGCGGCGATGTTCCAACGCAGGCCGGACGCCGACCCGCGCAGACCGAGCTCCGCCGTGCGTCCCCGCTCCGGACGCAGCGCCGGGTTGCTGAAACCGGGGAAGTAGAGCTCGTTGAAGGACGGCGCCTTGAAGGCGGTGCCGTAGCTCGCATGCGCCTGCATGCCGCCCGCGGAGCGCCAACCGGCCGCGAGGCTGCCCGTGGTGTTCGAACCGAACTGCTCGTTGTCGTCGGCGCGCAGCGCGAGCGCCGTGCTGAACGCGCCCTGCCGCAAGGCGTACTGCGCCCAGGCGGCGCGGTTGTCGCGTGAAGTCCGCGTGTAGCGGGTGCTGCTGTCGACCTCGTCGCGCAGCCAATCGAGACCGAGCGTGACCTCGCCCAAGCCTAGGCGCAGGTCGTTCTGCCAGGACGCGCTGTCCCGCTTCGAGTCGAACACGCTGGTCGTGGCGCTGCCGGCGCGGAAGCTCGTCGACTCGTCCCAGGAGCGCCCGGCCTGCACGGTGCTGCGCCAACCGTCGCGGGGCGACACGGCCCACTTCACGCCGGCCACCTGGTTGACGAGGTCGGATTCGTTGAGGAAGGAGCTGTCGAAGGCGACGCGCGCCTCGCTGCGCTGCACGAAGGCCTCCAGTTCGTGGGCACCGAGCCGCGTGCCGGCACGCAGGTTGACGCTGCCGTTGCGGTAAGGATCGCGGTCGGGCTCGTTGGTGAAGCAGCCGCCGCCCGGCGGGAACGGCCGCCCGAGGCAGGCGTTCACCCCGTCGGTGCGCAGATGTGAGGCCTGCACATCGACCCAACCGGCGGCGTCGCCGAGACCCGCCGACAGCGCGACCTGGGTGGTGCCGTTCGAGCCGCCGGAGACGCGCAGCGAAGCCGGCGCCGAGGACCCGCGGCGGGTGAAGACCTGCACCACCCCGCCCATCGCATCGGCGCCGTAGAGGCTGGAGCGCGGGCCGCGCACGATCTCGATCCGCTCGATGGTGTCGATGGGCAGGTCCTGCACGACGGGGATGCCGGTGGTCACCGAGCCGATGCGCACGCCGTCGACCAACCACAGCACGTGATCGGACTCGCCGCCGCGCAGGAAGACGGAGGTCGGCTGGCCGACGCCGCCTTGCCGCGTGAGCGCGAAGCCCTCGACCCCGGCGAGCAGTTCATCGAGGGTGCGCGCCTGCAGGCGCTCGATGTCCTCGCGCGTGATGACCGTGACCGACGAGAGCGTCTCGTCGAGCGACTCGGGCAGACGCGACGCGGTGACGACCACGGTATCCGAGGCCGCGCGCGGTGCCTCGGCGGCGGCGCCGGGGACCAAGCCGAGGAGGAACACCCCATGAAGGGTGCAGACAGACGCCGAAGCGCGAAGGATCTTCATGCAAACACTCCCACGCGCAATCCACCCGTGCGCGTTCAGTCGCACCGAGGGGCCGGTCTCCGGACTTGCGAGGGCGTTGCCGCCGGGCGATGCCTTCCCACGACCGCTGGGGTCGCAGTGGCTCAGAAGTCGCCCTGCCTCGCTTACCGTTGCGGGGGCAGTGCCGGAATCGTGACCTGAGGCCACCCACCGGCTTCCCGTTTCACCCGAGATGCGGAATGCATCACGGGCACCTCTCGGATGTCGCGGACTTTAGTACCGGCGTCTGCGCGCGTCAACCGCGCGCGACGACGCTCGACCTCGACGACCGCGCCTTGGACCGCAGGCAGGACATCGGCGTCATGAACTGCAGGACAACGCGGAGCAACCGGCTTTGTGGCGCGCCCACTCCGGTCGTCGCGCCGCGTAGGACTCTCGGCCGGGTTGCTCCTCATACGGCCGGCGCAGCACCGTGAGCAGCTCGCGCAGCGGTGCATCATCGCCCGCGCTCGCGGCATCGATCGCCTGCTGCGCAAGGTAATTCCGCGGCAGATACCGCGGATTCGCCGCATCCATGCGCACGATGCGCCATGCGGCGGGACGCTGCTCGCGCGCCGCGCGCGCCTGCCATGCATCCACCCACGACCGCCAGCGCGCCACGAGCGCGGTGTCGAGCGCGGACGCGTCGTAGACCGCGTCGCTCAAAAGCATCTGCAGGTCGCCTCCCGGCAAGTCCGACAGCAGGCGCGCGAGTCCGCGGAACAGGATGGGCATGTCGGTCTCGACGGAGGCCATCAACCCGAAGAGTTCGTTCAACAAGGGCTCGTCGTCGTCATCGAGCGCGACGAGACCGAGTTTCGCCGCCAGCATCCCGCGGTGCTCGCGCCCGAAGGTGTCGCGATACCGCTCGAGGGCGACCTGCAGCCCATCGTCGTCCGCGCCGAGCGGGCGCAGCGCACCTGCGAGCCGGGCGAGGTTCCACAGCGCGATCTGCGGCTGCCGTCCGTAGCAGTAACGCCGCCCCTGCGCGTCGGTGGTGTTGGGCGTCCACGACGGGTCGTAGCCCTCGAGGAAACCGTAAGGACCGTAGTCGATGGTCAGGCCGAGCACCGACATGTTGTCCGTGTTCATCACGCCGTGCACGAAGCCGACGCGCATCCAGTGCGCGACCATGACGGCCGTGCGCTCGGCGACCTCGCCGAGCCACGCCACCGGCGCCTCGGGCGCGTCGGGGTCGATGTGCGGGTAGAACTCCCGCAGCGTGCGTCCGAAGAGCGTCCGCAACGGCCCTTGCTCGTCTGCCGCCGCATGGATCTCGAAGTTGCCGAAGCGCAGGAAAGTCGGCGCGACGCGGCAGACGATCGCGCCCGGCTCCGGGCGCGCGTCGCCGTCGTAGAACATGTCGCGCACCACGGACTCGCCCGTCGCCACGAGGCTCAGCGCCCGCGTGGTCGGGACGCCGAGCGCATGCATCGCCTCGCTGCACAGGAATTCGCGCAGGCTGGAGCGCAGCACCGCCCGCCCGTCGGCGAAACGCGAATACGGCGTGACGCCGGCACCCTTCAGTTGCAGCTCGTGACGCCGCCCATCCGGCCCATGCATCTCACCGAGGGTGATGGCGCGGCCGTCCCCCAGCTGCCCTGCCCAGTTGCCGAACTGGTGCCCGCCATAGCGCGCCGACCCGGGCTGCATCCCGGGCGCGAGCGCGTTGCCGGCGAGGATGTCGCGCGACGGGCTGCCCGGCGCGGGACGCGCGAGTCCGAGCTCCGCGGCGAGCGTCTCCGACCAACCGACGAGGCGCGGCGCCGCCACCCTCGTCGGCATGACGCGGCTCGCGACCACGCCCGGCACCTGTCGCGGCGAAAGATCACCCGAATGGTCGACAGGGAGCCCCTGCAGGAAACGCCCCTCGAAGGTGCAGTCCGCGAGGTCACGCGTCTGGCAGGGATCGCGTCTCGAAGACGCGTCAGGAAGTCTGTCCGAAGGTCCGCTCATGGGCCGCGATATGATGCACGCATATGTCGGCCCGCGTCGTCTCGCTGCACCGCTATCCCGTGAAATCCGGCCGGGTGATCGACCTCGGGGCGGCGCGCCTCGGTCGCCACGGCCTGCAGTACGACCGCGGCTGGCTGATCGTCGACGCCCAGGACCGATTCATCACGCAGCGCACCCACCCGGCGCTCGCCCGGCTCGAAGCGCATCCGGACGAGGATGGCGGCCTACGGCTGCGCCACCCGGCGGCTGGGTCGCTGGTGATACCGCCCCCTCCCGCCTTGACCGCCCCGGACGGACTGCGCCGGGTGCGCGTCTGGAACCGCGAGGTGCCGGCGACCGACTGCGGACCCGAGGCCGCCGCGTTCGCGAGCCGCGTCATCGGCGCTCCGGCGCGCATCGTCGCGGCCATCGATGCCAACTTCCCGGACGGCTATCCGCTGCTCATCTGCAATGTGGCCTCTCTCGCGGACCTCGCGGCACGCCTGCCCGAGCCGATCCCGATGTCCCGCTTCCGGCCGAACATCGTGGTCGAGGGTTGGGATCCTTGGGCGGAGGACGGCATCCGCGAGGTCCGGATCGGCGCGGCCCGCCTGCGGCTCGTGAAGGCCTGCACGCGCTGCGTGATCACCACCCGCGACCAACAGAGCGGCGAGCCGGGCATCGACCCGCTGCCCGTGCTGCGCACATTCCGATGGGACCGGTCGCTCCGAGGCGTGACCTTCGGCTGGAACGCCGAGGTCGCCGCCGGTGCCGGCGCGATGCTGCGCGTCGGTGACGAGGTCGAGGTGCTCGAGCCGCGTCAGGCGGCGGCTGCGGCCGGAGGCGTCTCGTCCAACGGGACGCGCGAGGTCACCTGACCGCGGAAGTCGAGCCAGGCGTGGTTCGCGAAGTCGTAGAGCTTGCAGCGCTGCACGCAATCCCGATACGACTTCCAGGTCATCCGATAGGCCTGGAAGGACTCCGAGAACCGCTCCTCGAGCAGGGCCTGCGCCCGGCGCAGCGAATACATCGGGATGCGCGGGTTCAGGTGGTGGGCGTTGTGCTCCATGATGTTGTGCATCAACCGGTCGATGCCGAACGGGAAGCGCACGCGGACCGTGGAGGAAAGATAGGCGCGGTGGCGCTGCCAATCGTGGCGCTTCTGGAACCAGGCGATCTTCGGGTGGGTGTGGTGGACGAACACCACGAAGCCCATGATCGCGTTCCACAGCGCGAACGGCACGATGATGCCGAGCGTCAGCAGCAGCCAGACGTTCTGCCCGGTCTCATAGGCCGTGAACACCACGAGCGCGATCCAGCCGATCATGCCGGCCGTGACCAGCACGCTGTCCCACTTGTACTTGGCGCGGCTGGCGCCGATCTGCTTCTTGGTGGCGAAGTAGAGCTTCTTCCACCACAGCTCGAGGAAGTAGTAGAGACCCCAACCTGCGCCGCTGCGGTAGACGCGCTCGAGGGCGCGGCGGTACGCCGGCAACGCATCGAACTCCTCCTTGGAGAACGGCGCCCAGACCTGATCGCGGCCCTTCAGGTTGTTGAAGCCGTGGTGCGCGACGTTGTGGCCGACATCCCAGAGGCTGAACGCGGTCATCGACGGCAGGAACGCGACCCGCCCGAAGATGTCGTTGAGCAGCGCGCTTTTGAAGAAGGATCCGTGGCAGGCGTCGTGGCCGATGAGGAACAACCGCACGATGCCTGCGGTGACCACCAGCGAGCCGATGATCTTCAGCCAGACCGGCGTGGAGGCCAGCACCAACGCCACGCCGCCCGCGAACAACGCGAGGTCGAAGGCGAGCGCCGCGAGCGGCCGCAGCGTGCCGGCGTTCTCGAAGGCGAGCAGCAGCGCCTTGCGGCTGACGGTCGCCGAGGGATCGGCTTGCGGGGGACCCAGTGATTGCATCGAGTTGGCCTCTTGATGCCGGATTCGGACCGGCATTGCACCGCCAATCATAGCGCATCGTCCAGCCGGGCACGTCGGCAGGTAAAATGTGGGCATGCCCTTCATATCACCCCCCGAGCGGGACGAAGCGACCGATGTCCGCGCCCTGCTGCCCGTCCTGACCCCCGCTGAACGCGACGCGGCGCTCGCGACAGGACAGGCGCTCGTCTCCGGCGCACGCTCCCGCGCCGACGAACGGCCCTATCTGGACGCCTTCCTGCAGGAGTTCGGCCTCTCCAACCAGGAGGGCATCGCACTGATGTGCCTCGCCGAGGCGCTGTTGCGCATCCCGGACGACGACACCGCCGATCAGTTGATCGCCGAGAAGCTCGCCGCCGGCGACTGGGACTCGCACTCGGGCCGCTCGAACTCGCTGTTCGTCAACGCCTCGACCTGGGGCCTGATGCTCACCGGACGCCTGGTGGACCTGCCGGGTCAACTGCAGAGCGGCGACACCGGTGGCTGGCTGCGCGGCCTCACACAGCGCGCCAGCGAGCCCATCGTACGGCAGGCGCTGCGCCGCGCCATGAAGATCATCGGCGGAGAGTTCGTGGTCGGCCGCGACATCGGCGAGGCGCTCGCGCGCTGCCGTCGCGAGCCTGCGCTCGCGCTGTGCTCCTTCGACATGTTGGGCGAAGGCGCGCGCACCGACGCCGACGCAGCCCGCTACGCCGACGCCTACGCCTCGGCCATCGAGGCGATCGCGCGCTCGAACGGCCCGAGCGGCGATGTCCATGCCCGCCACACCATCTCCATCAAGCTCTCGGCGCTGGACCCGCGTTACTCGGCGCTGCAGCGCGGGCGCACGCTGGCGCGGCTGCTGCCGCGGGTGCAGGAACTCGCGCGTCTCGCCGCCGCGCGCGGCCTCGGCCTCACCATCGACGCCGAAGAGCAGGACCGGCTCGAACTTTCGCTCGAGCTCATCGAGGCGCTGCTGCGCGACCCCGCGACCCGCGACCGGCCGGGACTCGGGCTCGCCGTCCAGGCCTACGGGCGCCGCGCCCCGGCCGTCATCGATCATCTCATCGGGCTCGCGCGCGACCTGCGCCGGCCGCTCGCGGTGCGGCTCGTCAAAGGCGCGTACTGGGACAGCGAGGTCAAGCGCGCGCAGGAACGCGGTCTTGCAGGTTATCCGGTCTACACGCGCAAGGTCTCCACCGATGTCGCTTGGCTCGCCTGCGCGAGGCGCCTCTTCGCCGCGGCGCCGCTGATCTATCCGCAGTTCGCCACCCACAACGCGCACGGCATCGGCGCGATCCTCGCGATGCGGCCGGCGGGCGTGCCGATGGAGTTCCAACGCCTGCACGGCATGGGCGGCCTGTTGTACGACGAGGCCCGACGCAGCATCACCGGCCTCCCGCCGGTCCGCGCCTATGCACCGGTCGGACCGCATGCCGACCTCCTCGCCTATCTGGTGCGGCGGCTGCTCGAGAACGGCGCGAACACCTCGTTCGTGAACCGCTTCATGGACGCGAGCGTCCCGGTCGGACAGGTGGTCGGAGACCCGGAGTCGCAGCTCGGCGAGCTCGGCGACGCCCTCGCCCATCCCGGCATCCCGCTGCCGGACGCGCTCTATGGCGCGGCGCGACGCAATTCACGCGGCCTGGACCTCGGTCGCGATGCCACGCTCGGCGGCCTGCGCGATGTGCTGCGCCGTGACGGCGCCGCGGCGGCCCCTGCGCTCGCGCCGCCGCCGCCCTTCGCACGACCTGCCGATGTAGATGCCGCGTTCGCTGCGGCCGCGCAAGCCTTCATCCCGTGGTCGCGGCGCCCGGCCGAGGAGCGCGCAGCATGCCTGGAGCGTGCCGCCGACGCCCTCGAAACGGACCGCGGTCGGTTCATCGCGCTGCTCGCGCACGAGGCCGGCAAGACCGCGGGCGACGCCATCGCCGAGGTCCGCGAAGCCGCCGACTTCTGCCGCTACTACGCCGCCGAGGCGCGCCGCCTGCAGGGCGCTCCGGTCGCGCTCGTCGGCCCGACCGGCGAGGCGAACACTTTGGAGATGACCGCCCGCGGCGTGTGGGCCTGCATCAGCCCTTGGAACTTCCCGCTCGCCATCTTCGCAGGTCAGGTCGTGGCCGCGCTCGTCACGGGCAACACCGTCGTGGCCAAGCCCGCCGAGACCACGCCCCGGGTCGCGCTCGCTTTCGGTGACCTGCTGCATGCAGCGGGCATCCCGAAGGATGCGCTCTCGGTGCTGCCGATGATCGGTCGGCAGTTCGGCGAGGCCGCACTCGCGCACCCCGCTCTGGCGGGCGTCGTGTTCACCGGCTCGACCGCCACCGGGCGCTGGCTCAACCGCGCGCTCGCGGCCCGCGACGGCGCGATCCTCCCGCTGATCGCCGAGACCGGCGGCATCAACGCCATGATCGTCGATTCGACGGCCTTGCCCGAGCAGGTCGTCGACGACGCCATCAACTCCGCGTTCGGCAGCGCCGGCCAACGCTGCTCGGCGCTGCGGCTGCTGTGCCTGCAGGACGACATCGCCGATCGGGTGCTCGAGATGCTCGAGGGCGCCATGGAGACGCTCGTCGTCGGCGACCCGGCCGACCTCGCCACCGATGTCGGCCCGGTGATCACCGCGGCCGCCGCCGACGGACTGCGCGCCCACATCGAGGCGATGCAGAGCGCGGGAGCGCGCCTGCGCAAGCGCACGGCGCTGCCGGACGCCGCAGAGCTCGACCGGCTGGCGCGCGAAGGCGGGATCGAACCCGGTCGTTTCGTCGCGCCGACGCTGCTCGAGGTGGCGGATGCGCGCGCCCTCGATCGCGAGGCCTTCGGCCCGGTCCTGCATGTGCTGCGCTGGCGCACGCGGGACCTCCCGGCGCTGCTCGATGCGCTGCGCGCCAACGGGTACGGCTTGACGCTCGGCGTGCAGACCCGGCTCGACGGGACGCGCGATGCGGTCCATGACGGCTCCGTCGCGGGCAACGTCTATGTGAACCGCAACATGATCGGTGCGGTGGTCGGCGTGCAGCCCTTCGGCGGCACGGGCCTCTCGGGCACCGGCCCCAAGGCCGGCGGACCGCATTACCTCACGCGTTTCGTCACCGAGCGCACGCTGACCGTGAACACCACCGCCACCGGCGGCAACACCGCCCTGCTCAGCCTCGGTTAGCCGCTGGGGCTAACCGCCGCGGCCGCCGGTCTCGGCGAGCGCCTGCTGCGCGGCGCGCACGATGCTCGCGCGGTCGACCTCGAAGTAGGCACGCAGCGCTGCACGCGTGTCGCTGCGCCCGAAGCCATCGGTGCCGAGCGCGATGAAGCGTCGACCAGGCAGGTGGCTCGCGATCATCTGCGGCACGGCCCGCACATAGTCCGTCGCGGCCACGATGGGCGCCGTACCGGGAAGACACCCGTCGATGTAGCTGCGACGCGGCGACGCAGGCGCCGCGGCGAGCCGCGCCTCACGCTCCACCGCTGCGGCGTCACGCGCCAGCTCGCTGAAGCTCGTCACGCTCCAGACCTCGCAGGCGAGCCCGTGGTCGCCCCCCAGGATCTCCGCGGCGGCGATCACCTCGCGCAGGATGGCACCCGAGCCGAGCAGCCGCAGCTGCGGCTCACCCTTCGGGCCGTACCCACCGTAGCGGTACATGCCGCGCAGCACGCCCTCGGCGGCGCCCTCGGGCAGCGAGGGCTGCGCGTAGTTCTCGTTCATCATCGTGATGTAGTGGAACTCGTCGACGCCCTCCTCGAGCATGCGCCGGGCCCCATGGTCGAGGATCACCGCGAGCTCGCCCGCGAACGCCGGGTCCCAGGCGCGGCAGTTAGGGATGGTCGAGGCGACGAGGTGGCTCGAGCCGTCCTGATGCTGCAGGCCTTCGCCGCCGAGCGTCGTGCGCCCGGCGGTCGCGCCGAGCAGGAAGCCGCGCGCCCGTTGGTCGGCCGCAGCCCAGATGAGATCGCCGACCCGCTGGAAACCGAAGATCGAGTAGTAGATGTAGAACGGCAGCAACGCGATGCCCTGCGTGCTGTAGGCGGTGGCGGCGGCGACCCACGAGGACAGCGCACCGGCCTCCGTGATGCCCTCCTCGAGCAGCTGTCCGTCGCGGGCCTCGCGGTAGGAGAGCAGCGAACCGGCGTCCTCCGGCTGGTAGAGCTGCCCGAGCGGCGAGTAGATGCCGATCTGCCGGAAGAGACTCGCCATGCCGAAGGTGCGCGCCTCGTCGGCGACGATCGGCACGATGCGCGGCCCCAAGACCTTGTCCTTGAGGAGGTTGCCGAGCAGGCGGACGAACGCCATCGTGGTCGACATCTCCTTGCCGTCGGCCGCGGTGGCGAAGCCGCCCCAGGACTCGAGCGAGGGCACCGCGAGCGGCGGCGCCGTACGGCGTCGGCGCGGCATCGGCCCGCCGAGCGCGGCGCGGCGTTCGGCGAGGTAGCGCATCTCGGCGCTGTCGGCGGCGGGCTTGTAGAACTTCAGGTCGGCGACATCGGCGTCGGAGATCGGCAGGTTGAAGCGGTTGCGGAACTCGAGCAGCGCCTCGACGTCGAGCTTCTTCTCCTGGTGGGCGGTCATGCGCGACTCGCCCGCCCGGCCCATGCCGTAGCCCTTCTTCGTCTTGGCGAGGATGACCGTCGGCCGGTCGCGGTGCGCCCGCGCCGCGGCGAAGGCCGCATAGAGCTTGCGGAAGTCGTGGCCGCCGCGCTTGAGCGCGTCGATCTCGGCGAGCGACATGTGCGCGACCAGCGCCCGCAGCTCCGGGTCGAGCCCGAAGAACTTCTCCTGGTTGTAGGCGCCGTCGTTCGCGCCCAGGGTCTGGTACTGGCCGTCGACCGTGTTGGCGAAGGCCTTGAGCAGCGCGTGGTTGGCGTCGCGGGCGAACAGCGGATCCCAGTCCGACCCCCACAGCACCTTGATGACGTTCCAGCCTGCGCCGGTGAACAGCGCCTCGAGCTCCTGGATGATCTGCCCGTTGCCGCGCACCGGACCGTCGAGCCGCTGCAGGTTGCAGTTGATGATGAAGGTGAGGTTGTCGAGCCTCTCGCGCGCCGCGAGCGTCAGCGCACCGATCGACTCGGGCTCGTCCATCTCGCCGTCGCCGAAGATGCCCCACACGCGCTGCGCGTCGGTGTCGGCGAGACCGCGGTCGCGCAGATAGCGCAGGAACCGCGCCTGGTAGATGGCGTTGATCGGACCGATGCCCATCGAGCCCGTGGGGAACTGCCAGAAATCCGGCATCAGCCACGGGTGCGGGTACGACGAGAGCCCCTTGCCGCCCGTCTCCTGCCGGTAGTTGGCGAGCTGTTCCTCGGAGAGCCGCCCCTCGAGGTAGGCCCGCGCATACACGCCGGGCGCCGAGTGCGGCTGGAAGAACACGAGGTCGCCGCCGCCCGGCGCGTCAGGACCGCGGAAGAAATGGTTGAGGCCGGTCTCGAAGATCTCGGCGGCCGAGGCGTAGGTCGCCACATGGCCGCCGAGCTCGCCGTAGGCCTTGTTGGCGCGCACCACCATGGCGAGCGCGTTCCAGCGCATGATCGAGGTCAACCGCTCCTCGAGACCCACATCGCCGGGATGCACCGCCTGCTCGGCGAGCGGGATGGTGTTCTGGTAGGCCGAATACGGCATCACATGGGCGACGACGCCCAGCTGCTGCGCCTCCTGCTCGAGCTGGGTCAGCAGGAACAGGCCGCGCTCGCGGCCGCCCGC
>DAIMYL010000017.1:12679-23799 GCA_036734505.1 Steroidobacteraceae bacterium | reverse complement strand
CCGGGCAGTCCGTCGACGGCGAACGCATCGTGCTCTCGTGGCGCGATGTCGAGGAAGCGGAACATCGCGACGACGGCTACAACGTCGTCATCCACGAGTTCACGCATTTCCTGGAGCAGACCCGCCCCGGCGGCGACCCCGCCGCGCACAAGGCGCTGGAGGCCGCCCATGAGGAGCTCTGCGACGCGGTGGACCGCGGCGATGAGACCCTGCTCGACCCCTACGGCGCGGAGGACCTCACCGAGTTCCTGGCGGTCGCCGCGGAGATGTTCTTCTCGCGCCCGTCGGACCTGCTGGCGCACCACCCTTCGCTCTACGGGATCCTGCGGGTCTCGTTCGGGCTCGATCCGGCCTCGTGGCCGGGGGATCCGTCAGCGGAAACCGGTCATTCTTTGTAGAGCGCCGGGTGCTTGGCCATCTCGGCACGGAAGAACGCGCGCAGCGCACGCTCGTCCGCCTCGGCATCGGCGGTCGGCATCACGGGTGGCCCGAACCGCACGCAGCGCGCCTTGAAATCCAGCGCCGCCGGGACGATGGGCACGCCGGCGGCGAGCGCGATGCGGTGGTAACCGCGCTTCCACTCCTCGACGCGGCTGCGCGTCCCCTCGGGCGTGATCACGAGGATCTTGCCGCGCGGCGATGAGAACGCCTCGATGCAGGCCTCGACCATGTTGCCGGGCTTGCTGCGGTCGACCGGGATGCCGCCGAAGTGGCGCCCCAGCGGCCCCCAGGGTCCCGAAAGCGCCGTGTTCTTGGCCAGCCAGCTGGCGTCCATCTGCATCGCCAGATAGGCGAGGAAGCCCATCACGAAGTCCCAGTTGGAGGTGTGCGGGGCGACGATGAGCACGCACTTGGGCTCCGTCGGCATCGGCGGCTCGATGCGCCAGCCGGCGAGCCACAGACCCGTGACGCCCACCCAACGCCGCCAACGGCTCCTCACCTGCGGTACGCCGGCGGGGAGATGCGGGAAGCGCGAGGCGATGCTCATGCGGGGACGGTCCTCATGTGCGCGGCGGCTCCGGCACCCGCCACAGGATCAGCCCGCCGAGCACGAACAGCACGACGAGCGAAGTGATCGACAGCCGCGAGTCGCCGGTGACCAGCGCGACGCTGGCGATGAGCATGGGCCCGAGGAAACTCGCGAACTTGCCCATCATGTTGTAGAAACCGAAGAACTCGCCGCCCTTGCCGTCGGGCACGAGCCGCCCGAAGAAGGACCGCGACAGGCTCTGGACGCCGCCCTGCACCAATCCGATGACCACCGCGAGCGCGTAGAACTCCGTCACGGAGTCGAGGAACCAGGCATAGAGCGTGGCCGACAGGTAGACGGCGATGCAGATCAGGATGCCGCGCTTCGCGCCGATGCGCTCGCCCACCCGGCCGAGCACGAGCGCCGACGGGAAGGCCACGAACTGCGTCAGGAGCAGCGCGCCGAGCAGCCCGGAACTCGGCAGTCCGAGCGCCACACCGTAATCGACCGCCATGGTGTAGATCGTATGGACGCCGTCGATGTAGAGCCAATAGGCGAGCAGGAACAGGCTGATGTCCCGGTACTGCGCCACGTGCGTCATGGTCCGCCGCAGTTCGCGCAGCCCGTCGCGGGCGTTCGCGAAGAACCCCGCCGACGGCGCGGTCGGCGGCCGCTCGCGCACATTGAACGCCGCCGGGAGCATGAAGACGAACCACCACACCGCGACGCTCACGAACGAGGCGCGCACCGCTTCGGCGGCGTCGGCGAGACCGAACCACTGCGGCTTGAGCGTCATCAGCACATTGAGCGCGAACAGCAGGCCGCCGCCGAGATAGCCGAGCGAGTAGCCGAGCGCCGAGACGCGGTCGTAGTCGCGCGGCTCGGCGACATCGAGCAGCAACGCATCGTTGAAGATGTTGGCGGCGTTGGCGCCGATCGCGGCCACCATGAAGCAGGCCGCCGCCCACCACCACTCGCCCTGACCGATGAAGCCGAGCGATGCGGTGCCCACCACGCCGAGCATGGTCCACGCGACCAGCTGTCGCTTGCGGTTGCCGGACCGGTCGGCCACCGCCCCGAGGACCGGCGCGAGGATCGCGACCAGCAGCCCGGCGATGCCGTTGGCGAAGCCGAGACGCGAGGTGCTGACCGTAGGATCGACGCCGGTGCTCCAGAACCTCTGGAAGAACACCGGGAAGAACCCCGCGAGCACGGTGGTGAAGAACGCCGAGTTCGCCCAGTCGTACAGCGCCCAGGAGATCGTGTCGCGGCGCTTGTACGGGCTGGTCATCTCAACTGGCCTGTTCCCGGGTCTCGCGGAAGACGATGTCCGGCCAACGCTCGATCGTCAGACCGAGGTTGACCCTCGACGGGGCAAGATATACCAAGGCTCCGCTGTGGTCGACGGCCAGGTGGTCGTAGGCCTTGGTGCGGAACTCGGCGAGTTTTCGCTCGTCGTCGCAGTACACCCAGCGCGCCGTATGGACCCCGATCGGTTCGAAGGCGCATTGCACCGCGTACTCGTCCTGCAGGCGGAAGGCCACCACCTCGAACTGCAGCGGCCCGACCGCGCCGAGGATCTGGTCGTTGTTGCGCAGCGGTCGGAACAGCTGCGTCGCGCCCTCCTCGCAGAGCTGACCGAGCCCCTTCGAGAGCGCCTTGGCCTTGAGCGGATCCTTCAGCACCGCGCGCCGGAAGAGCTCCGGAGCGAAGTTGGGGACACCGGTGAAGACCAGTTCCTCGCCCTCGGTGAAGGAATCGCCGATGTTGATGGTGCCGTGGTTGTGCAGACCGATGATGTCGCCCGCATAGGCATCCTCGGCGGCCGAACGGTCGGCGGCGAGGAAGGTCAAGGCGTCGGCGATGCGGACATCCTTGTCGAGGCGGACATGGTGCATCTTCATGCCGCGCGTGTACTTGCCGGAGCACAGGCGCAGGAATGCGATGCGGTCGCGATGCGCCGGATCCATGTTCGCCTGGATCTTGAACACGAAACCGGTCAGCTTCTCCTCGGAGGCGTCCACCGCACGCTGACGCGTGGCGCGGGGCAGCGGACCCGGCGCGAAGCGCGTGAACGACCGCAGCAGCTCCTCGACGCCGAAGTTGGAGATCGCGGAGCCGAAGAACACCGGCGTCTGCTTGCCGGCGCGGTAGGCGGCGAGGTCGAACGCCTGCGTGGCACCGCGCACCAGCTCGATCTCCTCGTCGAAGGCCGCCGCCTCGTCGCCGAGCAGCTCGCGCCCGGCCGCGCTGTGCAGGCCTTCGATGACGACGTTCTCGCCCACGCGCCCGCGCTCGCCGGCCTCGTAGACGTAGATGCGGTCCTCGACGAGGTGGTAGATGCCCTTCAGCGAGCGCCCCATGCCGATCGGCCAGGTGACGGGCGCGGTCGCGATGCCGAGCACGCGTTCGATCTCGTCCAGCAGATCGATCGGCGCGCGGCCCTCGCGGTCGAGCTTGTTGATGAAGGTCATGATCGGCGTGTCGCGCAGCCGGCAGACCTCCATCAGCTTGATGGTGCGCTCCTCGACGCCCTTGGCGCAGTCGATGACCATCAGCGCGGAATCCACCGCGGTCAGCGTGCGGTAGGTGTCCTCGGAGAAGTCCTCGTGTCCGGGCGTGTCGAGCAGGTTCACGATGCAGTCGCCGTAGGGGAACTGCATCACCGAGGAGGTCACGGAGATGCCGCGCTGCTGCTCGAGCCGCATCCAGTCGGAGGTGGCATGACGCGCCGCCTTGCGGCCCTTCACGGTGCCGGCGAGCTGGATGGCGCCGCCGAACAGCAGCAGCTTCTCGGTGAGCGTGGTCTTGCCGGCGTCCGGGTGGGAGATGATCGCGAAAGTCCGGCGCCTTGCGACTTCGGTCTGAAGCGTCACGGGACCAGCCGCAGACGCATCACGATGGCGTCTTCGCGGCCGTTGGCGGCCTGGTAGTAGCCGCGACGCAGGCCGACCTGCGAGAGACCGAGCGACTGATAGAGCCTGATCGCGGCGGTGTTGCTCGGCCGGACCTCCAAGAAGAGGTCTTCAGCGCCGGCGGCCCGCGCAAGATCGAAGAGACCCGTCACCAACCGGCGGCCGAGACCCCGGCAGCGATGTTCGGGCCGCACGCAGACGTTCAGGATGTGCGCCTCGCCCGCACCCGTCGACAGGATGCCGTAGCCGGCGAACCCGTGGTCCACCTCCAGCACGCGGCAGAGGTACCCGACACGCAGGCAGTCGCGGAACACCGGCTCGCTCCAAGGGAAAGCGTAGGAGTCGCGCTCGGCCTGCACCACGGCGGGGACATCGTCCTCGCGCATCGGCCGCAGGACGGGGTCGGACATCATGAGGTGTTGCGGTGCGGTGGCCATCATCGTTCCGTGACGATCAATCGCGCGACGGCAGGTCGGCGAACACCTGCCGCGCGAACTTGAGGTCTTCCCAAGCCTTGCGCTTCTCGCCCGGACTGCGCAGCAGATAGGCGGGATGATACGTGACCACGACAGGCGTGTTGAGCGGACCGAAGCGGTGCACCACGCCCCGCAGCGACCCGAGCGTGGCCTCGGTACCCAGCAGGTTCTGCGCCGCCACCCGCCCGAAGGCGAGGATCAGACGCGGCTGGACCATCGCCACCTGCTGCTCGAGATGAGGGAGGCACTCGGCCGCCTCTGCGGGCTTCGGGTCGCGGTTGCCGGGCGGGCGGCACTTCAGGACATTGGCGATGAAGACGCTGTCACGCTGCAGACCGATGGCTGCGAGCATCGCGGTCAGCAACTGCCCGGAGGCGCCGACGAACGGTTCGCCCTGCCGGTCCTCCTCCTCGCCGGGCGCCTCACCGACGACCATCCATTCCGCCGCGCGGGATCCCGCACCGAACACCGCTTGGGTACGCCCTTCATGGAGACCGCAGCGTCGACAATCGCGCACACAGGCCTGCAACGCGGTCCATGGGTCTTCGCTCACGGATGAGGACGCCGGCGCGACGGCGGCGACGGCGACCGGGGTCGAGGACCGTCGCGGTACCCACTCGTCGATGCCGAGCGCGCCGAGGTAGGCCGCGCGGCGTGCAGGGTCAGCCATGACCGGCCGGTGGGCGACGGAACCGGCGGACCAGCCAGACCACCGGTGCCGACAGCGCGTACAGGGTGAACAGCAACAGCAGCATCGGCGGCGGATCGGCCACCACCAACGCCAGCGACAAGGGCACGATGACGAAATAGAAGAACTTCACACGCGCATTCCAGTCGATCTGCTTGGCGCTGGAATACGGGAACCGCGACACCATCAGCGCGCCGGCGATCACCGGCACGCTGAAGAGCACCACCAGGCCGACGAGGCCGGGTTCACGCCACTCGCTGGTGAACCAGACATAGGCGGCGACGAGGCCGGCCGCGGAGGGGCTCGGCAGACCCTCGAAGTACCGCTTGTCGGCGGTCGCTGCCCGGACATTGAACTTCGCGAGCCGCAGCGCTGCGCAGACCGCATAAAGGAACGCCGCCACCCAGCCGAAACGCACCCATGCGTCGCCGTATTCGGCGATGCGTGCGATGCCCCACTGGTAGGCGATCAGGGCCGGCGCCACGCCGAAGGCGACCATGTCGGCGAGGCTGTCGTACTCCTTGCCGAAGGCGCTCTCGGTGCCGGTCCAGCGCGCGACGCGGCCGTCCAGACCGTCGAACAGCATGGCGAAATAGATGGCGGCGCAGGCGCGGCCGAAATCGCCGTTGATGGCCGAGATGATGCCGAAGAACCCGCAGGCCAGACAGCCGGTGGTGAAGAGGTTCGGCAGCAGCACGATGCCCCGGCGCTTGGGGCGCTGCGGAGCGTCGGGGGACGGGGGGCTCACGGGTGTTCGGGACCCTGTTCGACCGTAAACCGGGGCATCATAGGGGTCGGAACCTTCCGGGACAATGTCCGCGACCGTAACATGTCGCCCCCTGCACCCCGACCCCGAGCCCGAACATGCGCTGGTCCAGATACCCGATCAACACCACCAAGGAGACGCCCTCCGAAGCCGAGGTCGTCAGCCACCAGCTCATGCTGCGGGCGGGGCTGATCCGTCGCCTCGCCGCCGGCATCTACACCTGGACGCCGCTCGGGCTGCGCACGCTGCGCAAGGTCGAGCAGATCATCCGCGAGGAGATGGACCGCGCCGGCGCCCTCGAGGTGCTGATGCCCGCCGTCCAGCCGGCCGAGCTCTGGCAGGAATCGGGCCGCTGGGAGCAGTATGGCCCGGAACTGCTGCGCCTCAAGGACCGCCACCAGCGCGACTTCGTCATCGGCCCGACCCACGAAGAGGTCATCACCGACCTCGCCCGGCGCGAGCTCAAGAGCTACCGCCAGCTGCCCGCCAACTTCTACCAGATACAGGTGAAGTTCCGCGACGAGATCCGGCCGCGGTTCGGCGTGATGCGCGGCCGCGAGTTCATCATGAAGGACGCCTACTCCTTCCACGCGACGCCGGAGTCGCTGCAGGAAGGCTACGATGCGATGCGCGCGGCCTACATCCGCATGTTCGAGCGCATGGGGCTCGAGTTCCGCCCCGTGAAGGCCGACACCGGCTCGATCGGCGGCACGGCCTCCGAAGAATTCCAGGTGCTCGCCGACTCCGGCGAGGACGCGATCGCCGTGTCGGACGGCGCCGACCACTACGCCGCCAACCTCGAGCTCGCGCCCGCGCTGCCGCCCGCGACGCCCCGCGCCGCTCCGTCCGCCGCGCTCGCCGAGGTGGCGACCCCGGGCCAGCGCACCATCGCCGATGTCGCGGCCTTCCTCGGCGTACCGGCGACCCGGACGCTCAAGCTGTTGATGGTCGATGGGGACCGGAACGACGACGGTTCGACCGGCGTGGTCGCGCTCCTGGTTCGCGGCGACCACGAACTCAACGCCATCAAGGCGCAGAAGCTGCCCGGTGTCGCGAGCCCCTTGCGCATGGCCTCGCGCGAAGCCGTGCTCGAGGCCACGGGTTGCGAGCCGGGCTATCTCGGCCCGCGTGGCCTCACCTGCCCCGTCTACGCCGACCATGCGGCCCTCGCGCTTTCGGACTTCGTCTGCGGTGCGAACAAGCACGACATGCATCTCACCGGCGTCAATTGGGGACGCGACCTGCCGGAACCCGTCCCCGCCGACCTCCGCAACGTCGTCGAGGGCGATCCGAGCCCCGGCGGCGCCGGAAGCCTCGTCATCCGCCGCGGCATCGAGGTGGGGCACATCTTCCAGCTCGGTCGCAAGTACAGCGAGGCGATGCAGGCGAGCGTGCTCGACGAATCCGGCAAGCCGGTGACGATGTTCATGGGCTGCTACGGCATCGGCGTGACGCGCATCGTCGCCGCCGCCATCGAGCAGAACCATGATGCCGCCGGCATCCGCTGGCCGGAGCCGCTAGCCCCGTTCGCCGTGGTGCTGGTGCCGCTCAACGCGGGCAAGGCACCGCGCGTCGCCGAGGCCGCGGAGCGGCTCTATGCCGAACTCACCGCCGCGGGCATCGAGACCCTGCTCGACGACCGCGATGCGCGCCCCGGCGTCAAGTTCGCGGACGCCGAGCTCATCGGCATCCCGCACCGCATCGTCGTCTCGGAGCGCGGGCTCGATGCCGGCCGTCTCGAGTATCGGCATCGCCGCGCCACGGCGAACGAGGACTGGCCGGCCGACGAGGTCGTCGCCCGCCTGCGCGCGAAGGTGATGGAGACCGCACGGTGAACGGCGACAACGGCGGAGCGGAGATCCTCGTCGTCTACTACTCGCGCCACGGCGCGACCGCGGAGCTGGCGCGTCAGATCTGTCGCGGCATCGAGTCCGTGGACGGCGCCCGCGCCACGCTGCGCACCGTGCCGGCGGTGTCGGCCGAGAACGAGCGTCCGGTGCGGGCCGTGCCCGATGAAGGCGCGCCCTTCGCCACGCTCGACGAGGTGCGGCGCTGCGACGGGCTCCTCATCGGCAGCCCCACCCGCTTCGGCAACATGGCCGCCGCCCTCAAATATTTCCTCGACGGCACCAGCGCGTTGTGGGCCGATGGCTCGCTCGCCGGCAAGCCGGCGGGCGTGTTCGGCGGCAGCAGCAGTCTGCACGGCGGTCAGGAGAGCACGCTTCTGACGATGATGTTGCCGCTGCTTCACCACGGGATGTTGCTCGTCGGCATCCCGTACTCGGAGCGGGCGCTGTCGGAGACCCGTCGCGGCGGCACACCCTATGGCGCGACACAGTTCACCCCGCACGGCGCCACGCCGTCCTTGGACGAGCACGAACGCACGCTCGCCCGAGCGCACGGCGCGCGGGTCGCGCGCGCCGCCCTCGCGCTCAAGGGTCGCCGAGGATAGTCCGCACGAAGGGCACGGTGACCCGGCGCTGCTCGCGCAGCGAGGCCTCGTCGATGCGGTCGAGAAGCCCCCCGAGCTGCGTCATGTCGCGCGGGAAACGCCGCAGCAGCCAGCGCACGGTCTCCTCCGGCAGGTCGAGCCCACGGGCCGCAGCGCGGCGTCGCAGCGCCTCGGCCTGCCCCTCCTCGTCCAAGGCGCGCAGCTGGAACACCTCGGCCGCGCCGAACCGCGAACCGATGTCCGCGAGCGCCCAGGGACGGGCGGTCGGCGGCGTCGCGGCGGCCACGACGATGCCGCCACGATGTTCCTCCAGGGCACGGTACACGCCGAACAGCGCCACCTCGAAGTCACGATCGCCGAGCGCCAGGTCGAGATCATCGAGGCACAGCAGGTCGAGCGCGCCGGCGCCTTCGAGCGCCGCCATCGCCGGCATCCCGGCAGCGGCCAGCTCCGCGAACGGCAGGTAGCCCGCCCGCATCTCGGCCGGTGCAGCCGCGCAGACGGCCTGCAGCAGATGCGAACGACCGCATCCCTCCGTGCCCCACAACCAGACCACACCGCCGCGCTGCGTGGCTTCACGCACGCGGCCCACGGCCTCCAGGTTCGACGGCGAGACGACGAAGATGTCGAAGGTGGCGCGCTCGCGCAGCCGCACGCCGAGGGGCAACTGCTGCATCAGCGCGCCGCCGCGCCGCCGAGGATGGTCCAGGCGCGCCGGAAGAACATCGCCAGATAGGCGGCGCCGGAAGCTGCCGTGGTCGCGAGCATGGCCAGCGCCAGCGCCAGCTGGAGCCATGCCCAAGGCCAGCCGATGGCGGCAGCGAGCAACGCGGCGACCACCACCGCGATCTGCAAGGCGGTGTTGACCTTGGACAGCACGATCGGATGGCCGTTGACGGGACCGAACCACAGCCGATAGATGAGCGCCCCACCGCCGATCATCAGGTCGCGCGCGATGGCCGCCGCGGCGAGCCATGCCGGAACCAGCCCGGTCCAAGCGCAGGCGATGAACACCGCCACCAGCAGCAGCTTGTCGGCGAGCGGATCGAGGAAGCGCCCGAGTTCGCTGGTCCAGCCGTTGCGCTTGGCGAGATAGCCGTCCAGCCCGTCGGAGACGGCGGCGATCGCGAAGCAAGCGAGCGCCGTACCATGGTCGCCGCGCGAGATCGCGAGCACGGCAGGCACCGTGAGCACGATGCGCAGGACGCAGATGGCGTTGGGCAGGTGACGCAGCGGGCTCACGGCCGGCTCCTCACCGCGCGATGCGATAGGTGAGCGGCGCGGCGCCGCTGCCGACCCTCGCGAGCTCGATGCGCGACGACAGGACCTCCACCAGCCCCTCCGCGCCGCGCGGGATGTCCAGCTGGTAGCGCACAAAGCCCGCATCGCTCGAGAGCAGGATCACCCGTCGTGCACCAGGCAGACCCTCGATGAGCCGCTGGACGCGTACGGCGTCCGCGAGGCTCGCGACACCCTGCACATCGAGGGTGGCGGTGCCCACGGGTCCGGTGTTCGCCGCCGGGGTGCCGAGCGCGAACAGGTCGGCCGCGCCCTCAATGCCGGCCGCGACCCCACCGGTGAACACCGTGGCGGAAGCGCCCTCGAACAGCGTCCACTGCCATTCGGTGCCGTCGGCCGTGCCGATCAACACCGCGTCGGCGGCTTGGGCGCGCGCCGCAGCAAGCGCGTCCGCGGCCGGGACCGGGTCCTTGCCCGCGAGGCCAGCGGAGGCCGCGGAGGTCAGCTTGAGCGGCAATCCGCGTTCGCTCGACGCGCTCTCGAGCGCCTTGCGTACGGCGACCGGGTCGGCATCGGCGGGTGGGCGGGTGATGACGCCCAGCACCACGGGGCGGGTGCGGTTCCAGCCGGGCTGACCGAGAGCGGTGACCGCACGCTCGATCGCGGCGGCATCGAAGGTCACCCGGGCCGGTTCGCCACCGCTCGCCGGCCGGAACACCTGCACATAACGGCGCGCGTTGCCGACGATGGTGGAGAAAGCGGGATCGGTGGCGGCGGAACGCCGGCCGGTGAGCCTGACGAGCGTCGTGCGCATCGCGTCGGCGAACGCCTGGTCGCCGCTGCCGGTGACGGCGACCTCGCCCACGGCCACGGCTTGGGCCGCGGGCGCTTCCGCGACGCGCAGGCCGGTCGCGACGCACATCGCGGTCAGCAGCGCGGCGAAGGCGCGTCGTCGGGATCTCTGGCGGACGCCGGTCATCATCACGGGGCGATAAGATACCATAGCGTTTTGACCGGCCGGCCGACGCCCGGAACGAGCGACGCGATGAGCAAACCCCCAGCGACCCCAGGACTCACCTACCGCGACGCCGGCGTCGACATCGACGCGGGGGACGAGCTCGTCGAGCGCATCAAGCCTCTGGTCAAGCGCGCTACGCGGCCGGAGGTGTTGGCCGGCATCGGCGGCTTCGGCGCGCTGGTCGAGCTGCCCGAAGGACGCTGGCAGAGGCCCGTGCTGGTCTCAGGCACCGACGGCGTGGGCACCAAACTGCGGCTCGCCATCGACACCGGTCGACACGACACCATCGGCATCGACCTCGTCGGCATGTGCGTCAACGACGTCGCCGTGCAGGGCGCCGAGCCGCTCTTCTTCCTCGACTACTACGCCACCGGCAAGCTCGAGGTCGCCGTGGCCGAGCGGGTCGTCGCGGGCATCGTCGAGGGTTGCCGCCAGGCCGGCTGTGCGCTGGTCGGCGGCGAGACCGCCGAGATGCCGGGCATGTACCACGGCGGCGACTACGACCTCGCCGGCTTCTGCGTGGGCGTCGTCGAGAAGGACGCGATCATCGACGGCAGCAAGGTGGCCGCGGGCGATGCCGTCATCGGCCTCGCCTC
>DAIMYL010000017.1:0-12579 GCA_036734505.1 Steroidobacteraceae bacterium | reverse complement strand
CGATCATCGACGGCAGCAAGGTGGCCGCGGGCGATGCCGTCATCGGCCTCGCCTCCTCGGGACCCCACTCCAACGGCTATTCGCTGATCCGCAAGCTGGTGTCGGTGGCCGGCGCCGACGCGCGGACCATGGTGGACGGTCAGCCGCTCTTCGACCGCCTGCTCGCGCCGACCCGCATCTATGTGCCGTCGATGCTCGCGCTCGCGCGCGCGATGCCCGTCCATGGCTTCGCGCACATCACGGGCGGTGGACTCACCGACAACATCCCGCGTGTCCTGCCCGACGGTTGCGGCGTGACGCTGCGCCGCTCGGCATGGGCGCGCGACCCCGTGTTCGACTGGCTGCAGCAGGCCGGCCGCATCGCCGACGACGAGATGCACCGCACCTTCAACTGCGGCATCGGCATGGTCGTGATCGTCGCCGCCGCGCAGGCCGACGCCGCGCTCGCGCTGCTCACCGCACAAGGCGAGCGTGCCTCGCTGATCGGCGAGGTGCGGGCCGGCGCCGGGGATGTGCTGATCCAGTGAGCGCCGCCGCCACCGCCCCGTCGCGCCGGTTGCGGCTCGCCGTGATGGCCTCGGGCGGCGGCAGCAACCTCGGTGCCATCCTCGAGGCCTGCCGGACGGGCCGCATCGCGGCCGAGGTCGTGGTCGTGATCTCCGACAAGCCCGCAGCGCGAGCCCTGACCCGAGCTTCCGATGTCGGCATCCCGGCGCTGTCGATCCCGCCCGAGGCGGGCGAGACGCGCGAGTCGCACGGCGAGCGGCTGCGCGCGGCGCTCGGGCCCTTCGATGCCGACCTCGTCGTGCTCGCGGGCTACATGCGCATCCTCTCCACCGACTTCGTGCAGCACCTGAGCGGACGGCTCATCAACATCCATCCCTCGCTGCTGCCGCGCCACAAGGGCCTGCACACCCACCGCCGGGCGTTGGAGGCGGGGGAACCCGAGCACGGCTGCACGGTCCATTATGTGACGCCGGAGCTCGATGGAGGACCTGCCGTGCTGCAAGCCAAGGTCCCGGTGCTGCCCGGCGACGACGAGACGGCGCTCGCGGCCCGGGTGCTGGCCCGTGAGCACATCATCTACCCCAAGGCCATCGGCTGGATCGCCGCCGGTCGGCTCCGCTGCCCGGACGGCTTGCCGATGCTCGACGGTCGTCCGCTGGCCGCACCGCTGCTCGACGATGGGAGCCTCGCATGACCGCACGCCCTGTCACCCTGCTCGCGCTCTGCGGGCTGCTCGCCGCGTCCTGGGCGGCGCCCGCTGCACAAGCCCAGGAGGCGTTGAAGCCCTTCACCGCCACCTTCGAGGTCGTCTACCGCGGCATGAACGCCGGCACGACCACGCTGGAACTCTCACCGGAAGGCGGCGATCGCTGGCGATATGTCTCGCGCGCCAACGCGCGAGGCGTGTTCCGGCTCGTGCTCTCCGGCGAGATCCGTCAGACCAGCCAGTTCACGCTCGGCGCGTCCGGTCCGCGCCCGATCCGCTATGTGGCGGACGACGGCACCGAGGACATCAAGCGCGACATCCGCCTCGACTTCGATTGGAAGGCGGGACGCGTTCGTGGCACCGCCGAGGCGCAGCCCGTCGATCTGGCGCTGCGCGACGGCCTGCAGGACGGCATGTCGGTGCAGATCGCCCTGATGCGCGCGCTCGCGGCCGGAGAACGACCGAGACGGTTCTTCCTCATCGACAAGGACGAGATCAAGGAGTACGTCTACGAGCAGGAAGGCACGGCGCGCATCAAGACGGCGATCGGCGAACTCGACGCCGTCGTCTGGTCGAGCCGGCGGCCGACCTCCGACCGCGTCACGCGGGTGTGGTACGCGACCGCCCTCGGCCACACGCCGGTGCAGGCCGAGCGCCGCCGCGGCGACAAGGTGGAGTGGACGACGCGGCTGAGATCGCTGCAGCGCTGACGCCGGACCGCCCCCGCCGCGCGGTCAGGTCCGCGGCAGCGTCACGCCCTTCTGCCCCTGGTACTTGCCGCCGCGGTCCTTGTACGAGGTCGAACAGACCTCATCGCTCTCGAAGAACAGCATCTGCGCCACGCCCTCGTTGGCGTAGATCTTCGCCGGCAGCGGCGTGGTGTTCGAGAACTCGAGCGTGACATGCCCCTCCCACTCCGGCTCGAGCGGCGTCACATTGACGATGATGCCGCAGCGAGCGTAGGTGGACTTGCCGAGACAGACGACGAGCACGCTGCGCGGCACGCGGAAGTACTCGACGGTGCGCGCGAGCGCGAAGGAGTTCGGCGGGATGATGCAGACATCGGAATCGATGTCGACGAAGCTCTTCTCGTCGAAGGCCTTCGGATCGACGATGGTCGAGTTGATGTTGGTGAAGACCTTGAACTCGCGGGCGCAACGCACATCGTAGCCGTAGCTCGAGGTGCCGTAGGACACGATGCGCCGGCCGTCGACCGCGCGCACCTGCCCCGGCTCGAACGGTTCGATCATGCCCTGCGACGCCGCCATGCGACGGATCCAGTGGTCGGACTTGATGCTCATGTGTCCTCGACGACGATCTTGGGGAAGAGAGCGCTGCGGTCGCGGCCACGCCGCGCGAGCTCGCCGGCGGTGCGTCGCGCGACGGAATGATAGGCCGCGGCGCGCGGGCTCGCCGGCTCCGCGACGACGCTCGGCTTGCCGCCGTCGGCCTCGGCACGGATCCGCGCATCGAGCGGCAACGAGCCGAGCAGTTGCACGCCGTAGTCGGCGGCCATGCGCGCCCCGCCGCCCTCACCGAAGATGTGATCGGCGTGTCCGCAGCGGCTGCAGACATGCGTCGCCATGTTCTCGACTATGCCGAGCACCGGCACATGCACCTTCTCGAACATCCGCAGGCCCTTGCGCGCGTCAGCGAGCGCGATGTCCTGCGGCGTGGTGACGATCACGGCACCCGCCACCGGCACGCGCTGCGCGAGCGTGAGCTGGATGTCGCCGGTGCCGGGCGGCATGTCGACGACGAGGTAGTCGAGATCGCCCCACTCGGTGTCGGCGAGCAGCTGGTTCAGGGCCGAGGTGACCATCGGGCCGCGCCAAGCCATGGGCTGCTCGACGTCGACCAGGAAGCCGATCGACATGGCCGCCACGCCATGCGCGCGAAGCGGCTTGATGCGCTTGCCGTCGACGGAGGTCGGTCGTTCGCCCTGCAGGCCGAGCATGATGGGCTGGCTGGGACCGTAGACATCGGCGTCGAGCAGGCCCACGCGCGCGCCCTGCGCGGCCCACGCGAGAGCGAGGTTGACCGCCACGGTCGACTTGCCGACGCCGCCCTTGCCCGACGCCACCGCCACCACATTGCCGATGCCGGGCAGCGGCGTGAGGCCGCGCTGCACGGCATGGGCCGTGATGCGGGAGGCCAGCGCGAGCTCGATGACCGGCATGGCGCCCGGCTCGTCGGCGTAGAGCGGGGCGAGGTGAGCCGTCAGCGCGGCGGCAAGATCGTCGTGGTATCCGCCGGTCGGGATGCCGAGTTCGAGCGCGACATGGAGGCGCGGCGGGGTCGTGTCGCCATCGAGGCGGCACTCGCGCAGCGCGCGGGCCTCGGTGAGGGACTGCCTGAGATTGGGCTCGACGAAGGCGCCGAGCCGGGCCGCGACGGCGGCTTCGTCTGGGGTCGGGGACATGGCGGCATTCTAGCCGTTCGCCGGCCCCAAGGGCGCGGCCGCCCGGCCCCGGCCGGGACACCCCGTGCGATAATCCCGCCATGTCCCGTCGCATCCTCGTCACCAGCGCGCTGCCCTACGCCAACGGGCCGCTGCATTTCGGCCACATCATCGAGGCGGTCCAGACCGATGTCTGGGTCCGCTTCCAGCGTCTGCGCGGCAACGAATGCCTGTATGTCTGCGCCGAGGACACGCACGGCACGCCGATCATGATCAAGGCGCAGTCCGAGGGCCTCTCGCCCGAGGCGCTGATCGCCCGGGTCGCCGCGGAGCACCGTGCCGACTACGAAGGCTTCCTCATCGGCCACGACCAGTTCCACAGCACGCACAGCGCCGAGAACCGGCACTTCACGGACCTGATGTTCGGGCGGCTGAAGGACGCGGGCCACATCACCCAGCGCAGCGTGCGCCAGGCGTACGACGAGCAGGCGGGGATGTTCCTGCCCGACCGCTACGTCCGCGGCACCTGCCCGCGCTGCAAGGCCGTCGATCAGTACGGCGACTCCTGCGAGGTCTGCGGCGCCACCTACTCGCCCGCCGATCTCATCGAACCGAAGTCGACCATCTCCGGCACGACCCCCGTATGGAGGGACTCGGAGCACCTCTTCTTCGCGCTCGGTCGCTTCGAACCGATGCTGCGCGAGTGGGTGCAGAGCGGATCGCTGCAGGACTCGGTGCGTGCCAAGCTCGCTGAGTGGTTCGAGACGGGCCTCCAGGACTGGGACATCTCGCGCGATGCACCCTACTTCGGCTTCGAGATCCCGGGCCATCCCGGCAAGTACTTCTATGTCTGGTTCGACGCCCCGATCGGTTATCTCGGCAGCCTCAAGGCGCTCTGCGACCGTCGCGGGCTCGACATCGACGCCTTCCTGAAGCCGGACAGCGGCATCGAGCTGCACCATTTCATCGGCAAGGACATCAGCTACTTCCACACCCTGTTCTGGCCCGCCGTGCTCCACGGCTCGGGCTTCCGCAAGCCGACGGCGGTGCATGTGCACGGCTTCCTCACCATCGACGGCCAGAAGATGTCGAAGTCGCGCGGCACCTTCGTGACGGCGCGGCGCTACCTTGAACGCCTGCCGCCCGAGGCCCTGCGCTACTACTTCGCGGCCAAGCTCGGCCCCGGCGTCGACGACATCGACCTCGCGCTCGGCGACTTCACGGCGCGCGTCAACTCGGACCTCGTCGGCAAGCTCGTCAACATCGCGAGCCGCTGCGCGGGTTTCGTCGCCAAGGGCGGCGGCGAGCTCGCCCGCGAACTGCCGGACCCGGACCTCTACGCCGGGTTCACGGCGGCGGCGCCGCGCATCGCCGAACTCTACGAGGGTCTCGACTACGCGCAGGCCATGCGCGAGATCATGGCGCTCGCCGACCGCGCCAACCAGTATGTCGATGCCCACAAGCCCTGGGCGCTCGCCAAGGATCCGGCCCGCGCCGCCGAGGCGCTCGCGGTCGCCACACAGGGCATCAACCTGTTCCGGGTGCTGATGGTCTATCTCGCGCCCGTGCTGCCCGACACCGCCTGCAAGGCTGCCGGTTTCCTCGGTGCGCCGCTGTCGTCGTGGGATGAGATCGCGACGCCGCTGTTGGGCCGTCCGCTCGCACCGTACGAGCCGCTCGCGCTGCGCCTGGACCCGAAGGTGGTCGCGGAGCTGATCGAGGCGCCGGTCGTCCCTGCTGCGGCGCCGGTCGCCGCCGCAGCCACCGGCCCGAAGAAGGCCGCCGCGAAGCCCGCTGCCGCGCCCGCGGCTCCGCCTGGCCTCATCACCATCGACGACTTCGCCAAGCTCGACCTGCGCGTCGCGACCGTGCTCGAGGCGAGCGATGTCGAAGGCTCCGACAAGCTGCTCAAGCTCACCCTCGAAGTCGGCAGCGAGCGGCGCACCGTCTTCTCCGGCATCCGCCACACCTACAGCGCCGCGCAGCTCGCGGGCCGCAAGGTGGTGCTCGTCGCCAACCTCGCGCCGCGCAAGATGCGCTTCGGCGTCTCCGAGGGGATGGTGCTCTGCGCCGCGGACGCCGACGACCGCGTCTACCTGCTGTCGCCCGACGAAGGCGCCGCCAGCGGGCTGCCGATCAGCTGACGCGGCGTCGTGGCCGCGTCCCCCGCCCTCGCCGACGCACTGCACGCGCTGCTGCCGCAGACCCAGTGCACGCGCTGCGGTCACGACGGCTGCCGCCCCTACGCCGATGCGATCGCAGCGGGCTCCGCCGACATCAACCGCTGCCCACCGGGCGGCGAGACGACGCTGCAGCGGCTCGCGACGCTCACCGGACTCCCCGCCCGTCCCATCGACCCTGAGTGCGGCGCGGCGGGTCCGCCGATGGTCGCGGTGATCGACCCGGCGCGCTGCATCGGCTGCGCGCGCTGCCTGCCGCCCTGCCCGGTGGACGCCATCATCGGCGCGCAGCGTCAGCTGCATGTCGTGCTCGACGACCTCTGCACCGGCTGCGAACTCTGCATCGCACCCTGTCCGGTCGACTGCATCACGCTCGCGCCGCGCGCCGCGCAGGCGCCTCGCTCGCCGGAACCGGCCGCCGCCGACAACCTGCGCCGCTACGATGCGCACCGGGTGCGACGGGCCCGGCGTGAAGCCGATCGGCTCGCGCTGCTCGCCGAGCGCAAGGCACGCGCCGCTCGGCTCTCCACCGGTCGCGACGGCGGCGCACCATGAAGCCCGAAGCGCGCCAACAGATGTTCGAGCGGCTGCGTGCCCGCGACCCGCATCCGACCACCGAACTCGAATACGGCGATCCCTTCCAGCTGCTCATCGCGGTGATCCTCTCCGCGCAGGCCACGGACCGCAGCGTGAACCTCGCCACCCGCAAGCTGTTCCCGGTGGCGGGTACGCCGGAGGGCATCCTCGCGCTCGGCGAGGAAGGTCTCGCCGGCTACATCCGCACCATCGGCCTCTACAAGACGAAGGCCAAGAACGTCATCGCCACCTGTCGGCTGCTGCTCGAACGCCATGGCGGCGCAGTGCCGCGCGCCCGCGAGGACCTCGAGTCGCTGCCCGGCGTCGGCCGCAAGACCGCCAATGTCGTGCTCAACACCGCCTTCGGCGAACCGACGATGGCGGTGGACACGCACATCTTCCGCGTCGCCAACCGTACGGGTCTCGCCAAAGGCGGCACGCCGCTCGCCGTCGAGAAGAAGCTGCTGCGCGCCGTGCCCGCGGAGTTCCTCAAGGACGCGCATCACTGGCTCATCCTGCACGGCCGCTACACCTGCAAGGCGATCAAGCCTGCCTGCCCGTCCTGCCCCATCGCCGACCTCTGCGCGTGGCGCGGCAAGACCCGGGCCGACGCATGAGCGCGCTGTTCGGCCAGTCACGCGATGACATGCGCCGCACCTGGCTCGACGCCTGGCGGCGCGGCCGGGACGGCCTGCCCGTGTCACCGCTCGAGGCGCAGTTGATCGATGTGATCCGCGAGCATCCCGAGTACCACGCCTGGCTCGAACGCGGCGACGAGGCGCTGCACGCGCAGTTCACGCCGGAGGGCGGCGTGACCAACCCCTTCCTGCATCTCTCGATGCACCTCGCGCTGCGCGAACAGGTCGGCACCGATCGCCCCGCGGGCATCGCCGCGCTGCACACGCGTCTGGCGGCGCGGCACGGCAGGATGGATGCCGAACACCGGATGATGGAAGCGCTCGGGAAGGCGCTGTGGGAAGCGCAGCGCGCCGGCCGACTGCCCGACGAGCGCGCCTACCTCGAGGACCTGCGGCGCCTCGGCTGAGGGACGGCCGGCGCGGTGCCGACGGCACCGTCCACGGGCGGGTGGCTCACCTGCGTTTCGGGATGTAGAGGTCGGTGAGCGTGCCTTCGAAGGCCTCGGCCGACATCGCGATCGACTCCGAGAGCGTCGGGTGCGGGTGGATGGTGAGGCCGATGTCCGCCGCATCGGCGCCCATCTCGATCGCGAGCGCGATCTCGCCGACGAGTTCGCCCGCGTTCGGACCGACCAGACCACCGCCGAGCACGCGGTGCGTCGTCGGATCGAACAGCAGCTTGGTGAAGCCCTCGTCGCGCCCCTGCGCGAGCGAGCGACCGCTCGCCGCCCACGGGAACATGCCTTTCTCGTAGGCGATGCCCTTGGCCTTGGCCTCGGTCTCGGTGAGCCCCACCCAGGCCACCTCGGGGTCGGTGTACGCCACCGACGGGATGACGCGCGCATCGAAGGCGCGTTTCTCGCCCGCGATGACCTCGGCCGCGACCTTGCCCTCGTGCGTCGCCTTGTGGGCGAGCATGGGCTGTCCGACGATGTCGCCGATGGCGAACAGGTGCGGGACGGCGGTGCGCATCTGCTTGTCGACGGCGATGAAGCCGCGCGGATCGACGGACAGACCCGCCGCCTCCGCGCCGATCAGCGCGCCGTTCGGCTTGCGTCCCACGGCCACGAGCACGCGGTCGTAGACCTGCGGCGCGGGCGCGCCCTCGCCTTCGAAGGTGACGCGCAGGCCCTCGGGCAGCGCCTCCACGGCCTTGACCTTGGTGCGCAGCATCACCGCCTCGAAGCGCTTGCGCAGGCGTTTCTCCAGCGGGCGCACGAGGTCGGCATCGGCGCCCGGCATCAGCTGGTCCATGAGCTCGACCACGCTGACCTCGGCGCCGAGCGCGTCGTAGACGCAGCCCATCTCGAGCCCGATGATGCCGCCGCCGATCACCAACAGACGCTTCGGCAGGTCCTTGAGGTCCAGCGCACCGGTGGAATCCATCACGCGCGGATCGTCCGGCACGAAGGGCAGCTTCACCGGCTCGGACCCCGCGGCGATGATGCAGTGGTCGAAACCGATCCGTTGCACGCCATCCTTGCCCTCGACCTCGAGCACGCGCGGCGCGACGAAACGGCCATCACCGTGGACCACCGTCACCTTGCGCTGGCGCGCCAACGCGTTCAGTCCGCCGGTGAGCTTGCCGACGACGCCCGACTTCCAGGCGCGCAGCTTGTCGATGTCGATCTGCGGCGCGCCGAAGCGGATGCCGTGCTCCGCCATGGACTCCGCCTCGTCGATGACGCGCGCGGCGTGCAGCAGCGCCTTCGAGGGGATGCAACCGACATTGAGGCAAACACCGCCCAAGCTGGGCCAGCGTTCGACCAGCACCACCTCGAGACCGAGGTCGGCGGCGCGGAACGCAGCCGTGTATCCGCCCGGACCCGCGCCGAGGACCAATACCGGCGCATGACGATCGGTGCCGGGCACGGGGCCGCGCTCGATCGAAGGCGGAGGCGACGCCACGGGCGCGGCAGGCGCCGTCGCTGGCTTCGGGGCGGAAACGGCGGGCGCCGACGGCTGCGCAGCGACGACCGGCGCCGCAGGGGCCGTCTGCGGTGCGGCAACGGTCGCTTCCTTCGCCGCCGACGCGGCAGGGATCAAGCGCGCGATCACGCTGCCGGTGGAGACCTTGTCGCCGCGTGCGACCAGCACCGCATCGATGGTGCCGGCCTTCGGTGAGGGCACATCCATCGTCGCCTTGTCGGTCTCGAGCGTGAGCAACGGGGTCTCCGCCTCCACGCTGTCGCCCGCCTTGACCAGCACCTCGATCACCGAGACGCCGGTGAAGCTGCCGAGATCGGGGACCTTGATGTCTTCCGGCTGCATGCGGGCCTCAGGGACGCAGGGCGCCGACCAGCGACTCGGGCTGGGCGAGGCGCTCGGCAAGCCAAGTGGTGAAGCGCACGCCGGTGGCGCCGTCGATGACACGGTGGTCATAGGACAGCGACAGCGGCAGCATCAGGCGCGGCGCGAACGCGCCATCGCGCCACACCGGCCGCATCGTCGACCGCGACACGCCGAGGATCGCGACCTCGGGCGGGTTGATGATGGGCGTGAACGCGGTGCCGCCGATGCCGCCGAGGCTCGACACCGTGAAACAGCCTCCCTGCATGTCGGTGCCGCTGAGCTTGCCGGCGCGGGCGCGCTCGGAGAGCGCGCCGAGATCGCGCGCGATGCCGAAGATGTCCTTCCGGTCGGCATCGCGGATCACCGGCACCAGGAGGCCCTGCGGCGTGTCGGCGGCGAAGCCGAGATGGAGATACTTCTTGAGGACGAGGTTCTGCCCGGACTCGTCGAGCGAGGCGTTGAAGGTCGGGAACTCTGCGAGCGCCCGCACGCAGGCGGCGACGATGAACGCGAGCGGCGTGAGTTTCACGCCCTGCGCGGCGGCCTCGCCCTTGAGCGAGCCGCGCAGCGCCTCGAGCGCCGTGACATCGGCCTCGTCGAACTGGGTGACATGCGGGATGTTGATCCACGACGCCTGCAGGCGCGGACCGGAGATGCGCTGCACACGCGACAGCGGCTTGGTCTCGACCGGACCGAACGCCGCATGGTCGACCACGGGCAGCTTCGGCAAAGCAGGCGCGGCGGGCGCGAGGGCCCCGGAGAGCGCCTGCTTCACCCAGGCCTTCACATCCTCGTGGCTGATGCGACCCTTCACGCCCGTGCCGGTGACGCGCGCGAGGTCGACACCGAGCTCACGCGCCAGCCGACGCACCGAGGGCCCGGCGTGGGCGCGCGAGAAACCGGCTTCCTGGATCGGGGCGAGGTCCGCGCGCGCTCCCGGGATAGCCTGCGGCACCGCAGCCGACGCGATGACGACGGCCGCCGGAGCGGCGACCGGCTTGGCCGCGGTGACAGGCGCGGCCGGTGCCGGCACGACCGGCGCAGCGGCGGTCGTCGCGGGCTTCGACTCCGTCTCGTCCGCCTCGATGGTCGCGACAAGATCGCCCGAATTCACCGTCATGCCGCGGCTGATGTGCAGGGTCTTGACGACCCCCGCCGCAGGTGACGGCACATCCATGGTCGCCTTTTCGGTCTCGAGCGTGGCGATGGACGACTCGAGCTCGAGCCGGTCTCCGGCAGCGACCAACAACTCGATGACCGCGACATCCTTGAAGCTGCCGAGGTCGGGGACGCGTATCTCTTTCAGGGCCAAGGGGGCGCTCCGTCAGGCGTTCAGCGGATTGGGTTTGTCGGGATCGATGCCGAGCGCGGTCACCACGCCCTCGAGGCGCGAGGCGGGCATGCGCCCTTCCGCCACCAGCGCACGCAGCGTGGCGAGCACGATGAAGCGGCGGTCGACCTCGAAATGGTGACGCAGCGCTGCGCGGGCATCGGAGCGGCCGTAGCCGTCGGTGCCGAGCACCTCGAACCGCCCGGGGACCCACTGCCGGATCTGCTCCGGGACATTGCGTACGTAGTCCGTGGCCGCGATGAACGGCCCCTCGCGACCGGTGAGGGCGCGCGAGACGAACGGCACGCGCGGCGTGCTGGTCGGGTTGAGCAGGTTCCAGCGCTCGCAGTCGAGCGCGTCGCGGCGCAGTTCGCTGAAACTGGTCGCCGACATGACCTCGCAGTGCACGCCGTGGTCCTGCCGCAGCATCTCGGCGGCCGCGATCACCTCGCGCAGGATGGTGCCCGAACCGATCAGCGTCGCGTCGGCCTTGGCGGCCGTGGTGGACGGCAGCGAGTAGATGCCCTTGAGGATGCCCTCCTCCGCGCCCGCCGGCATCGCCGGCATGGCGTAGTTCTCGTTCATCACCGTGACGTAGTAGAAGATGTTCTCGCCTTCGGCGTACATGCGGCGCAGGCCGTCCTGCACGATCACGGCGAGCTCATAGGCGTACGCGGGGTCGTAGGCGCGGCAGTTGGGCACCATCGTCGCCAGCAGCTGGCTGTGGCCGTCCTGGTGCTGCAGGCCCTCGCCCGCGAGGGTGGTGCGCCCCGCGGTCGCGCCCATCAGGAACCCGCGGGTCTGCAGATCGCCGGCCGCCCAGATGAAATCGCCGACGCGCTGGAAGCCGAACATCGAGTAGAAGATGTAGAACGGCACCATGTGGACGCCGTGGTTCGAGTACGCGCTGCCGGCCGCCATCCACGAGCACAGCGCACCGGCCTCGTTGATGCCCTCCTCCAGGATCTGGCCCTTCTTGTCCTCGCGGTAGGACATCAGCTGGTCGGCGTCCTGCGGCACATAGAGCTGGCCCACCGACGAGTAGATGCCTACCTGCCGGAACAAGCCCTCCATGCCGAAGGTGCGCGCCTCGTCCGGGACGATGGGCACGATGTGCTTGCCGACCTGCTTGTCCTTCAGCAGCGTCGTCAGCATGCGCACGAAGGCCATGGTGGTCGAGATCTCACGGCCCTCGCTCGACTCCAGCAGCGGCTTGAAGGCGTCGAGCGCGGGGATGGCGAGCGGCGGCGCCTCGCGGCGGCGTGCCGGCAGGAAGCCGCCCAGCGCCTTGCGGCGCGAACGAAGGTAGTCGAGCTCGGCGCTGTCCTCGGCGGGCTTGCTGAACGGCAGCCGCGCGATCTCCTCGTCCGAGACCGGGATGTTGAAGCGGTCGCGGAAGGCGCGCAGGTCGTCGTCGGACAGCTTCTTCTGTTGATGGGTGACCATCTGCCCCTCGCCCGCCTTGCCCATGCCGAAACCTTTGACGGTCTTGGCGAGGATGACGGTCGGTTGGCCGCGGTGCGCGCTCGCCGCCGCATAGGCCGCGTAGACCTTGCGCGCGTCGTGGCCGCCGCGGTTGAGGCGCCAGATCTCCTCGTCCGACATGTTGGCGACCATCGCCTTGAGCTCGGGGTACTTGCCGAAGAAGTTCTCGCGGGTGTAGGCGCCGCCCTTGGCCTTGAAGTTCTGGTACTCGCCGTCGACGCACTCCTCCATGACGCGGCGCAGCTGGCCCTGGTTGTCCTTGGCGAGCAGGGGGTCCCAACGCGAGCCCCAGAGCACCTTGATGACGTTCCAACCGGCGCCGAGGAACGCGGCTTCGAGCTCCTGGATGATCTTGCCGTTGCCGCGCACCGGACCGTCGAGGCGCTGCAGGTTGCAGTTGATCACGAACACGAGGTTGTCGAGCTTCTCGCGCACCGGCATGGTGAGCGCGCCCATCGACTCCG